>CAYXEN010000054.1:0-18710 GCA_964464035.1 uncultured bacterium | reverse complement strand
GCTCCTTGATGAAATACCTCTCTATATGCCATTTCCTATCCTTCCATTTCTTTCCCCGAAGAGATCTCGCCAGCCTTATCCCCTCCGCGCAAATCCTCCTCATCCCGAATACATCCCTCTCGAGCTTGAGAAGCTTCAGAGCCTTGATGTGCATGAGCAGCGACTCTCTCTTACGCCCCAAACGCTCATGATGAAACGCCAGTATCTCGTAGATCCTCTCGAGCTCTTGCAGCTTTCCCTCCTCCCCCTCGAGAGTCCTCAGGCCGGACGTTCCGCGCGAGCGCTTGGGCCTCTCCCCGGCCCCGCGCCCTTTGCGTCCCCCGATTTCCGCCAGCCTGCACTCGGTCGTGGCGAGTGATTTCTCATAGTGATCAATGTAAGCTTGGTGTATCCGCTTTCTCTCCTGCGAGCTCAGGGTCTTGTAGAAGGCTCCTCGTACCACCTCAGTCACGATCCCCAATTTCTCGCCTCGACTTTCCTCCCGTCTCTCGATCACGCGAAAAGGCCTCATCCGCTCCAAGGACAGCTCGAGCTCTTTTTCCGCAATCCCGCTTATCCTGCCGAGCTCGTCCATCGCGATGAATCCCCGGTTGGAACAGAGCCAGGCTATGAGCTCTTTTTCACATGCATCGAGTTCTTCGAAGAGGGTACGATAATAGTCCGTACCGCCCCGATCACGGGCCCTCTCGGTGCGCGTGGCCGGTATGAAGCTCCATATTCCTCCCTCGCGCTTCAGCTCACCCGTGACTATTGCCTCGCGAAGCGCTCCCATGAGCGCTCCCGAACTCTCCATGTGCTTGGCCAGGAAATCCGCCAGCCTCTTGCGCTCGTCCACTCCGGCCATGTGCCCGTGAAAGCGCGCCAGTATGCCCTCCACGTCGTCCCTTCCCGGAAGCGGCAGGACCAGCTCCTCGGATTTTTCCCCCTTGGGAAAGATCCGGCCGAGGTCCCTTCGCAACGAAGGCTTGCGCCCTGAGACTACTAGGAATATGCCGGGTTCCTTGTCCTCGTCTATCATGAACTCGATGCGCTTCGCCAGGTACTCGATGAACTCGACCACCTCCGCCTCGAGTTGCTCGAACCCATCGATCATCAGGACTACACCACGGCGGCTGCCTTCCAGTTCGAGCCGGTCCCATCCACGGACGAAGCGATCTATGATGATCGAATGCGGATCGACCGCACGAGAGGGCGCCCCGGACGGTCTCCCGGGGAGTGCCGCTCTCCGGCCCTTGCCCCTTGCTGTCGCGGCTCCGGCGGAAGTGGGGAAGCGGTGCCCAAGTCCTGGATACTCTCCATCCGGGTAGCTTGTCTCCTCGCCTACCAGCCTCTCGTAATCTCCCCCTTGCCCAAGCTGGACAACGGACATGCCCTTGAGCAGGCATTCCCCCCTGAGTGTGTCCAGGAGAAAGCTCTTCCCGCTGCCGCTGGGCCCGCAGAGCGCGATCAAACGGGGCAGATCGCGCACGGGCCTCATTGATATGGACCGCTGGAGATGGGGCTTTTCGTCTTTCAAGGATTCGGGCAGCACCTCCTTCATATATTCTTCACTAGATGAGCGTTTCCGGGAGACATACTCGGACATGTCTATCGGAACGGTCTTCCTCTTGCTCGGCGCCTCGAGATCGCCTCCCGACGTGCCCTCGCCCGGGTAGACCACCTCAGAGCCGGCCGATGGAACGCCTTTATCCTCGCCGGGTTCTTTTCGCCCCCGTCTCCTCTCGAGCTCGCCGCTCAAGCCTTCCAGCCATGAACTCAGCCGGTTCCACAACTCTTTCTTGCCGACGAGTCCCATGGACTCGACGTAACCCAGGGCATAAGCACGCTCGAGCGATGCCGTTTCCCCCGCCACCCTCGCAGACAGGCTCCGCCTGAAGTCCTCGAATGCTTCCAATCTCGCCCTCGCGTCCTTGGACATGAGCGCCCTGATCCTCGGATAGAGCTCCGCGAACTCGATTTTCTCCCGGCTGAACCTCACATCCTCGTATAGATGCGCCCTCAACACTTCTTCCACGCCGCCCCGAAACGGCAGTCGGCCCTCGATGAGCTCGTAGAGCGTGACGCCGAGGCTGTAGTAGTCGGCCGCCCTCGTGACGCGCTCTTCGCCTGCTATTATTTCGGGCGCCATGTACCCGGGGGTGCCTATGACGCTCAGCCTCCCTCCTACTTTCCGCCGGTAGCTGAGGCCGAAATCGATCAGCACGGCGAGGGGCTTTTCTTCGCCGCCGTAGGCCTTGGTGTCGTGAACGAGGACGTTGCCTGGTTTCAGGTCCAGATGCAAAAGGTCATGTTCATGGATGAACTCGAGCGCTTCCACTATCTGATGCATGAGGATCCAAAGTGTGTCATGGTTGGATGAGAAATACTCGTCGAGCGGCTTCCCCCGTACGGATTCCATTACCAGGAACCTGGCGCCGTCGGCGCTGATGCCGTAGTCGAACATCTCCGGGAGGCTCGGGTGGTGAAGCCCCCGGAGGATACGAAACTCGTCTTCGAAGCGCAGAATGGCCTTTCTATCGCCGAGATAAGAGGTCTTTATTGTCTTGAGTGCCTTTTCTGTCCCATCCCAGTGATCGAGGACCCTGTAGACGACGGCTGTCCCGCCTTCGCCGAGCTTTTCCAGAATCTCGTAGCGGGAAGGGAATGGTCCCGTCGGGGAAACGGCTTTTTTCTTGGGTGGTTTCTTCATGGGCTATAGTCCGGGGCTCCGGCCGGTGTGGCCCGGCTCAGGCGATCAGCTATTCGTTGAATGCGTTATATCACAATATAGGGTTGATATATAGGAGAAAAGCCGCACGGCTGGGGCCGGGGGCATTGAGCGGCCTTTCCGGGGAAGGGTTTGCCTGGATTCTACCGCCCCCGCCGGGGTCCCCCTGGGTCAGGCGGGGAATTTATCCTTGAAATTTGCTTGACACAAATCCTGGGAGGTAGTATTCGAAGACGAATGTTGGCTGTCTGCAGTTTACTCTGCTGGTGTTTTCTAATACCTAAGGAGGTATGTTATGGTTAGTTCTCGTTGGATTCGGGGGTTTGTAGGGTTGGGTTTGTTGCTCGTCTTCGGCATGATGCTTCCGAAGGCGGCGTGGTCCATGGCCAACTTCGCCAGGAAGTATGGCGTAGATTGCACGATGTGCCATACGACGATCCCGCATCTGAATGAGTATGGGTACAAGTTCCGCAAAGCCGGCTTCCGTGACCCCGGTGAAATCGGAAAAGAGATGGAAATGAAGTTCGGCGATACCTTCGCCGCCCGTATCCAGGCTCGTTTCGATGTCAAGCACAGCGATGACGGTACGAATACCGAGACGTCCAACCAGCTACAACTGCATGAAATAACCCTCTATCCGCTTACCGGCTCATTCGGGAAATACTATGGTTCCTTGATGGAGCTCTCGGCGGCAAACGAGGATTTTCTCGAGATCGAGAATGCATATTTCAGGTTCAGCTATGGCTCGGCTGATGCTTGGTTCTCGGGTAAGATAGGTATCTTCCATCCTTTCGAAGGCTATGGTGCATCTGATCGGCCTTATTCGCTGAGCCGTGCCTTCATCCAGAAGAAGACAGCCAACCAGGAGGGATCGACATATTTCCATCCGTGGGGATATGACCAAGCAGGTGTCGAAGCGGCCTATGTCTACGATCACACGACGGTATCCGTGACGCTGTTCAACGGCTTGTACTATGATGCGGCGGAGGGAAAGGCCTTCCCTGCGGCCGGCGGCCATCTCACGAAGAGCATGGGCTTCTACAACAGCAACCAGAAGGATGTTCAAGTATTCTTGAACCAGGCTCTCAAAGAGGATGGGTCCGGCGTTTCGGTGTACTACTACTTCGGACAGATGGATCTCCAGAATCCGGCCGACAGCACGTTCGCCGATTCAACCAACGCGTATGACAACAACTTCCACAGGATCGCATTCTATGGATCCTACGTGGTCGTCCCGCAACTCGAGATCCAGGGTGGTTATCAGCTGGGTATCGACAATTACGCGACCGGAGACTCGACGTTCCAGAGCCAGGGGTTCTTCGTCGAAGCCGACGGTCACGTGCGCGACAGCTGGACGATCGGCGCTCGCTACGACTGGTTCGATCCGTCGAAAGACACCGAGAAGAACGAGATGTGGGGCGTAACCGCTTTCGTCAACGTCCCTCTCAACGACGGTTTCCAGTGCATTGCCGAGTACCAGCACACCCAGAAGAAGATCGAATACCCGATGGCTGGTGCGGATGATCTGAAAGACGACAACTTCCAGCTCCGCCTGATCTGGATCTGGTAGGTTCAAGCACCTGCAGGCAGATGGAGGGCGTGGCCGCTCGAGCGGTTACGCCCTTCTTGTTTTGCGGCATGCGGCGGGAAGTCAGCCGGCTTTGATTGCCGGCGTATCGGTCACTCCCGCCCGCCGGCTTCCGGAAGAGCCGCTTGCGGGGACCTCTGCAAGCCGAGGCTTCTCGTCACGATCCCCTTTATGTCCTCCAGGATGATGTAAAGCGCCGGCACGAGGATGAGTGTGATGAACGTTGCGAACAGCACGCCGAATGCGAGCGACACGGCCATGGGAATGAGGAAACGGGCCTGGATGCTCCGTTCCAGCAGCAGCGGAGTGAGCCCGGCGAATGTCGTGAGCGAGGTCAGTATTATCGGTCGAAAACGGTAAAGCCCTGCGTCTCTGACCGCTTGGAGGAAACGGACACCCTCGCTACGGCGCCGGTTCACGTAATGAACCAGAACGATGCTGTCGTTCACAACGACGCCGGTGAGGGCGACGAAGCCGAAGAGCGAAATGATGGAGAGATTGAACCCCATCAGCAAGTGTCCCCATACCGCCCCCACGAACCCGAACGGTATCACCGACATCACTATCAAGGGCTGGATATACGATTTGAACGGAATCGCCATCATGGCGAATATCACGAGAAGGGCGATCAGGAAACCCCGAATCAGACCCTTCATGGTCTCGGCCTGTTCTCTTCGCTCTCCCTCGAAAGAATAGGAGATCCCCGGATACCGGCTCATGATTCCGGGAAGCACTTTCGTCTTGAGATCGGCGAGAATCTCGTCGGCATTGCCTGTCGAGGGATCCACGTCCGCCGTGACGTTGATGACTCGCTTGCGGTCAACCCGCTTGATCTCGGAATAGCCTCTTCCTATCCTCGCCGAGGCGACGAGCGGGAACGGCACCTCCAGCCCGCCGCTCGTCCTGATCCGCATGTTCTCGAGGGAGGCGAGCGATTTCCTATCCTTCTCCGGATACCGGACCATGACACGGATATCGTCTCGGCCCCGCTGGATTCTCTGGGCTTCTTCGCCGTAGAAGGCCTGCCGCACCTGGCGGGCGAGTTCGGCGAGGGTGATCCCATAGGTTTCGGCGGCGGGCTTCAGCGAGAGTTTGACCTCGCGCTTGCCGCGCCGGAAAGAATCGGTTATGTCGAAGACACCCTCGTAATTCGCAAGAGCCTTCTTGACTTCGTCGGCTGCGCTTTTCAGCTCTGCCAGGTCCAGGCCGGCGAGTTGTACGTTCACGGCCTCTCCCGTCGAGAAGATGCTGGACGCAAACTTCAATTCTTCCGCGTCGGGTATCGGCGGCGCCATTTTTCTCCAGCGATTGACCACCTCGGCGCTCGAAATCCGCCTTTGCTCGGATGGCGTGAGCTCGATTATCAATTCTCCCACGTTGCTCATCGCGAAGTTCTTAGTGGCGCCGTGCATGTCCCTTCTAGCCGTCAGGGGCTGGTCGCCGATAGCCGTGAAGATGTGTTTGACGGGATTGGGCTCGCCCTCGGGGGTGGATTTGGCTAGTTCATCGCGGAGTCGAAGGGCGCTGCTCTCCAGTTCCTCCATGGCGGCCCGGGTCTCGTCGATCGAGGTTCCGGGGGTCATGGTGAGCGATGCGGAAACGAAATCCGACTCCACACGGTGGAAAAACAAAAACTTGATATAACCTCCGCCGACGAGACCCGCGGTGACGAGAAGGAGCGCGACAGCTCCGGCGACGGTGGCGTAACGATACCTGAGCGCCAGATCCAGGGACGGCTTGTATACCTCGAAAACGAAGCGGTCGACGAGACCTGCGAACCGGTCCTGGAAACGGCGCCAGGCTCTTTCCACCCGGCTGGGATCAGTCGACTCTTTTATATGCGACAGGTGAGCCGGGAGAATGAACAAAGCCTCGGTGATGGAGAAGAGAAGGACGGAAATGACGATCAAGGGGATTACGTGCATCACCTTGCCCATGATCCCGGGGACGAAGAGCAAGGGGAAGAAAGCAGCCACGGTCGTGAGAACGCCGAACACCACGGGGACGGCTACCTCGGCGGTTCCCCTGGCCGAAGCGAGCGGGCCGGTCTCTCCTCTTTCATGGTGCTTGAATATGTTCTCTCCGATCACGATCGCGTCGTCCACGACAATCCCCAGGACCACTATGAATGCGAAAAGGGAGACGAGATTTATGGAGACGCCGAAGACCGGCATGAGCCACAGGGCGCCCAGGAACGAGACGGGAATGCCGAGGCTCACCCAGAAGGCGAGGCGGAGCCTCAGGAACAGGGCGAGGATGATGAACACGAGGATGAAACCGTTTCGTGCGTTGCGCAGCATGAGATCGAGACGCCCCCTCAGGATACGCGAAAAATCGTTCCATGCTTCTATCTGGACGCCCTCGGGCATCCAGGTTCGTGCTTCGGAGACGTATTCCTTCACCTTGTTCGCGATCTCGATCGCGTTCTGATCGCCTACGCGGAAAACCCGTATCCCCACCGCCGGCTTGCCGGCGAAACGGGCCGCCTGGTCCGTTTCCGCGAATCCGTCGACCACACGGGCCACGTCGCCCAGGAGCAAGCGGGTGCCGTCGGGCATCGTTCTGAGGACGAGTTTTTCGAAATCGCGGCCGCGGTAGGCCTGCCCCTTGGTGCGCAGGAGGATCTCGCCGCCTCGGGTGCGGATGGAGCCGCCGGGAAGATCCAGGGACGAGGCGCGCACCGCCCTGGCCACCTCGTCGAAAGTGAGCCCGTATCTTCGAAGTGATTCCTCGGATACTTCTATCGAGACCTCGTATGGTTTGGCGGCGACGAGCTGGACCTGGGTTATCCCGGGCATCGCGGCCAGGTCGTCTCTGACCCTTTGCCCGATTATCTTGAGAGTCTTTTCACTCACGTCCCCGTACACGGCCACGTCTATGACCTGGCGCCGGTTGGTGAGCTCGGTTATGACGGGCTTTTCCGTCTCCTCGGGAAAAGTGTCGATCCCATCCACCCGGGTCTTGATGTCGTCCATGAGCTTGCGAACGTCGCTCCCGGGTTCGACCTCTACGATCACGGTGCCCATGCCTTCGGAGGCGGTCGACGTGATCTTCTTTATCCCCTCGAGATCCTGAATCGCTTCCTCGATCCTCACTACGACCCCTTCCTCGACTTCCTCGGGCGCCGCACCCAGGTAGCGAACCGAGATGCTTATCATGTCGAGAGTGAACTCGGGGAATATCTCCTTGGTTATCGAAGGCGCGGTTATCATGCCGCCGCCCAGGATCACGATCATGAGAAGGTTGGCGACGACCGGGTTTGATGCAAACCATGCGAGCGTGCGATTCATCTGATTGCCTCTACTCGTTTATGGCCGTTTCGGCCGTGCTGTCGGGGGAGACCCGGCTCTTTGAAACAGGATTGAGGACTCTCACCAGCATTCCGTCGGTCGGCGCTTCAGGGGAGGATACGCAGACTCTCTCTCCGGGACGCAATCCGCCGGAAACGACCACGTCGTGCTCGCCCATCCTGAATATGTCGACCTTGCGGAAACGGATACGATCCTCCGAATCAACCACGAGAACGGTGCTATCTGGTCTCACCGCCGAGCGGGGTACGAGAATGGCCCTGTCGATCACTTTTCCTTCGATCTCGGCTTCGACGAAGAGTCCCACGGCCAGCGGCGTCTTGTCGGACGAAGCGCCCCGACCGTATGGTTCGTCGACTTGAGCGACGACCCTCACCATCCGGGTAAGCGGATCGATCTCTCCTTCGACCCTTACAATGCGCCCGGTCCACGTGTGCCTCTTTCCCGCATAGTCGGCATGGAGAAACACGCTGGGGCCGGTTTTCTTTCCTTTCGCGCTCGCCGCGGGCGGGAAGTCCAGAAAGGCCAGCTCGGAATCCCGGATGGGAAGGCGGATCTCGACGTAATCGATGGCGTAGATGCCCGCCACGGGCGTTCCCGGGGCGACGTATTGACCGAGATCGACCAATTTCTTGCGTACCCTGCCGTCGTAGGGAGCCCTTATGATCGTGCGTTCCAGGTTGCGGCGGGCCAACTCCAGCGAGGCTTCCGCTGCGGCGAGAGCCGCCTTCGCTTCCTCGAGCTGGAGCTCCCTGGTGGCCAGCGGGGAATCGTCGCCGCCGCCGAGGCGCTTCCATTCTTCCCGCGCAACCTTGGCCTGCGCCTCTTCGGTCTCGAGTCGGACTCTGGCCTGTGCGACTTGTCCCCGCGCGGTCACCACGGCGAGCTCGTAGTCGCGTGGATCGATCTTGAGGAGCATGTCGCCTTTCTTGAAGAATGCGCCGGTGGCGAAATTCTGAGCCGTCTCTACGACGCGTCCGGCTACTTCGGCCACGAGGTTGCTTTCCGTTCGTGGTTCGACCGTGCCCTGGGCGGAGATGAGCACCCTGTGCTGCTTCTCCTCCGCGGTTATGACCCGCACTACGGGAGCGTATTCGCGCATGGGGCGCGTGGGCACGGGAGGGCGCGATCTTATGAGAATCACCGCCGCGAGGGCGCCGGCCAGAAGCACGCCTGTCGCGATAATCACGTGAAGCCTATTTTTTCTCAACGCCTTCCTCCGTTTCACGTTTCTCGATCAGTTCGAGAAAACCATTCCATTTTTTTTCCAATTGAAAACCGCCTCCGAGGGCGAGGTGAAGGTTGACTCGCGCGTCGAGCCTCGCTCGGCGGATCGAAATGAAATCACTCTCTGCGCTCAAGGCTCTACGCTGCGCTTCGAGTACGGTTATGTAATCGACGAGACCCTGCCTGTATTGCTCCTCGGCGAGATTCTTGGCTGCTTCCGATTCTTCCGCCGCTTTCTTGGCGGCGGCTTCTCTGGCGGCG
The DNA here is from genome assembly GCA_964464035.1 of uncultured bacterium. GTDB lineage: Bacteria > Krumholzibacteriota > Krumholzibacteriia > WVZY01 > WVZY01 > CAYXEN01. Next base: position 9,619 of record CAYXEN010000054.1, on the reverse strand, counting down.
AGAGTATGTTCGGCGTAGAGCGCGGATTCGACTTCGCCGAATGCATTGAGCAGAGTTTGGGCGTAGCCGGCCAGGGCCTGGTCTGCTAGAGCCTTCGATTGCGACAAGTTCCCCATGAGGCGCCCCCCCTGGAATACCGGTTGGAAGACGCCGGCCGCCACGTTCCAGACGCTTAGGTCTCCGTTGGCCAGGTCCTTGAGCTGGTTGCTGAGTGTGCCGCCGCTGCTCGTGAGTCTTACCTGGGGGAAAAAGGCGCGCCGCGCTGCCGAAACCCGCCTTCGCGCGGCGGCGTAGCGGCGCTCCGCCGCGATGAGGTCGGGTCTCCTTATGAGCAGTTCGCTGGGCAATCCCGCGGGCACCGGACGGTCGATACTTGGAAGTCTCTTGCCCGCGGTTATCCTGGCGCCGGGATAGCGGCCGAGAAGGATCTCGAGCTGGCGTTTCGCCTGGTCCAGCTGGATCTTTCGGGCTTCGAGAAGGGACTGGGCGCTCGCAAGATTTGCCAGGGCGAGGTGGAGGTCGAGGGCCGTCCTCAGGCCTCTCCTGTAGCGGCTCTGTACCTGTTCGGCCGACAATCTGTAGTTCTCTACGGTCTCTTCGGCGAGATCCAGCTGCATCCCCGCCTCGATGAGGGCGAAGCAGGCTTTCATCGTCTGTCCCGCGATCGAGAGCCTCGTCGCTTCGAGATCCGCCCAACCGGCCTCCAGATCCGCCAGGGCAGCCGACTTGCCGGATCGGATCCTTCCCCATAGATCGATTTCCCATGACAGGTCGAGAGATACTCCCATGGAATTCGACCACGTCGTTATGATGTCGCCCTTGAAGGGGATCGGGATACCTATCAGGTTTTGTCTCCGCCTCGACGCCTGGAGACTGAGCGAGGCGTTTGGCAGCATGTCGGCGCCGGATATGCGGGCCAGCGCTGCTGCGGCGCGCACGCGTGCGGCCGCAGCTTTTATATTGTAGTTGTTCCTGAGCGCCTCGTCGACGACCCTGCCGAGCGTCGAATCTCCGAAGGATCTCCACCATTGTTCGGCGGCCGTTGAATCAGTCGCCGCCTTTGCGGGGACCGACCACTCCGATGGAATCTTCAAGTCCATCGCCGGGCGTTCGTAGCGGGGAGGTGAAGCGCAACCGGCGATCAACAGGGCAGGGAGGGATAAAGTGATGACACTCAGCAATACACTTGGTTTCATCCAATCGCCTTCCTCTATTCGTCCAAGGTGGCTTTCATACCGGCGGCGGTGAACCTCACTAGTCTTTCGATGAATACTTCCGGGCTGCCGGGGCCGCTCGATTGAAGATTCTCGAACACCTTGTTCTTGGGTACGAACGTGGCGAAGGCCATCACGCCTATCATGAAGTGAATCCGGCTGATGAGCTCGTCCTGCGGAATATCCGGCACCGCCAGCCGGAAAGCCCGGACGAACCTGGTTATCACCTCGCCGAATATCCGATGCACCATCTGGTACATTTTCTCGTCGGCTTCGTTGAGCGTGCGTCCCATGAGCTGGGGGAAAAGCCGGTCGTTCTTGCCGTGCTGCATGCGTATGACCGGAGCGATGAACGCCTCGATCACTCCCTCTACGGGGAGGGTCTTGCCGGCATGCTTTTTCTCGAGCTCGTCCAGGAGCCGGAGACGCTCCTTGTTGACAGGCGCCGCCTTTCTTGCGAGGACAGCCTCGATCAGGCTTTCCTTGGATCCGAAATGATAATGAATGGCGGCGATATTCACGCCGGCCGCCTTGACGATCTGCCGTATCGAAGTGGCGGCGAACCCCTGGGTCGCAAAGAGCTTCTCAGCGGTGTCGAGGATTCTTATCTTGGTGTCGGTTTCAATGGCCATGATTCGCCTCAATCAAATGATTGAAATATACGTTTGATTCAAGCGGGTGTCAACAGGGAAATGTCTAAGAGGTTATCCTGCTTTTAAATAAGTATTTACAAGATGCAGCCTTTCTGATATAATTTACGGAATCAATCGATACAGTGCACTCATGTCCTTCTATCGGCCACCGTCGATCCGGTGCGGGGATTCTCCATGACGTCATAAGGACCGGACCCGCTTTGGTCGCCGGAGAAAGCCGCTGAAAGGAGAATCATCATGCACCGCTCCCGTCCCGCCCCATCCTCTTCGAAGTGCAGTAATCCCAAGCCGTCGTCCGGCAACAATTTCAGGCGACGCCTATGGATCACACTCGGCACCGTCGCCCTGGTTTTGCCGGTTCTCATCGCGTTCTTCATGTCCTTTCCCAGGGAAGCCGAATCCACGAGCAAGAAACACAGCGTATGGAAGCCGGAGCTCTCTCCGATGGGCAAGTATGCCCGCGGAGACGAGAAGCTTCCCAAGCTCGAAGAATTGTTCCCCAAGGGAATAGGGCCTCGGCAGGTGCCCGGAATCTCCACCGGCTTCCAGGGTTCGGATCAGATGGTTCACGATCCCGCGATATCCCCCGATTTCCAGAGCGAGACCACAATCGCCAAGAGCGGCAGCCAGATAGTTATCGGATACAACGATTACCGCGGGTTCACGAACTACGGAACGAATTATCCGGGCATAAGCTTGTCCGGTTTCTCGTATTCGAACGACGGCGGAATAACGTGGAACGACGGGGGTCAGCTCCCGCTTCTCACCGGCGTGGACAAGGTTTGGGGGGATCCGGATGTCAAGACTTGGACGGATCCCGGGAGCGGACAGAACTATTTCTTCTACTCATCGATATATGTCACCAAGGATTCATTGTACAGCTTGTGTCTTCACGTGTCCTCGGACGGAGGGGCCACTTGGTCCACTCCGCGCGAGATCACTACGGCGACTAGCGCCGTGGATTTCCCTGACAAGCTCTTCATGGACGTGGACGCCGAGACCGGGCGCATATTCGTGAGCTGGACGAATTTCGGATCGAGCGTCACCATGCGCCTCACTTATTCGGACGACATGGGGCTTACCTGGAACGGGCCCATCGTCTTCAGCTCCTCCGGGCAGGGATCGGTGCCGCGCGCCGACGGGGCGAGCGACTACGTGTACTTGACCTGGAAGAGCGGTTCCAACATCGTCTTCACAAGATCGAGCGACAACGGTTTGACCTGGTCGACGCCGACCAATATCGTCACCGGCTTGAACGATCCCATGAACCCGTACGGCTCGGACCGCATCCACGGCTTTCCCTCCATGGACGTGGATGACGCGACGGGAAACGTCTACATAGTTTATGCGGCCAGGCAACTGGCGCCGGATTTCTCCGACATATATTTCATCGCCTCGACCGACCACGGGGCGAGCTGGAGCAACCCCAGGGTCATAAGTACGTCTCCGGGCAACGACCGCGGCCAGTTCTTTCCGTGGATAACGTGCGACCAGGCGGGCTCGGGCATATCCGTCATCTGGTACGATCAGATCCTGGGTTCGGGGACTTCGGATCTCACGGACGTCTTTCACACCCATTCGAGCGACGGCGGAGCGAACTGGGATTGTCCCACGCCGCTGACGGATTATCCTTTTCATGCCGAACTGGGCAACACGAGCAGCCAGCCCAATCTCGGAGACTACATCCAGGCGGTGTACGACAACGGCGAGTTGTATTCGGCGTTCGCCAGGACGGAGAAGACGACGATTTTCGAGCAACCGCCGGATTGTTACTTCGATCATTCGGGCTCATTCCCCGCGGCGGCGACGATAAGATACCTGGGCATGAATTACAACGATATCGGCTGCAATACCGGCAACGGATACTGGGAGCCCGGCGAGCAGATCGAACTCTTCGTCACGATCGAGAATTACAGCGCATGCATGCGCGGCATCTCAGGAATAACGGGGACGCTCGTATCCCTGGACCCGAACGTGACCGTCACCGCCGCGACCCAAAGTTTCGGCAGCCTGGGCACGGTGGGCTCCACGACGAGCAACTCGAGCCCGTTCATTCTGACGATAGATGCGGCGACTCCGTGCGGGGAAGAAGTTGATTTCGTATTGAACCTCACCAGCGCCGACGGCGATGCAAAGATCTACTTCAGTCAGCGAGTGGGGATCCCGGTTTGGAACGCGCTTCTGGACGAATCCTTCGACGGAGTTTCGTCGCCGAATCTGCCGTCGGGTTGGACGTCCAACAACACGTACGGCGCTTCCAATCCATGGGTCACGTCTACGATGTATTCCTCTTCCGGCCCGAACTCGGCCTATTGCGCTGATATAGGTTCTACGAGTTTGAACGAGCTCGTGAGTCCGTCGTTATACATCCCTTGGAATGCCGAGCTCGTGGACGTCCAGTTCGACGTGACCCACAACATCGAGCTCGATTACGAGCGAAAGGCGTGGGACGGGGCGTTGCTCAAGATACGCGTGGAGGGCAAGGACTACCTGGCCGGCTCGTTCTCCACTTTGTTCGAGCCTTTCTATCCCTGGCAGATGAACCGCCAGAGCAGCACCGACCAGCGTCTCCAGGACCTGTCGTGCTGGGCGTCGGACGTCACGCCCAATTTCACGCACGTCCACATCCAGTATCCTTATCTCAAGGGTTTGAACATCCAGCTCGTGTATGCGATGAGTACGGATGCCTCGGTAGGGACTTCATCGGGCATCTTCGTGGACAACGTCCGCGTTCAGTACATTTCTTATGATTGCACTTGCGCCGACACTCCCACGCTCGACAGTTCTCCCGCTTCGGTCGTGTTTCAGGCGGCGCCGGTCAACCAGACCACTTGTGATACGATCCGGATAACGAACATCGGTCTGGGCATTCTCCAGATAAGTTCGATCACGGGATGCACGAACTCGCCTTTCAGTATCGACACGACCATGACCAGTCATACTGTGCTCCCCGGTGACACGACCTTGATGAAAGTCTGCGTGACGCCCACCTCGGCGGGCCAGGATTCATGCACGATCGTCATAGCATCCAACGATCCGGCGGGCCCCAAGACGATTCCCGTGAAGCTCGAGCAGGTGACCGCCGCGGCCGGATTGACACCTCCGCTCGGAACGATCGCAATCGCGCCCAATCCTTTCGGCTCCGAGACGTCGATTCGTTTCTCGCTGCCCGACAGGCTCCCCGTCACCGTGGAGGTCTGGTCGGTCACCGGCAGGAAGATCCGCACCCTCGCCCGCGACAAGGTGTTCGGCCCGGGTATACAGGAGCTCCACTGGTTCGGGCGAAACGACAGAGGAGAAGCTGTTGCATCCGGGGTGTACTACATCCGCATGCGGACACCGGCGGGAGATCGCAAAGCGAGGATGGTGCTGCTCAGATAAAATAATTCCGGCGGGCGGGACATGCATATTCAGGAATCAAGAAAACCTTTCCAAGCAAGGAGTCTATATTCGAAGTTAATCAATACATCCAGATTTTTACTGCGATACTTGTCATCGTCAATCCGATAGGCGCTATTCCGGTTTTCATAAGCTTGACTTCCGACCAGACACCGGCACAGCGGAAACGAACCGCGCGTATTGCGGCGTCTACGGCGGCGGTCGTGCTGGTAGTAGCTTGCTTCCTCGGGGACATGATCCTGGAATTCTTCGGCATCAGTATGGCGTCGTTTCGCATTGCGGCCGGGATTCTGCTCTTGCTCATGGCACTCTCGATGTTACATGCCAAGCAAAGCCCAAGCAAGCATACGCCGGAGGAGGCCGAAGACGCCGCGAGCCGAGACAACGTCGCGGTCGTACCGCTGGCGATCCCCCTCATGACCGGTCCTGCGGCGATGAGCACGGTGATCATTTACGCCCATAAAGCAACGAGCCTGTTCGATACCGGTTTTATTATCGCCTCGTCGCTTGCTACCGCTTTGATCGCATGGCTCGCTCTGCGGATGGCCTCGCGGATAACGGTTTGGCTTGGAAAAACCGGGATGAACGTAGCGGTACGAGTAATGGGGTTACTTCTTGCCGCCATTGCCGTCGAGTTCATCACTTCGGGGCTGGGACAAGTGTTTCCGAATCTGGTTTCCGCGGGGAAAGGGTAGGTCTTCAATCATCTTCCGCCCTTTCTTGCGCAGGTCGTTTCCCCTCGACTCGACAAGCCTGCTGGTGAGGTTCGAGATAGCTTGTGAACCGGTCGATTTCAATGGAGGATATCGCTCCTGATCTCCGGTTCTATTTCGAATGAGTCTTGTGTTCCAATTCTTTTTTTACTTCCAATGCAATTTCTTTCAGTGAATAGGGCTTCTTGACATACTTGCCTGCACCCAGCTTCTGCGCCTTGATTACATCATCGGATTTTGTATATCCGCTGACGATAAGCGCCTTTTGATGCGGGCGAAACTTGACGATCTCAAGATAGGTTTCCAGGCCATTCATTCCATGTGGCATGATCATATCGAGTATGAGCAAATCAACCGATGTATTCTTCAGATAGTCGACAGCCGTTTCACCATTGCCGACTCCCGCAACTTCATAACCCAGATGTCGCAACATATCCACAGTGATCGATCTGGCATGCATGTCGTCATCGATGACCAGGATTCGCTGGCCGTTCCCTTGAAGGGATTCGGTCTCGAATTCCGTCGCAGCCGATATGCTTTTGCGGGCGATTGGAAAGTATAGTTTGAATTCAGTGCCGTTCTCGTTGCTTTCGATATCAATATAACCATCGTGTTCCTTTACGGTGTTCCAAACTATGGCTAAGCCAAGCCCGGAACCGCTGCGTCCAAGGTTCTTGGTCGTGAAGAAGGGCTCGAAGATTCTCTTGCGTATATGATCGGGGATGCCCGGGCCATTATCTGCAATGCTGATCATGACGTATCCCCCGATGCGAATCTTGTCGTAAGACTCTATCGGATGATCCAGGTATACATTCTTGACGACGATATCGATGCGTCCATTCTCGGGTACGGCATCATAAGCGTTCATGATCAGATTAAAGAGCACTTTGTGTATATGAACCTGGGAGGCAAGTATTGGGAACAGACCGGGCTCACAAGTCACATGAACTTTTACATGAGGCTTTGATACCTTCAATCGATTATATTCCGGTGAGCTCAAGAGATCGGCAATGCTCGATTGGAGTGCGATCGGCTCTTTCTTGGCGGCGATGCCTCTCGCGATCGTCAACAAATCATCGACGATGGCAGCGGCCTTTTCGCCCGAAGTCTTGATGGCTTGAATATACTGCCTTTGAGTGGAGCTGATGGAATTGTCAAGCAATAGTAATTCGGGATAACCGGTTATCGGGCCGAGCACGTTGTTCAAGTCATGAGCGACGCCACCGGCCAGAAGGCCGATCGCCTCCATTTTCTTGGCGCGCTCCAATTGCTCCTGTGTCCTTTGCAGTTGTTTTTCTGCTTGCTTCCTCTCAGTGACATCTCTGCCTTCGGCGACAACATAACGCACCCGCCCGTGTTCATCCAAAACGGGGTGCATGCTGAAATCAATCCACATCTTGGATAAATTCTCCGTTAGTATCTCGATTTCATGAACGAGTGATTCGCCGGCCGCGCATTGTTCAACATCATGCCTTACCGATCGACGTGCTTGTTCTGAATAACTCCACCAAAAGCTGTCGTAGAATTTCTTTCCAACGATATCCTCCAGCGTTATGCCGGCTACTTTCAAAGGCGTGTCATTGACAAAGAGCACGGTGCCGTCCGGCTGCAAAACCGCGATGTAAGTCAACAAGCCGTTCAAGGCGTTTACGTAGAACTGTCCCTCCCCTGAAGCCGCTGTTGAGGCAAGTCTTTTCTGAGAAAGTTCTTTTTCCAATTTTTCCACTCTTTGCAATAGTTCTTCATATGAAGGTTTTATATTTCCCATATGAAACAAGCCCACCTTGCAAATAAGTTATTCATGCAGTCGTTAGGTTTTCGGCAGCGAGAGCTTGGTGTAAGGAGAGCCGATTAATCTCTTATAGATTAGCGGTGCTAAGATGGAAACGAACATTCATAGATAAGAATTAACAGACATTTCATCCGCATACTGTCGCTGCATGAATTTTACGACGACCGGAAGACGTTTTCAACTCCGATGTTGACAAGGCTCAATCGCAGCTCGTCCATGAATCCCAACCTGTAAACTATTGTTTACACTGTGTGTAAGTGACCACCCGTACTGTCAAATTTGCCTGACAGTTTCAAGCCAAGTTGAGGACATAAAGGGTGGTTTATAGCGGTTCGAATCACAGACGTAAGCCGATGGGAAGGAAGCGGCTATGCGAATAGGAAAATTCCCCGCGCCGAATAGTCTAAGCACGGGGACGGGTTCTCTTCCAATTCACCGATTTCTCTCCGCATGCGCGCCGGTCGCGTAGCCTCTGGAATGCTACCGGTGGATAGCTCGGGAACTTGGAGTTCACAAGGAGACGGTGAGGCAGTACGATTTGCTCCGGTGGAGGTGGGAGTCAAAACCGGCCGCATATCTTGGGAATGATTCTGATCTCCCATATGGACCTAGACTTTCGAAACGCATTTCTTGGGAGGTGTGACTTGTGAACCAGAGGACACACTCATGGATCGCTGTTAGAGCCATCGCCTTGCTGGAGGATGAAGGAGCATCGAAGAATCTCGTGAAACTCCTCAAGCCTCACGCACGAATGGCGACGGTCGGCGCATGGATCCCGGACCAGGTCGATGCCAAGCGTGGCGGCAACAAAACCGAGAACCACGTGCTGAAGATCGAACCCTACCGGAAGCGGTTGGGCAAGGAGCGCTTCATCGCCGACAAGAAGGAGCTGCTCGAGAGGGTGGGAACGGCTCGCCGTCTTGCCCGCTACATCGAGGAGGACAATGTGCTGTCGAAGAAGTGGTGGTCAAAGCCTTACAAGGGCGATGTGAGCAAACCGGGAATGCACCTGCCCAATCGCTCAATGGGCATGAGCACGATGATGAAGGACTTGCTCCTGACGGGCAACAAGCACGTAGATGCTCTCTTGCCCGGCATAGTGCGATATGTAAAGTTGTTGGACCCCAAGGCGTGCACGCACGAAGCGGCCGTATCGATGTATTTTTTCATGTTGAGCCATTTCCTGGCCGATGCATGCATGCCTTGCCACTGTGATGGGCGGAAACTCGCCTCCTATAGCGGTGGTTTCCGGAAGGGATCGAAAAAGAAGCCTTTGCACAAGACATGGGAAAGCCATTGGAGCAGGAAGATCGGCACCGCATGGGAGAAGAAGAACCTCTTGAAAAAGAGCGGGGCGCCGTCGGCGGACAAAATCCTGGAGATGGCGCGCCGGGTCGACGGCACTTTCGGCCTCGAGTTCACAAGAAGCATTCCGCGCTTGCGAAAGCGGACCGATATCTGGCTCGACACGATCAATGTTTGTCGACTCTCCTTTGCCGTAGCGAGCAGCGTGGTGCCGCCCAAGAAATACCCTTATGGCAGGAAATCCGCCCGCGTGACCTGGGAAGGGGTGTTCGGCGATCGGCCGGAGCTACTAGAGGAGCTCGATCGCGCGATCCTGCACGATGCCGTGCTGAACACGGCCATGGTTTGGAAACACGTGTGGGAAAAAGCCTCGAAGCACTGATCTCTTTTCGCACCGGGCTATTCCAATGATGAGCACCGAGGCCGTTATCCAGATAAGAAAATTCCCGGCGCCTGAGAGCCTCGGCACCGGGAATCGTCTTTTGAAGATGGTAGCGGGGGGAGGATTTGAACCTCCGACCTTTGGGTTATGAGCCCAACGAG
>CAYXEN010000053.1:13011-19238 GCA_964464035.1 uncultured bacterium | reverse complement strand
GTCGTTCCCGACTTCGGGCCTACAGGCACTCGTTGGAACGATATCGGGGACCGAAATCAACAGCAACCGGCCGGACAGCGCAGCCGTGGCGGACAGCATCTATTTCGAGTTCCCGCCCGATCCGGTTTACGCGCCCGGATCTCTCCAACCCGACTCCGTGAGCAGCGGTTCCCAGGTGAGCTTCTCGGTCGATATCGACATGTCCCCGGGAACAGCGGCCGTTGCCCTGGATGAGAACACGTCTTTCACTCTTGCGGACAACAACGGGCATCAGGTGCAGGCCGGCCTCAGTCCTCTGAGCCCGGATACTCTCAAGCCGGGAAAGACTCACCTGGTATTCGCGGATGCAGTGGTGGATACGTCCATCGCCATCGGCACTTATTCGCCTTCGATACTTCTTTCGGGCGTGGACAACGGCAATCAGTTCAGCTTGGCTCTTGCGACCGGAGCCGATTCCGTGACGGTCCAGAGAGCTTCTTCCGTGGTGATCAAGGAGATAATCGTATCCCAGAGCAGGGTGACAACGGGCCAGGTACGTGATTGGGAAGCGAGAATGGTGGTGAGAAACAACGGTGATGCGCCGGTGCAACTGGATCCCCGGGCCACCTATCTGATTTTCAATCTCTTCGGAGTGGGCGACGTCAGCCAAGAATACTCCGTTGTCGCGGATACGGTGTTCGTTTCCGGTTCGGGAATCCTGGCGGGAAGCGGTCTGGACACGTTGTTGTTCAAAATCGATACGACGGGAACAACGGCGGGTCAACTGACGTTGCACGGCATTTTCTCGGGCAAGGACATGAATTCCCAACAAGTGGTCACGGCCAATACTTTCGGCGGCGGATACGCCAACATGGTGGTGGAGACTCCGGGAGTGCTGCGGGTGACGTCCGTGAAGACATCCCAACCCGCGGTCACGCGGAACCAGGCGAGCGACTGGCAGGCGATCGTATACGTCAAGAATGAAGGCGAGGCCGCCGTGACGCTTTCTTTCGACGGCGCGGCCCCGGCGGTGCGGGCGGTCCACGATTCAGGCTTCGCCTGGATAAGACCATCGGCGTTCATGAGTGGTGACAGTGTCCTCTACACGGGCGAGATCGACAGCCTCATGTTCATAGCGGATTCCACCGGCGACTGGACGGGGCTCGATACGTTGCACGCGTTCGTACGCGGGGTGGAAAACAACAGCCTCCAACCCAAGCAGTACGACACCGAAACCGCCGGTGCGGGGAGCGGAGCGGTTCTCGTACAGACTGAGCCCCATATAGTCATAAGCTCCAACTCACTCGTTGCGCCCAACGCCCCCTCGGTCGATACGGGTCAAGTGTTCAAGACGACCGTGACAGTGAGAAACGACGGCGAAGCTCCGGCGCGGGACGTCACGTTCGGACTGACGGACTCGTCGCGAAGCAAGATCCTCGTTCCCACATTCAAGACCACGAGCCTTCTGCCCGGCGGCGCTTCCGTGACCGATACCTTCTTGGTGCAAGCCGACTCCGTGGCCGGCGGCGATATCCTGCGTGCGGATGTTTTCGGAGCGACTGACGCCAATTCGTCCGATACTTCTCTCGTGGTGATCGGGCCGCATGTCCAATCCGATGCGATCCTGGACATTCAGATCCCCGCTTCGCTTGTGATCACGGCCGTGAGCCCCAGCCAGGCCCGGGTGACGCAACAGCAGACGCAGAGCTGGACTATTGACGTGATGCTCGAGAACAGGGGCCAGGCGCCGTTGGAGCTGACCGCCCCGGCGGCCGGGGACATGACATTCTTTGGCGCATCCGGCCCGCTGATAGATTACGTTGTTATAAAACCCGACAGTTTCCTCTCCGGGCGGGGCACGTGGATCATACCAGGAGGGGAAGGTGACAGCCTGCGTTACACGGTGGCGAGCACCGGCGCCGATGCCGGCCTGGTGACGATCAGGGCTTACGCCTCCGGAATCGATCTCAACGATCTGGGAGCAAGGAACGCCTCCCGCGATTCCTCGGTGCTGGTGGAGAAGCAGTCCGGCTTGAGGATAACGGCCACGGCCGCCGTGGCGCCAAACAAGCCGCAGCCCAACCTGGCCCAGGTCAACACGAACCAGATTTTCTACATCGATGTGACGGTAAGCAACACGGGAGAGGACGTCGACAGGGTCGTCGTCCGGCTCGTCTCGGACGGGGCGTCGATGATAACCGCTCCCGCCGACTCGTCGAGATCGATCCCGAGGGATTCGTCCACCGTATACAGGTTCACGGTGACGGCCGCCGGAGCACCGAATATCCAGGAACTGTTCACGAGTTCCATCGTGAGCGCCGTCTCCAGGAATTCCGGCGACCCGGTGATTCCCAAGCCTCCCGTGGACAATACGGAAGCGGTGACCATCGAGCTCCCCGCGGATCTCGCGCTCGCGGCCTCGGTGACCTCACCGGCCGGTGCATTGGATGACACTCTAAGCACCGATCAAGTGTTCGTCCTTTCTTCCGTCGTGAGCAATCTGGGCGGGGCCGAAGTGGACGGTTCGGGCAGGGTCTCCGTGACTCTTCCCCCGGGCTTCCAGATCGAGCCCTCGTCCACACCCGCGGACACGGCGTTCACACCTTCCGTTGCGACGAACTGGATCGTCAGGGCGCCTTCCGTTCCCACCGGGGGTACGGTCTCGATAGTATGCTCGATATCGAAGCCGCCTCTCGATGTCAACGCGGGTGATTCGGCCTTGGTGTCAGCGAAAAATGTCACGGTAAATGTCGTCGTCTTGAACAAAGCCACCCTGTCCGACGCCAACCTCAGTATCACTGCCCCGCAGGGAGCGGTCGACGCAATCGTCTCAACCGAGCAGGAATTCTACATCGAAGCATCGGTGAGGGCCGCCGAAACGGCAAAGAGAGTGAGAGCCTTCATCGAGTTCGAGCCCGGCTCCGGCTTTACCGCCCCGGACTCGACGACGGCCGACCTCGGTCCCGGAACGGGAGGCGTTAAATCGGCTCTCTTCCGGGTGATCGCCCCGGTCGATTCGACACTCGAGAATATAAGAGTTCGCTTCGAGGCCTACGACGAGAATTCGGGCGACAGCGTTCCCGCGGTGGAGGATACACTGGAGGTGCGTGTCGTTCCCAGGGCAGTCCTGACGCTCAGCGCATGGATAGATTCGCCTCCGGAGGCCCAGGATTCCATAGTCTCCTTCAACCTGCCCTTCACCATCAAGGCGAGGATAACGAATGCTCCCGCCGCGGCCGGAGTCGACACTTCCGTCGCGAAGCCGAGGCTCCTGATTTCCGATTTCGGCGCTTTCAAGCTGAATACGCCTTCGAAACAGGCTTTTGTCGTGGGGCAGGATGTCGCCTGGGACCTCGTAGCGCCTCCGACGTCGACTCCTCCCGTTGCCGTAAGGATCAGCATCGCCAACCTTCCGTACGACGAGAACAGCATGCAGGAAGCCATAGTGAAAGGCGGCGTCAAGGAAATAGTGATCCCCATCCAGACGGAGGGAACTTTCGTCACGGTCGACAACGTAACGGGAGCCGTGGGCTTCGAGACGGTGACCAAGCCCGTTCCGAGCGGGCTCGCCGATGTGGGCGTCCTTGCGTTCGAGTTGAGCAATCCCTCGGCCGGAGCCGACACGGCACTCGTCGACTGGGTGGACGTATCGATCTGGGACGGAGCGCGCAACCCGGTTCAAGACCCGGCGCGATTCCTCAATGGGATCTACGTGGTGACGGGATCCGGGCGTCGCTTCCAGGGAGACCTGGGCTCCAATCCCGTGCGGGTGAACTTGGGCCCGGATCTCGTATTGGCGGCCGAGGAGAGCGACACATTCCGCGTCTACGTGGACGTAGGCGACAATGCTCCCGAGGGCAAGATCTACGTGGCCATTCCCGATACCGGCGCCGTGTCGATCACGGACAAGTTGTCGCAGGCGCGCATGCCGGTGCTCGACAAGAAGACCGAGAAGCCGGACCTGGCCGGCAAGCTGGTCTCTCGCGGGCTCGTCATAGGCAGCAGGAACTTCCAGGAGTACGTGCGGAACTATCCCAACCCCTTCGGTGCGGGCAGGGAAGTGACGAGGATCACTTATTTCATGGACAGCCCGGGAGAGGTTTCCATAAGAATATATGCACTCACCGGCGAACTGGTCTACGAGAAGTCATACCCCCCGGGGGCCCCCCAGACCATGCCCGGGCCGCACGAGGAGAAATGGGACGGGAGGAACATGAGAGGCGTCGTCGTCAGGAATGGAATCTACATCTGCAGGATCACGGCCGGCGGGAAATCCGCCACCATAAAGATTGCGGTCGCGAAGTAGGCTCGCGCGGCCGGAACGAGCAGGGATGAATATGCACGGAAGAATGAAACGGATATCACTCTTGACCCTGGGGATTCTCGCCGTCTTCAGCTGGCGTGCGGGCGCTCAGGGGGATGGAGGTACGAGGAGCGTGTTTTCCCTCGGAGCCGGCTCGAGGGCGATCTCCCTGGGAAGAGCGTTCGTGAGCGGCGCCGACGATGCCAGCGCATTGTACTGGAATCCGGCCGCTCTTCGCAACGTCCAGGACAAGCAGTTCACGTTCATGTACTTGCCGCTCTTCGGGAGTTTTTCCGAGGCCACCTATACGTTCTTCGGCGCCGTCTATCCCACCCTGGAAGCGGGGGCTTTCGGGGTCGGGTTCATGCGTATATCCGATTCCTTCAAAGGATACGACAGCGAAGGTCTGCCCACGCAGGACGGCGAGTACTCCGAGAGCCAGATCCTTTTCTCGTACGCGGCGGAGAAGAGATCGAGGTTGTTCCTGGGATCGTTGGCCGTGGGAGCCTCCTTCAAGATAGCCAACGTGCGGATCAGTCCCTATTCGAGCACGTCACCCGGGATAGACGTGGGATTCAGGTACGTACCTGATTTCGCCCGCTCCCTGTCCATCGGAGTCAATCTCCAGGACGTTTCGGGTCCGAAACACAAACTCGTGCAGACGACGGACGAAACTTACCGGACCGTAATGGCCGGTCTGGGTTATAGAAAGATTTTCAGCGGCGGCTCCTCGCTGCAATTCCTGATGCAGGTCGATCTGCCCGAGAAGGCGGACCGCAGGTTCCACGTAGGCGCGGAGTACTCTTTCGCCCGGTACGTGGCTTTGAGAATGGGGATGGACGGCAGTGATCTGACGTTCGGTCTCGGTGTGAACGTGTCCGCTTTCGGACTGGATTATGCATCGTTTTCCCGAAAGGATGCAGGCAGTTCCCAGCCGGTTTCTTTCACAATGCATTACGGCAAGACGCTTTACGAGCAGAGACGCATCCTGGCCGCCAGGAGGGCCCGCGAGGAGCAGGAGCTCATCAAGCAGGCTTTCTTCAACCGCATCAGGATGCACAAGAGCAAAGCGAAGGCTTTCGAGGCCGACGGGAAGATATCCCAGGCGCTGGACGAGTGGAAGATAGTTCTCGAGTACGTGCCGGGCGACAGCGAGGCGGTCGATCACATCGAGAAGGCCAAGCGCCAGATCATCCTGGCCCAGGAGAAGGCGACGCGGGACATAGAGTTGCAAACCAAGATCAGTACGCATTTCTCGCTGGGGCTCAAGTATTACTCGGACAACGACTATCCCCGGGCGAGGGACGAGTGGCGTGAGGTCCTGAAGCTTGCGCCGGATCACAAAGAGGCGCTTGCGTATATGACCAAGACGCAGGCCAAGATCGACGATTTGATATCCGGCCACATGCGCAAGGCGCGCGAGTACGAGAAGGCCGGGCGCCTGACCGAAGCGATCGGCGAATGGAACAACGTGACGCTGCTCGACCCCGGAAACGAGATGGCCGTCAAGGAGTCGAAGAGGATCAAGATGAAGATCGACATCCAGAGCAAGGACTATGCGGCGGCGGCGAGGAAGCTCAAGGCGGTCAATCTCTACAACAAGGCGTTGAAGGAATTCAGCCAGGGCGAATATGAAAAGACTTTGAAGGATCTGAACGAATTGTTGCGTCTCGATCCGAATCACGCCGAGGCGAAGAATCTCCGGATCATGGTGAAGCGCAAGCTGACCCCGCTTACGAGAGAAGAGGAAGAGCAGATACGCCGGCTCTATCTCAAGGGAATGCAGTACTTCGCCAAGGATCAGTACCGCGAGGCTATCGCCGAGTGGGAAAAGATACTGAAGATCGATCCGGCCAATGAGAGCGTGAAACGCAATATCGAGGAGGCCAGGGAGCGCCTGAAAAAGCTGGAGGGACACACTCGATAATCATGGCAGCCGAACCTG
>CAYXEN010000053.1:0-12911 GCA_964464035.1 uncultured bacterium | reverse complement strand
GGAGCGCCTGAAAAAGCTGGAGGGACACACTCGATAATCATGGCAGCCGAACCTGCAAGTCTGCTCGACAACGAGCCGAAGGTGAAGACCCTCGAGATCCCCGCGGACGAGAGCCAACTGAGCAGGGTAAGGGATTTCGTGGCCGAGGTCTGCGAGGAGGCCAACTTCTCCGCCCGGGAGACGAACAACACCAAGCTCGCCGTCGACGAAGCCTGCACGAACATCATCAAGCATGCCTACTCCGATACAGAAGGCGAAATCAAGATCAAGGCGATAATCAAGCCCGGCTGGATCGACATCACCCTTTTCGACCGGGGGACGAAGTTCGATTTCGCCGGGGTCAAGGACCCCGACCTCAACCAGTACGTCGAATCGGGCAAGAAGGGGGGGTTGGGGATCTTTCTCATTAACCGCCTCATGGACAACGTGGATTATCAGTCCACGGAGGCGGGAAACGAACTCACGCTCACCAAGAGAAGTCGTTCCGCCATCTCCCGCGCGCTGCCGGGGCGGATTTCGTGGAGAAGTTCGCTTCGCTTCAAGTTCACTCTCCGGGCGGGCCTGGGATTGTTCCTTCTCATATCCTTGATCGGCGGGTTCACCCTGGTCCACCAGACCAGGAGCATAAGGGAGCAGAAGGCTTCCATGTGGCTGGAGAGCCGCAGGCTCGCCGGCAACTTGGCCAACAAGAGCAAGGATCTCCTGCTCAAGCCCGAGGAGTTCTCCATCGAGCAGACCAATCTCGGAGCCTACCTGGCCAAGCTGCTCGAGGGAAACGGCGATATCGCGTACGTCCGCGTGGTGGACAATCAAGGAAGGATAATGTCTTCGTCCCGGATCGAGGAGATCTTCTCCCGGTATTCGAGCCCGCCCGGGGACAGGCTGGGCGAGGATGCTGATGGAGTCGTCTGGCGCAGGCTCTCCGCCGGGGACCGCGCGATCAGGGACATATCGTATCCCGTCAAGGTGCGAAACACCGGCACCAACCGGTTCGTGACCCTCGGCACGGTGCATCTCGGCGTCTACGAAGACGCCGTCGAGTCGGGCGTGGACGATCCGCGCCTCGCCACCATGATCACGCTGCTCGCGGTTTTCCTGCTGGGCGTCCTGCTCATAATGCTCCTCGTTTCCATCTTCGTTAAACCCATCCAGGTCCTGAGCGACGGCGTCAGGGCGATCGGCGAGGGATCCTTCGGAGAAAAGATACCGATCGACGGACCGGCCGAGATCGGGGCCATAGCCGCCGTCTTCAACGAGATCACGCAGAAATTCAAGAAGGCTCAAGACAGCATTCTCGAGCAGGAGAAGTTGCACAAGGAGATGGAGGTGGCCAAGCAGATCCAGCAATCGCTCCTTCCCAAGAACATGCCGGCCGTGAGCGGTTACGACATAGCCACCCTCTACCATGCCGCCGCCGAGGTCGGGGGCGACTACTACGATTTCGTCCAGGTGGACGACGATACCATAGGCGTCGTGGTCGCGGACGTGTCAGGCAAGGGGGTGCCCGGCTCGCTCGTCATGACGATGATCCGCACCGCGCTGCGGATGGAGGCCAGGGGCAACAAGAACGCGTCGGACGTGATGGCTAGAATGAACGATTTCGTGACGGACGACATGCGCAAGGGAATGTTCGTCACCATGTTCTACGTGATACTGGATTCGAAGAACAGGATCATCAGCTATGCCAGCGCGGGGCACAACCCGATGATCCTCTACCGGCACGAGACCAACGAGACCTATTTCCTCAACCCCAAGGGTTTCCCGGTCGGCATCAACCTCCCCGATCAATCTCTCTTCAGGAAATCCATAAACGTGGAGAAGATCAAGCTCAAGAAAGACGACATGCTGGTCATCTACACGGACGGCGTGACCGAGGCAATGAACGAGAAGCGAGAACAGTACGGCGAGGAGCGCCTCCTGGAGGTCATAAAGAAGTACGGGCACATGCATCCCAAGGAATTCATATCGAATCTCGAGAACGACATAAGGAAGTTCACGGGAGGAAACCCGCAGAACGACGACATCACGATCGTGGCGGTGAAGGAGAAGCTGACCGCCGACGAAGTCCTCTACGGTATCCGCAAGCGGCTCATCGACATGGTGGACAAGGAAGGATTGAGCGTGAGGGAGGCATGCGCGCGGATGAAGGTTTCTCCGGCGACGTATTACCGCTACAAGAAGCGCCTCGAACTCATGGGAGAAAGGGGCCTCAAGAACAAGATCCTGAGGCAGGACCAGGAGCTCAAGCGGGTCAGCCTCGAGGACCGCAAGGAGATCTTGAGGATCATCAGGGAGCATCCCGAGTACGGAGCGAAGCGGATAACGGAGGAAGTGAACAAAGGAAAAGACCCTTCGCGACTGCTCAAGGAACGCACCGTCTACGAGGAGTTGAAACGGCTCAATCTCAACACGAAGGAATTGAGACTGGATTACCTCAAGCGCTACCGTCTTGTTTCCGAGGGGGAGGGCAAGAAGGGGGACGAAGCGGTGGACAGAAAGAGGATGGTCGAGGAATTCATCAAGGAGGTTTCCCAGAGCGGCTTGCCCCAGACCACGGAAGGAGAGGCGGGGGAAGGCGGGTCCTTGACCTCGGAAGAGCGATCCGATCTCGCCCTGGATTTCAAGGCTCTCGAGGAAGCCGGCGTGACCATGGAGAAGACGGAAGGCGACGTGAGCATCCTCCACGTTCACGGGCATCTCGATTCGGTATCCACGGCCGGGTTCGAGCGGAGCCTGGCGGAAGTCATCAAGTCGGGTGAATACAAGATCATCGTCGACCTGTCCGAGGTTTCCTACATTTCGAGCGGGGGATGGGGAATCTTCACGGGCGAAGTAAAGAAGTTGAGGGAGAAGGGGGGTGACGTCGTACTCGTCGGCATGGCGCCCGAAGTTTACGACGTATTCGAACTGCTCGGGTTCGGTGAGATTCTCATGGCGTTCCACACCGTCGACGAGGCGAAGGATTATTTCAGAAAACCGGCGGAGGAAAGGTTTACTCCCCGGACGGTCAAGACCTCGGCGTCGCATGAACCGAGCTTCGGAGAAGGCGGCATCGTAGAAGAGGAAATCCCGGGCGAAAGCTACGTCCCGGATTGGGAGAGCTTGAGGATAGAAGCATCGACGGTCGGCGAATCAGGCGATGTGGCCGTACTCTCCTTGGATGGAATCATCGATACCGTGAGCGCGGAATTGCTCCGCAGGTCGCTGGACAACGTGATTTCGAAGGGGATATACAGGATAGTGGTCGATATGTCCCAGGTCGAATACGTGAGCAGCGGCGGCTGGGGCGCCTTCACGGAAAGATTGCGCGAGGTGAGGCGCAACGACGGGGACATAAAGTTGTTCGGCATGGATCCCGACGTCTATTACGTCTTCACGATGCTGGGGTTCAACATAGTTCTGTCGTCCTTCGACATACTATCCGAGGCGATCGAGGACTTCGGGCGGGAGTCCAAAGACGTTCACGACATGAGTCATCTCGACGTTACCTTGGATGCGCCGGAGCCTGAGTCCTCCATGGAGACGGAGGACGACGTGGAGGAGGACCTGGCCTGTATAGGGGAGACGGTCGAGGGCGAAACGCCGGCTGGATCGTCTGCCTACGCAGGCGGGAGCTCGTCGTTCGTCCAGTGGGTCGAAGCCGAGAAGGGGATTCTCGTCGCCCGCCTCTCGGGTGCGATCGAAGCCTCGACCATAGAGCGCCTGGACGGAGAGATAAGTGCGAGAACATCGGGGCGTTCCGGTCTCCTGCTCTTCAATCTTGCGGACGTCTCCTACATATCGAGCGCGGGATGGGGGATCTTCGCCAGGCTTCACGAGGTTTTCGCGGCGGAGGGAGGCGTAGTGGCCCTCTGTTGTTTGAGCCAATCTCTTTTCGAGATATACAGTTGTCTCGAGTTCCATTCCTTCATCAAGGCCTATGCATCCGAATCCGAGGCGATAGACGCTTTTCGCGGAGCATTGGGGTCGCCCGGTGTTCCCGGAGGGGGTCCCGCCGGTGCGGCGAACGGGGGGCCGGGAGCCGGGGAGACCGCGTCGTCCCGAGTCTCGGGCGGCGGAGATGAGGGCGATGTTCATGGAACGCCGGCCGATACGCAAAGGATAGAAGAAGAGATCATGTCCATCGACGAGATACTCGGGGGGGACGACGAGGAGGAAGCCGGGACGAAGAAAAAAGCAGGCGGCGACTGGGAAGACTTTGAAGCCGAAGAATCACCCGCGAAGCGCCGGTCGGAAACCACGGCGCCGGAAATCGTCAGATCCGTAGACGACGATCTGGTTCATCTGAAGAAGAAACCGGTGGATGAGGGGCCGACGCCCAAGAGCGAGGTCAGGCTCGACCTCGACAAGGCCGTGGAAAAGGGAGGGATGGACGAGGACAGGAAGTTGCGGGAAATGGGTTGGGGAAAATACGGAGAAAAGCTGGAGAAGAGCAGAGCGAAGAGGAAAAAGCATAAAAAAGACGAGGAGTGATCTCATTTCGTGAAGAAGATAGCCGTGATAACATCGAAGGGTGGGACCGGAAAGACCACGACCGCGATCAATCTCGGGCACGGCCTCGCGCTTTGCGGCAAGAGGGTTCTGCTCATCGATTGTGACGCTCAACGCAACGTCGCCATAGCTTTCGACGTAAAGGCGGACAAGACGTTGTGCGATCTCCTCCAGTACGGGGAAGTCGACGTGGTCGAGGTCCGCAGGAACCTCTTCGTCGTCGATTCCGGCGGCCGGGACCTGGCCGAGATCGAGATGGTCCTCGCCGGCCAGAAGAGGAGGGAGAAGAGGCTGGAAAGAGCCCTCAAGAACGTTCGCGGCTGCGATATAGTCATCTGCGATTGCTCTCCCACCATAAATCTGATAAACATTAATGCCATAGTGTACTCGGACGAAGTCATAATTCCCGTCAGCATGGATTTTCTCGCACAGGCCGGGGCGAGCCAGACCATCAAGATAATAGAAGAGATAAACTCCTACTCCGAAAGCAAGACGGGGATCATGGGAATCCTCCCGACATTCTACGATTCGAGGACGAGGTTGTCTCGAGAGGTGCTGGAGACTCTGAAGAAGCATTTCCCCGACAAGGTCTTCGATACGGTCATCCGGACGAATACGTCGCTGCGCGAAGCTCCGAGTTTCAACCAGACGATATTCGAATACTCTCCCCTGTCACGGGGGGCGTACGATTATTACCAATTCACCGAGGAGTTCCTGAGACGTGCCAAGCAAGAAGAAGAAATCACTGGGACGTGATCTGTTCGACGCTCCGGTGGACAAGGATTCGTCGTCGGCGTTGCGTAAGCTCATCAAGGGCAAGGCGGTCGGCGCCGGGTCGAAACCGCGGGAGGTGGAAGTGAGGGTCAAGCTCACTCCTTCCAACATAAAAAAGCTTGACGATTTGAGAAAAAAGCTGTCCCTGGAAGGCAAGGGCGACTTCTCCAGGAATGAATTGATCAGAATAGCCATCACGCTCTTGTCGCCGGAAGACTTTTAATCTAAAATTGGAATCCAGCGCAATATCTCGGCCTCACCATGGATGGGATTGCAATGGCGGGCTACGAACACAGAAGCGAAATAACGGCGCACGGGCGCAAGTACTATCTGCAAACGAACCTCGTCGAGGCCCAGAGGTCCGTGGTTACGTCTCTGTTCCATGAAGGGGAGCTTCTATCCAAGCAGATAGAGCGCTATGAACCTTCCCTCGCGGCCGATGAACTCCGGACTCTCGTTCGGCAGTGCCACGAGGAGCGAAGGAGCCGGATAAACTCCCTTCTAGGCATCAGGGAGAAGCTGAAGAAGATGGAGGATCCCAAGGCTCACTTGAAACTCGGGGAGGCCTTGTACCACCAGAGCCTTTTCAAGGAAGCGATGGCCGAGATAGTGAGGGCCGTGAAGTTGGGTATGGAGGACTCCCGCGCTTTCTCCATCTTGGGCAATTGTCTCCTCGCCGTGGGGGATTGCGAGAAGGCGATAAAGTCCTTCAAGAGAGGCATAGAACTCACGCCGGATTACCCCGACCTCTACAACGATCTAGGTTGTACGTATCTGCGCATGAAGAAGTGCAGGGACGCGGTGAAGGCGTTCGAGCAGGCGATCGAGCTGAACCGCTACTACCAGGATGCTTTCCTCAACCTGGCGGTCGCGCTCTGCCTCAACGTCATGGAAAAAGAGGACTTCGAGCTGTCACGCAACCTTGCTCCGAAGCTCCGCAAGATCCTGGACATGGTGTTGCAGTTGAAGCCCTCTCTGGATACCCCGGAATTCCAGGAAGCGCTCAAGGCGATAGCGGCCGAGAGATACGAGGCGGCATACGACATTCTGGCCATGATCAAGGAGGAGAACGCCAAGGTTGCGACGAACAACCTGTCGCTCGATCTCTACTTGATATTGAAGTTCAACTCGGAGAGCATAACGGAGGAGGAAATCGATCGTTACATAGAAAAAACGATTCGCGAGCTCGAGACGAATCCCGACTACGCCGACAGGCAGAACGACCTCGGCGTGCTCTATACGGCTAAGTGCAAGCTATTCATCGACAAGGCCAATGAGTCTTTCAAGAAAGCACTGGAGATCAACCGGAATTTCAAGCGGGCCGAGAAGAATCTCAAGCTGGTAGTGAACGACAGGCAAGGTATTCACTTCCTGTTGAAAGCCCTTTTGGACTGAGTTTTGCTAAATGAACGTGGGAGAGGTGATAAATGGAAAAGCTGATAATTTCAGAGGAAAGGATCGAAAACGGCGATCCTACGGTTCTCATTTCGCTTAAGGGAACCATAGAGACCACCAACGCTTCTACTCTCGAGGAGGCTCTGGAACGCATCATCGATGATGATTGCTACCAGATCGCAGTGGATCTCAGCGGCGTAACCTACATAAGTTCAGCTGGCTGGGGCATTTTCATCAGCGAGATCAAGCGCATCCGGAGCCACGGTGGAGACATCAAGCTCGCCGCCATGAAGCCGGAGGTCAGGGAAGTTTTCGACCTTCTGGAGTTCAATAATATCTTGAAACCCTATGCGACCAAGGAGGAGGCCCTCCAGGCTTTCACCTCGGCAAAAAGTTCCGAATCCACCGAACCAGAGGGTCAGACGGGTCGCTAGGGTCGCCTAACCAAAAGCAATCCACAGAGGTAACTTGATGGCTGTTCACGGCATCGTGGTCAGTGTCATAACTGCGAAAAGCAACAAGGATGTGACAATTCTCAAGGTCAGCGGCTACCTGGATACGACGACGGCCGGCGAGTTGGAAAACGCCCTCTACTCGCTCTTGAATGACAAGAAATACAAGATAGTCGTGGATCTCTCCGGGGTCACCTACATCAGCTCGGCCGGGTGGGGCATCTTCATAGGTGAGATAAAGGAGATCAGAAACAACGGCGGTGATCTCAAGCTCGCAGGCATGATACCCGACGTCTACGAAGTCTTCGAGCTTCTCGAATTCCAATCCATCCTGGAATCCTACCGAACGCGCGAGGAAGCGGTCGATGCGTTCGCTTCCAACAAACACGTCGATTCCGACCTGGAGGACGAGCCGGCCTCGTAACCTCTGTTTTGACTTTGATTCCCCCCTTGCTTCCGGTATATTTCCCTTTGCGATGCTTTCTGCAGTGTTTCCGCTTGTCGGCGTTCGGCGTGCACGATTCCCCCTGGAGGAAACCGCCCTCTGAGTGCCGTCGACTATTCGGAGAAGAATGAAAATCCTCCTTGTTCCAATCATCGCCGCAGTGCTTGCGGTGGCGTTCATTGCTTACCGCGGCACCATTCCGGGAATATCGAAACGCCTGAGGATATTCCTCACGGCCCTGAGAGGCGCGGCGCTGGTGATTCTCGTGATCCTCCTGGCCGACCCGAAGTGCTCCCGCAGGCAAACCGTCACGGAGACGCCGATAGTGGCGATTTTGATCGACCGATCGGAGAGCATGGATCTCCCGGCGGAAGCGTGGGATGAGGGGCGAGGCTCGAGCCGCTTCGAAGCGGCCGGGAAGGTGGCCGAGCGCCTGGCTGCGACCCTGAGATCCAGGGGCGCGACCGTTCTCGAGTATTACTTCTCCGATGCGATCATATGTGAAGCAGGGGACTCGGTGCCGGCTCCCGTGCAGGGGACCGATATAGCGAATTCGCTTCTGGAGCTGAGCGACAAGCTCGAAGGCGAGAACCTCTGTGCCGTAGTCGTTCTCTCCGATGGGGTCGAGACGTCTCCCGGCCTGCGTTCTCCGGAACTTCCCGGGGTGCCGGTATTCACCGTCGGATTCGGCGACACCCTTCCCCCCGAGGATGTCGGCATCAGGGACGTGGACTACAACGCCATAGTCCGGGTACCGTCGAAGACGACCATAAAGGTGGTCCTGTCCGCGTCGGGGACGAAGAGCAAGAAAGTACGCTTGCGCCTTCTCGACGGGGGCGACGAGATTTTCGGGAAGGACGTGGTCGTTCCTTCCGGGAAGCGCAGCGTGACCGAGAAGATGACTATCCCGATCACCAAGGAGGGAAGGAAGAACTACCTTCTCGCTGCGGACGTCAAGGGGGAAGACTTCGAGCGAGCCAACAACTCGCGCGAAATCGTGATCGATGCCGAGAAGGCCGAAGTGAAAGTTCTCGTCGTATCCATGTCCCCGGACTGGGAACTTCATTTCATCACCCGATTGCTCAAGCGCGAGAAGATGTATTCGTTCGACGTCATGAGCGGCTTGAGTTCTCATTCCGGATCGATCGCTCTCAAGGATCCGGGCGAGTTTCGAAAGCTTCTGCCGAACTACGATCTCGTCGTATTGGGTTCGCTCGCCGATGATTTCCCGACCGCAGATGACGCGGCGGCCCTCGCCGACTTCGTGGAAAACGGCTCCGGAGGATTGCTGGCTCTTCCCGGGCGAAGATCGTTGTACGAGATGGCGTCTGCCTGGCGTGATCTCGAGGCCGTTCTCCCGCTCGCAGGCGTTCCTCCCATCAGGTTCAAGCTGCGCTACACGGAGGTTCTTCCCGGCAAGGATGCCTCGATGCACCCCGTCACCTCGGACCTGCTTCCCATCCTCTCCAGGACGGAGTGGCAGGAAAGGGCGCCTTTCCTCGGGTTTCACTCCGGCCTGAAGGCGAAGCCCGGCGCGAGGATCCTTCTCGAAACGGCCGAAGGCGCCTCGCCGGTCCTCGCCTACGGTGAAGCGGGTGCGGGGAGGGTGGCGCTGCTCGCCGCGGGGCCGATTTGGCGCTGGAAGTTTCTCGCTGAAGACCGCCCCGTCTACGACGAGCTCATGTCGCGCCTGCTGGACGTGTTGGCCAGGGGGGAGGAAGCGGGGAGATTCTCGCTGACTGTCCGCAAGAACGTCTACGAGGCGGGCGAGGCGGTCGTCGTATATGCTGAACTCTTCGACCAGAGGATGCAGGCGCTCACCGGGGTGCCGGTCAAGTTGGAGGTCTCCCGCGTGGCCGAGGGAGGCGAAGAGATCCCCTATCAGATGATACCCATGCACAGGGAGGATCCGAGGAGCACGCGCTTCAAAGCCAGGATCGCGTCTCTTCCCCCGGGGACGTATCGTCTCAGGGGCGAAGCGCTCGTTCGAGGTCGTCGCTTGAATTCTTCTCCCTCGAGAATAAAGATCTCACGCATCTCCGTGGAATACCGCGAAATGATCCAGAACAGGAAGTATCTCGTCGATGTCGCCCGTAGGACCGAAGCCGCGTACAGCGACTGGAGAAACGCCGCCGACCTCGCCGACGGTTTGCGACTCGAGCGCAGGGTTCACCGGGCGGTGGGTGAGATCCCTCTCAGGACGAGTGCGATAGTATTCACGGTGGTGACGATGTTGCTCGGCGCGGAATGGATCGCGAGAAAACGCGCCGGCATGATCTGACGGGGAGAAAATATATTTACATGACGGGGGGGACATGATAGAGTAGCCGAAGTGGGAGGTGGTGTGGATGTGGTGGTGTTTGAAGTATTCGATCCGTTTTCTTGCCCCAAGATCTGCTTCCTTTTCGATCATTGCTCTTCTCCTTTTTCTTCCGGAATGCTGCCCGGCGCAAGTCGTGATCAACGAGATCTACTACGATCATCCCGGGTCGGACTCCGGTCACGAGTTCGTCGAACTGATCAATACCGGGCCGGAGGCCGTTGCGCTCGGTGACTTGTCGCTGCAGTTTCACAACGGTTCCTCCAACGGCTGGGCTTCAGTGTGGTCGGGCGGCCCGTCGGACTCTCTCCAGTCCGGGGAGCTCTATACCATCGGCGGATCGCTCGTCTTCCCTGCGCCGGATGCAATCGCCGAGCTCGGCCTGCAGAACGGTCCGGAAGCCTTGAGGCTTCTCCGGCGGGGGCTCGAAGTCGATTTGGTGGCGTACGGTGATCTCGAGGATCCCGCCTATTGTGAGGGGAAGAGTGCAGGAAGCGTGGAGCCGGGTTCGAGTCTGGGTCGCATTCCCGATGGAAGAGACACGGACGACAACGCCGGCGATTTTCATGGCCTCGTTCCCAGCCCGGGATGTTTCAACACTCCGCATAGAGACGTAGCTCCCGTCGTTCCCCGCGCGATGAAGAGGACGACGGCTCACTTCGAGCCGTTCAACTTTCGTTTCGGGATGGTCAACCGGGGTTCCGAGGACTTGCCGGCCGGAGAAGCGGTCGTTGTCGTCAGGGACTCCAGTGCATATAACGTGGGTCCCATTGATTCATTCACGAACGATGCCCCGCTGGCGTCGGCCGAGACCCTGATGACGGAGAGAAGTTTTCTCCTGGACGAAGGTTACCATTTTCTCTCCGTCGTTTCCTCGCTTTCGGGCGACGAGAGGCCCGGAAACGACACCTTATCGATCACGGTGCGCTGCGGTTCCCCGCCGGTGTCAGTGAGCGAAGTGATGAGTTACCCGAGCGGCGATTGCGTTCAATACGTGGAATTGTTCAACGCGGGCGGCGGCGAAATCGACGTCAGGCGGTGGAAGCTCAGGGATTCGTCCCACGCCCCGGCCCTCGTCACGAACGACTCCGCCGTGCTCGCGCCCGGGGGATATCTGGTGCTGACGAGCGACGAGGACGCCCTCCTCGCGTGCTTCCCGAGTCTCGACGCTGACAGGGTCGTGGGGCTCGCGGGAAATTGGCCTTATCTGAATCATACCGGATCGAACGGGCCGGCCGACTCGGTCCTCGTGTACGACTTCGCCGGGCTGCTCGTCGACGGCGTCTCCTTCCCTCCGCAGCAAAGCGAAGACCGTGGAAGGAGCCTGGAGAGGGTAGACGTCTATCCCGGCGGGGGGGAGCACGTGTGGATGCTCTCGCAAGGGGTGAGTGGAGGGACTCCGGGCGAGCGCAACAGTGTGACTCTTGCAAGACCTCCCGAGGGACCCCGCGTGAACGTGAGTCCGAATCCCATCGAGCTGGGCGGCGAGAGAATGATCATCGAGGTTCCCGGCCGTGATGGAGTCGTGCAAGTGACGGCCGACATATTCGATCTGGACGGGGTGCGGATCAGGGGGCTGGGATCGGCGGGGATCCTGCCGTGTGTCTTCGTTTGGGACGGGAGAGACGACGACGGTGAGCCGGTGATGCCGGGATTGTACGTCCTTGCATGCGTGTACCGCTATGAAGGACGTTCGGGGAAAAGTGTGGAAAGGGTGGTGGTCGGTTGTGGCGAGAAGAAGACGCGGTAGTATTCATGCAGGAATGAAGCGGCTGCGCATCACGGCCGCGTTGGTCCCGGTTGTCCTCGAAGCGCTTTTCCCCGCTGGCAACGTCGAGGCGGGGATTTTCTATCCGAGGGCGCGCATGCGTGATTACGCCCTGCCGAGGGGGATTTATCTTCCGATCGACCCGGTGGCGGATGCATCCTCCCGTGGCGGCGCGGGCTGGTTCTTCGAGGCGGGCGAGATCTTTCTCTACGAGGAAAGCGGGTTGCAGCTCGGGCAATTCTACGTCCGCCGCTGTTACTCTTCTCTCGCCCTGTCCCTGGCGGGATCATTCCTTCGCTCTCCGCTCGGAGGGGAGAACGGCTTCTCGCCGCGCCTGGAGCTCGGGCCCACAAATTCAGTCACGTTCGAGGCCGGCTTCGAGTACGGTACGCTCGAGCTCAAGGGATTCGAGCGTGAATCCTCCATCGAAGTCGGGTGCAGGTTGCATGCTCGGCTCACTCGCAGTGTATCGGCGGGCTACACGTTCTCTTTCATCCCGGGCGCTTCGGAAAGGAGCGGGGGGATCCGGGCATCGACTTTCCTCGGCTGGCGCTCGTCGTCGAAAGCGGGTCTCTTCGCATCTCTCTTCTTCGATCGAGCCGGTTTCAAGAGCGTCGGCTGTTGCTGCATCCTCGGGCTTTCGCGTCGCTCATCGATCATCCTCGGTTACGAAAACGGCTCGGGAATGATGAAGGGGGCCTTGGAGGTCGGCCTGGGCGGGTTCGATGTCACGACCATGGTTCTCCTGCACCCCTTCCTGGGGATGAGCGAGGGCGCGGCAATCGCCTGGAGGCGCTAGGATGGGAGCGGGGATGCTCAGGATCCTGCGCCCGGCCCTCATCCTCGCATTCTTCCTCGCGGGTTCGGGCATGATACGCGCGCATGCGCGGAGGATCGACGGCCGATCGATCGACATCGAGATCATCCGCGGGTATCGCAATGATTCGAGAATCCGCTTCGATCTCCCCAGCGGGGTTCTGGGAGGGGTGAGGGCGAGAGATGGTGATCTCGCCGGCTTCCTGTCGCTCTCGCTGGGCGGCCGCGCAAGGCTGATGGCCGGCGACTTCAAGATCCGGGCGGGCGAAGGCGTGATTCTCGGAGCATGGGAGAGGCGTTTCTTCCTCTACCGGGGCGCCGGCCGGCGCGGGGCGTTGTTTCACGTCGCACCGTCCCGTTCCACGTGGTGGAGGCAGAGTGGGTGCGCACTCTCTCTCTAGGCTGTTGGTAAGCAAGTCGTGCGCGCGTATTGTCCCCCCCCCCCTCCCC
>CAYXEN010000052.1:17895-19274 GCA_964464035.1 uncultured bacterium | reverse complement strand
GTTCCGCGTATCGCCTTTGGGCGTCAAATCGAAAGTGAAAGTCTGGCCGGACATGCGATCGCTGACGTCGCTGTCCAGCAACTTGTCGTTCCTGCGAATCGAGGCTTCGATCTTGTCTATGGTGAGTTCCATCTTGAAGAGGGTGTCACCGAGCGCCTCGACGCACTTCTCCGTCGTTTCCATGTCGATTAGAACGACGATCGACGAACCTTGCACCTCCATCTCTTGGTTGAATTCCATCTTGAACTTGTCGGTCTCCCCGGGTTCGAAACCGTAGCCCGCGTGAAACACCTTCTTCTCCGCCTTCGCGGGGGCCGATACCGGGACGCTTCCCCCGAGCAGCAGCAAAGATACGATTATTACGAACCCGCCCGTCACTCTCGCTCTTCTCATGGTTCACCTCCTTGGCCCCGGATTCTCAGGAGCCTGGATCCGGTGTCATGGTCCGGATTCATTTCTTGGGCTTCTCGCTTCCCGAAGCCGCGTCCTTTCCGCTCTTCGCCAGCAGATCCTTCAATTCGCTCATGAACTGGTTCACGTCCTTGAACTGGCGATACACGGACGCGAAACGAACGTAGGCGACTTCGTCGATGGCCTGCAGCCTGTCCATTATCTGGTTGCCGAGCTCGCTCGACTTGATCTCGCTCTTGAACTTGCCGAACACGGCGGTCTCCACCTCGTCGACCAGCTTCTCGAGCTGCTCCCTCGAGACCGGCCGCTTCTCACACGCCTTGAGCAATCCTGTGAGAAGCTTTTCACGTTCGTAGAGCTCCCTGCGCCCGTCCTTCTTCACGACCATGACCGGAACGTGCTCGATGTACTCGTACGTCGTGAACCTGCGTCCGCACTTCAAGCATTCCCGCCGCCTCCTTATGGCCTCACCCTCCTTGGTGGCCCTGGAATCGACGACCTTGTCCTCCATGTATCCGCACTCGGGGCATTTCAAATCTCATCACCTCCCGCGGGGGAACATCCGAAAAGCTCGTTCTTGGTGCGGATTCGACTGTCGGTGTGAACGAGGGAAAGAGCCTTGATGGTGTTTATCGCTGAAAGTTCGTGCATTTGGAGCCGCGCCGACCCGTCGGGCGGGAGCGAACCTACTTCCGGTACTCGCCGTAGAGCGGAAATGACTCGCACATCCGCCTGGTTTCCTTCCGCACTTCCGATATGACCGCTTCGTCATCCACGTTCTCCAGAACCTTGCACATCATCATGCCTATCTCTTCCATCTCTTTCTCCTTCATCCCCCGCGTGGTGAGGGCGGGAGTGCCTATGCGGATCCCGCTGGTGACGAAAGGGCTCTTCTTGTCGAAGGGAACGGTGTTCTTGTTCACCGTTATCCCCGCTTTCTCCAGGGCTTTTTCCGCCTTCTTGCCGGT
>CAYXEN010000052.1:0-17795 GCA_964464035.1 uncultured bacterium | reverse complement strand
GAGACCGCCGCGCGGCCCGCGCAGGGTCTTGTGCGTGGTGCTGGTCACGACGTCGGCGTAGGGTACGGGACTGGGATGGATGCCTGCCGCGACGAGACCCGCGATGTGAGCCATGTCGACCATGAGGACCGCCGATGCGCGATCACATATCTCGCGGAGCCTCTTGAAATCGATGACGCGCGGATAGGCGCTCGCGCCGGCGACGAGCAGCTTGGGACGCTCCTCGAGAACCTGCTTCTCGAGCGTGTCGTAATTGAGCGTGCGCGTCTCGGGATCCACCGTGTAGGACACTACTTCGAAGAACATTCCCGAGAAGTTGACCGGATGACCGTGCGTGAGATGCCCGCCGTGGGAAAGGCTCATGCCCATGATCTTGTCGCCCGGCGAGAGAAAAGAAAAGTAGGCGGTCATGTTGGCCTGGCTGCCGGAATGGGGCTGGACGTTGGCGTGCTCGGCGCTGAAGAGCTGCTTCGCGCGCTCCCGGGCGAGCGTCTCCACCTTGTCCACCTCGGTGCATCCTCCGTAGTACCTCCTGCCGGGATACCCCTCGGCGTACTTGTTGGTCATCACCGACCCCATCGCCGAGAGGACCGCGGGGCTGACGAAATTCTCCGAAGCAATCATCTCAAGTTGCCCGTGCTCCCTCTCCGCTTCTCCCAGAATGGCCGAAGCCACCTCGGGATCGACTCTTCTCAACATCTCGAAGCCCTTTTCCATCATTTCGCCCCTTCCCGCCGATTTTTCTCGTACGCCATGATCTTGTCCACCCTGCGCGCGTGCCTGCCGCCCTCGAACCCGGTGGTGAGAAAATTGTCCACGATCTCGAATATATCGTCCCTCTCGGTCTGCCAACCGGCGAGGGTGAGAACGTTGGCGTCGTTGTGGGCGCGGCTCAACCTGGAAGCATCCGGGTTGAGACAGAGGGCGGCGCGGATGCCTTCGACCTTGTTGGCGGCCATGCACATGCCTATCCCCGAACCGCAGACGAGAATCCCGCGATCGGCTTCGCCGCGCGACACCATCTCCGCCGCCTTGAAAGCGAAGTCGGGATAGTCGACTCTTTCCTCCCCGTGCGAGCCCACGTCCACACATTCGTGTCCGAGTGATTCGAGGTGTTTCTTCAACGCTTCCTTGAACTTGACGCCGTTGTGATCGGAACCGAGCGCGATGATCATGCTATGCAGTCTCCCTGGTTTGCGAACGCGTCCGCGAGGATGCCCCTACGCGTATACGTAAGTGAGCCAACCGTATTTGTCCTCGATCTCGCATGAAAGTATGCCGAAGAATCTCTCCTGGAGCCTCTGTGTCACCGGGCCGCGCTTTCCTTCACCTATCTGGATCTTGTCGATGCTGCGTATCGGGGTTATCTCGGCTGCGCTGCCGGTGAAGAAAACCTCGTCCGCGATGTAGAGAGCTTCCCTGGGGATCGCCTGCTCCACTACATCCAAGCCCAGGTCTCCCGCCAGCTTGATGACGCAATCCCTGGTGATGCCGGGGAGAACCGAGGCTCCCAGCGGCGGCGTGAAGAGCGTGCCGTCGCGGACGATGAAAATGTTCTCACCGCTCCCTTCGCTGACGTAGCCGGCCACGTCGAGAGCGATGCCCTCGGCGTAACCGTTCTTTATCGCTTCCATCTTGATTTGTTGCGAGTTCATGTAGTTCGCCCCGCTCTTGGCGAGAGCGGGAAGGGTGTTGGGGCTTATGCGGTTCCACGAGGAGACGCAAACGTCGACCCCGTTCTCGAGGGCCTCGGCTCCCAGGTACTTGCCCCACTTCCAGACCGCGACGAAAGCATTGACGGGGTTGGGAAAAGGATTCACCCCGAGTTCGCCGTACCCGCGGTAGACGACCGGGCGGATGTAACACTCCTCGAGTTCGTTGACGCGGATCGTTTCCAGGATCGCGTCGCTGAACTCGTCGATCGTGTAAGGCACGTCCATGCGGTAAATCTTCGCCGAGTCGAAGAGCCTCTTGACGTGCGATTCCAGCCTGAAAGCGGCCGCCCCCTCGGGAGTCTTGTAGCATCTCATTCCTTCGAAGACCGACGACCCGTAGTGAATCACGTGGGAGCACACATGTATATTGGCATCGTCCCAATCGACAAGCTTCCCGTCCATCCATATTTTCTTGGTCTTTTCCAGCGCCATCGTTCACCTTCCCTCTTTTAGACTAGCTACTTCTTCCATCCCTTGTAATCCTCCAGCTTCCCTCTCAACCCCTCTATGCACTTCGCGAGCACGGAGAAAGTCTCTTCGTAGGCGTCGAGCCCCATTCCCACCGGATCCTGGATATCACCCTCGACCTCGTCACAGAATTCGCTCAGCAGGTGCGTATATGCAAGTGCGGAAGGCTCGACGATGCCCGTTGTCCTGCGGTGCTGCTCCGTCATGGTCAAGATCAGGTCCGCCTGATCTATGAGAGATTTCGTGAGGAGCCTGGTCCTGTGGGCAGTGAGGTCGATTGCGTTCCTTTCGGCTACCTTGATAGCCATGGAGGACGCGGGGAGCCCTTCAAGGGCCGAAGTGCCGGCCGACGAAACATTGATTTTTTCGAGCAACTTCCCGGGAAACAGCTTCCTCGCAATTCCCTCGGCGAGCGGGCTGCGGCATGTGTTCCCCGAACACACGAATATCAAGTTCTTCAAACCAGGCAACCTTCCCTAGAATGCTCTACGAACTTTATCAGCTAAAATGAATTATGTCAAGCCATAACACTAACATGAAAATCGCGGTTGCAACCCGGCATGTCAACAAGCATAAAAGAAATTCTTGTAAAACCGAACCAAAATTGCCATTCTATAAGTAAGAGACCCCGTTTCACTTCTGATCGGCAGCTTGAGCTCCAATGGTATTGATTTCTCTCTCGAAAGACCGCTGTAAAACCCATGTCCACCGATTCCGGGCTCCGGAATCCTCCGGGAACCGGAAGCAAGCAACCGGTCGCGCGTAAAGGAGAAGCTGATGAAGTCGCTAGTCTCATTGATCTGCGCCCTTTTCATACTCGCCTCCGCGGCGCTGGGCGCCGCCGCCGGCCCGATCCTCAAACCGGCCAAGTATTACGGCCCCATACCCAAGAGATCTATTTCATTGAGGATCGGGTTTTTCGGAGGTGCGACGAACGGGGAAATGTATGGCTTCCTGAGTGACAAGAGAAAAGACCCGAGCATCCAGGCGTTCGACGATGATTTCAGCAATTCGATACAGCTGGACGGATCGTACACGGTCAAGCTCCATCCCAAGTTGGCGGTGAGAGCCAATGCTTCCATAGCATTCCTCCGCTCGGAGAGCAACGGCAAGAGCGTTCCCTCCGTAGGGACGGCGCCGTACCCGTTGAGGACCTTCAAACGCCGGTTCAACGTAGATCTCTTCAGCATCTCGGGGGACGCCTTGTACTTCTTCACCGATGCATCTGTCAACGAATTCCAGCCTTACGTGGGCGGCGGTTTCAGCGCATGGATACCGCACGCCGTCTACAAGGAAGACGCGGTCGACGAGTGGTCGAGCCCTCCTTCACCGTCCGACAGCACGGTGGTCCGCCCCACCGTCAAGGTGACCAAATGGAGCATGGAAGCCGGCATCCAGGGCGTAGTCGGAGCCCTCTATTATGTGACCAACACTTTCGCCTTCAACATGGAAGCCCGCTATCACATAGCCCAGAGCCGTTTCCCTCTCGACGTGAACGTGAGCGCCACCGAAACGAGGAAGATAAACTTCCTGGTCGACTACACCGGCTTCGTCTTGAACGTAGGCGTCTTGAAGGCGTTCTGACTCCGGACCGTACCGGATGGTACCCGATACTCACGTGGAAGAAACCGATGTCCTCATCGCGGGATGCGGAGTGGCCGGCGGCATGCTGGCCCGCCGCCTCGCCGAGGCGGGACTCCGCGTGATCGTGGTGGAGAAACGCCCCAGCGTTGGAGTGCCCGTACGCTGCGCCGAAGCGACCGGGAGCGCGGAAGAACTGTCGCATTTCATACCCATCGACTCGAAATGGATCGCGGCCGAAGTGAACGGGATTCGTCTGACCGCGCCCGGGGGAGAATCCCTGGCGAGAAGATCGCCGGGATTGGGACTCGTGCTCGAAAGAGACCTCTTCGACCAGGCCCTGGCCGCTCGGGCCGAGGAGGCGGGAGCGGAGATCAGGACGAACAACGAAGTGACCGGGCTGTGCCGTGACAAGGGGCGCTTCGCCGGAGCGACCATCCTGGATCACGCGCGGAACGCGACCTACATGATCAAGGCCCGGCTCACAGTCGGCGCGGACGGCGTGGAGTCGTACGTCGGCAGATGGGCAGGCCTCAAGCACCCCCTGACCATTTCGCAGATACATTCCTGCGCCCAGTATCTGATGGAGGGTCCGGGGTTCCCCGACGACGAGATATGGATCCACGCGGGCAGGAGCATCGCGCCGGGAGGCTACGCCTGGGTCTTCCCCAAGGGGAAGGGGCGCGCCAACGTGGGAGTCGGCGTCATTCCCTCCATGGCCGGAGGCCGAACGGCGAAAGACTACCTCGACGATTTCATGGCAGCGAACTTTCCATCGGCCGCGATAGTAAGAGTCATCGCGGGAGCGACGTCGGGCATCAAGACCCCCGCGTCCGTGGTCGCTGACGGCCTCCTCCTCGCAGGTGAAGCCGCCGGACACAACAACCCCTTCTCCGGTGGAGGGATAATGAATTCCCTGGAGAGCGCCGAGGAAGCCGCGCCAGTGATCATCGATTCGTTCGCGCGCCAAGACCTCAGCGCCCGCAGCCTCGGAGCCTTCGACCGTAGGTGGTACGAGCGCAACGGGAGGACGATCGACAGGTTCGCCTTCCTGCGGCGCGTATTCGCCCGGCTCAGCGACAGGGAGATGGACACCGTCATCGGAGTACTCGGAACCGCTTCGTCCGGCATGGACCCAAGGAGTATCGATTACGCGGGGCTGTTCCGGAACGCATTTTCCAGCCTGCCCGGAGTGTTTATCAAGGCCGGGGCGTCGTTATGGGAACGCGAAGAATAATCATACGCCGCGAAGAGTGCTTGAGCTGCGCCGCCTGCGGGGCGGTTTGTCCCACCGAGGCGCTGCTTCTGCGCTCTTTGGAGCTTGTCTTCGAAGAGGACCTGTGCAATAATTGTTTTTTGTGCGTATCCGCGTGCCCGACGGGCGCGATAGTGGAGACGGGCGGCGACCCCGCACCGGCGGGCGACGATTCCGCTGCGCAGTCTTGAGCGCACCCTGCATCCTTATCCAATTCATTTTCCCGATGGAGTTGTCATGATAAGAAAAATCTCCTTTTCCTCAGTCGAATTCACGGGCAAGGAAGAAACCATCATCATCCCGCTCTTCAAGGAAACCAGCGTTTCACGCGGCCCCATGAAAAAAATCGACGCCGCCTGCGGCGGAATCATCAAGGACTACCTGAGTAGATCGATCTTCGCTCCCGACAACGGAGAGACCCTTCTCGTGGCCGTGCCCGGTGAGGCGGGTCCCGCCAACCTCCTTCTCCTGGGAGTGGGTGAACGCGCCAAGTTCAAGCCGGAAAAAGTAATGCAGGCGGCCGGGAACGCTTCCAAGCTCCTGCAAAAAAGGAAGTTCGAGCACTGCCACTTGCTCTGCAACGAGTCTTTCTCCAAGGTCCCCCTGGCCGAGTTCCTCGGGGCCTTCATCAAGGGCTTCGCGCTCGCCGCGTACTCCTTCTCCCGTAAGGCCGATGACAAGAAACCGACGCGCATCGAGGAATTGACCGTCATGACGTCGCGCGACAGGCGCCCGCTGGCCAAGGCGGCCTCGAGGGCGCAACTCGTCGCCGAGCACATCATCGAAGTCAGGGACATGGTCAACACGCCGGCGAACGAACTCACCCCGTCCCAGATGGCTGCGAAGGCCAAGAGCTTCGCCCGCCGGTTCAACCTGCATTGCAGGATCCTCGGAATAGGAGAAATAAAGAAAAAGAAGATGGGGGGGGTGGCCGGAGTGGCCAAGGGCAGCGCCGAGGAACCCAAGGTCATAATCCTCCACTACAACCGCAACAAGAACAGGCTCCTGCTGATTTGCCTCGTCGGCAAGGGCGTGACATTCGATTCGGGAGGAATCTCGCTCAAACCCTGGGAACACATGGACGAGATGAAGGGAGACATGGCGGGGGGAGCGTTGGTGATGAGCACGATCGCGGCGGCGGCCAGACTGAAGATCCCATTGCAGATAATGGCGATCATCCCGTGCGTCGAGAACATGCCCGGGCAAAGGGCCCTCAAACCCGGCGACATAATCACCACTTACAGCGGCAAGACGATCGAGATCCTTTCCACTGACGCGGAGGGGAGGTTGATTCTCTCGGACGCGATCTCGTACGCCGGATCGTTTGCGCCCAGGGCGATCATCGACTTCGCCACCCTGACCGGCGCTTGCGTGATAGCCCTCGGCAAGGAGATCGCCGGCGTCATGGGCAACAACCAGAAGCTCGTGAACGTCATAGTCGAAGAAGGCAGGAAGGCGGGCGAACCCGTCTGGCAGCTGCCGCTCACTGAGGCGTTCTCCGAGAAGGTGAAGGGCGACATAGCCGACTACAAGAACTTCGCGGGAAGGGACGGATCGACCATAAGCGCGGCCGCTCTGCTCGGGCGGTTCGCGGAAGACATCCCATGGGCCCACGTAGACATCGCGGGGCCCTTCCTGAGCGACAACAATGCGGTTTCCTACAAGCCGAAGGGCGGCACCGGATACGGCGTCGATCTCGCCTTGAGGGTTCTCGAAACGCTTGCGAACAAGAGAATGATCAGGAACCTGTGAGCCCCCAGACCCCCCGGGGCTACCTCCAGACGGCCTTCTCCCTTCCCGTGGCGAAGACGATCAATCCCCCGACCGCGGCCGCATTCAAGACGATGAAAGTCCAGGCCACGCGAAAAACGCCCCCGCACGACTTGCGCCCGAGAGGCGTGAACTTGAGCAGCGCCGAGGCGTAGAAGAGAATCTGCAGAACCAGGAGAAAGCGATAGAAGGCTCCCGCGATCTGGAAATCCGCGACGAGCGCGGCCAGGCAGAAATACGGAACGAACAGCCTTCCCAGCTTGTGTGAGACCAGCTGGAAGAACAACCGGTTCCTCCGCGGATCGAGCAGGGCCGGTTCCAGCTTCACGGCCTGGAAATTCCCGGCGAGCGTGCGCACCTTTCTCTTGAATTCCCGGGAAGCGTTCGGGGATACGCGATCGAAAGCTTTGGCGGATCGAATGAAGAGCACGCGGTATCCCTTGAGAACGATCCGCATGGGCAGGAGGAAATCATCGAGAATCGTGTACGGGGGGAGCGGCGAGAACAGGCTCTTCCTTATCGCGTAGATCGATCCGCTCGCGCCCACGACCGAATCGGCCGCGCTCTCCTTGCGGCGGATCAGTTTCTCGTACTTCCAATAGAGGCCGACGCCCTCCCGCATCTCGCCGCCTTCTCCCTCGACGAAGACCAGTTCCCCGCTCACGGCGCCGACCTTCTCGTCGTGAAACATGGAAACGAGCTCGGCGTAGGCGTTGCGGGAGAAGTCCTGCCTCGCGTCCGCGAAGACTATGATCTCGTTGGATGCGGCTTGCACGCCCGCGTTTATCGCCGCCGCCTTGCCCCCGGGGCGATCCAGTTCGATCACCTTTATGCGCTCGTCTTCGAAGTTTCTCGCTATCTCGGCGGTGCGATCCACGGACCCGTCCGAGACGACGATGATCTCGATGAGTTCGGGTGGATATTCCTGGTCGAGGAGGTTCTCGATCCTGCCTGCTATGCGCTGCTCCTCGTCGCGCACGGCCAGAACCACGGATAGAGGGTACGTATCGTAACTCTTGGCGGCGAACCTGCGGAAGAAAGTTCCCCACACGTAGATCACCACGGGATAGACAGCGTACACGTAGAAGATCGCGGACACGCTCACCCAGAAAAGAATCTTCATCCGATTCGACACCTCCGCTGCGGCGGCGCCTTTCGAAATTCATTTCCGAAGGGCGCCTCGGACGTTGCGGTAGATCCCCTCCCCGAGCACCCGGCGGATCGAGCTTCGCAAGTAATAATAGAGGTAGAGACGCGACAACCGCCAGGCCGACCGCTCGACGATTGCACGAAACGTTCCTTCATCCGTGCCCGCGGTGACCGGGATTCTCTTCAGGCCGAAACGAGGCGAATCGATCCCGTTCAACCCGAAGCGCGAGGTGCAGACGACCTCGTAGCCGTGGGCCTCGAGCGCCGAGAAAACGCGCGAATCGATCATGCCGCCGGGAGGCGCGAACGCGGTTATCTCCATGCCGGTTATGGACCGCAGCTTCGCCCTCGATTCGCCGCACTCGCGCGCAAGCCCGGCATCGCCGAGCTCCGTGAGGAACGCGTGCGTCATCCCATGGGAACCTATCTCCATGCCCTGATCACTCATCTCCCTTATCATCGCTTCGCTCAACCCGTCGTCCTTGCCTATGCGACTCGTCGAAACGAAAAATGTGGCGGAAAAACCGATCTTCCCGAGCAGCGGCAGGGCATGCACGTAATCGCTCCTGTTTCCGTCGTCGAAAGTGATGACCACCACTTCGTTCGCGTTCGCGCCCCGGCCGCGCTCGGCCAGGAAATCCCTTACGGACACGCCGCGCAAGCCCAGCTTGGAGATGATTTCCATCTGCGCGGTGAAAGCGTCGGCGGAGACGGCGTAACGGGCTTCTTCCTCGTCCCGCACCGGGCACTGCTCCGAGCGGATCCTGTGATACATCAGTATGGGGAACTTTCCCAAGCAGCCACCTCGCTCGAGTATGAGGATCGAACGGCGTCGACATCCGAAAGCCAGTACTTCCACCCCCGCCCGCCGCTAATAAACTGGCAAAAAAAGAACCTTGGCGCTAGAATGCATTCGACGCCGACTCGATAGAATCTATACCAAAACCGCCGGGCGTGTCCATCGCCGGCTTCCGTGAGGACCTGGATGTCGTCCAGAATCAAGATAGCCCACCTGGTGCTCAACCTCGACCTGGGAGGATTGGAGAAGCTGGTGGTGAGCTTCCTTGGATCCTTGAACAGGGACGAGTTCGACCTCACTCTCGGATGCCTGGAAGGCCCGGGCGAACTCGCGCCCGAGGTCGAGAAGATGGGCATCGAGATAACGACTTTCGGCAGGCGGGAGGGCTTGGACTTGAAGCTCGTGCGTCCCATCTCCGGCTGGCTGCGGCGGCACAAAGCGGACATCCTCCACACGCACAACGCGGCTGCCCACTTCTATGGATCCCTTGCGGCGAAGGCCGCCCGCACCAAGGCCGTCGTTCACACGAAACACGGCAGGGATTGGCCGGACAAGCCCCGCAAGGTGTTGCTCAACAGGATAAGTTCGTTCCTCACGACCAGGATCGTAACCGTATCCAGGAACGCCTTCGATGTGGCCAGGGACATAGAGAGAGTGCCCGTCCGCAAGATCTCCATTATACACAACGGTATCGATACCGATTTGTACCGCCCCGCGTCGCGGCCCGGCCGGTTCGCGGATGAATCCGCGGGGAAAAGATTGATAGGGACCGTCGCGCGCCTCTCTCCCGAAAAAGATCAGCGGACGATGATCGAGGCTTTCGACATCCTGGCGCGCCGGATCGACGACGTACGCCTCGTCCTGGCCGGCGACGGGCCTTCCCGGCGAGAACTCGAAGCACTGGCCGCGTCGCTCCCCTCCCGCGACAGGATAGATTTCCTCGGAGCCGTGGGGGACGTGCCGGCCTTGTTGAGAAGTTTGGATGTTTTCCTTCTCACCAGTACCACCGAAGGAATACCTCTTGCACTGCTCGAGGCCGGGGCCAGCGAGGTTCCGGCCGTGGTCACCGACGTGGGAGGCAACGGGGAGGTGGTGGTGGACGGGGAGACCGGGTTCCTCGTCGAGCCGGGCGATCCGGCGGCGGTGGCGGAGAAGACGGCGATGCTGCTCGAAGACGAGACCCTGCGCGCCGACCTCGGGCGCAAGGCGAGAGCGAGAATACTCGAGCACTTCAGCCTGAGAGGAATGACGGCGGAGTATGAAACCCTCTATCGTGAATGTGCTAAGCGATCCTGATCCCGCCAGGCTCAAGGTGCTCGTCGTGACGAGTCTCTTTCCGCGCCCCCGGGCTCCCCTGAACGGAGTCTTCAATTACCATTCCGTCGCCGGGCTGTCGCGCCTCGCCGACGTCGGGATCATTTCGCCGGTACCCTGGATCGAGAGGCTCCGCGACGGCATCCGCAAGGAGCGATCACCGTCGGAAGGCGGGAAGCGCCCGGGGCGGCTCATGGAGTTCTCGCCCTCGTATCCCACGTTTCTCACCGTTCCGGTGGTGGGAAGGCGACTGAACGGATACCTGGAGAGCCGCGCGCTCAAGCGATCGATCAGAAGAGACTTCGCCGGCGAAAGCTTCGACGTGATCCTCTGCTACTGGGTCTACCCCGACGGCTACGCCGTCCATCGCCTCGCCGCGGAGATCGACCTGCCCTACATCGTGGTCGCACTCGGATCCGATCTCAACCTGATGCCGCAAAGCCGCGCGCTTCGCAAGCGCATCACCGCGACACTGGAAGGCGCCGCCCGCGTCGTGACCGTGAGCGACTCACTCCGAAGAAAGGCCCTCGAGCTCGGAGCCGAAGAAAGCAAGTGCCGCGTCGTATTGAACGGAGTGAACAGATCCGTCTTCGCCCGGCGTTCAATGGTGGAATGCAGGGGCGAGCTCGGGTTGCCTCCGGGAAGAAGGATTCTCCTCTATATAGGAACCATGGACCCGGTGAAAGGGCTCGACGTCCTCCTCGACGCCCTCTCCCTGCTAGGAGAGGAAGAGCGGCCCCTGGCCCTCCTTGCGGGAACGGGGAGCCACACCGGGCTTTTCGCAGCCCGGGCGGCGAAGCTCGGCCTTTCCGGCGAAACGTCCTTCCTCGGCTCGATTCCCCACGAACTCGTCCCGATGTACATGAACGCCGCGGACGCACTGTGCCTTCCCAGCCGCAACGAGGGCTGCCCGAACGTGGTGCTCGAAGCCCTCGCGTGCGGGACGCCGGTGATCGCATCGAAGGTCGGAGGGGTTCCCGAACTCGTCGAGCACGGGCGAAACGGTCTCTTGGTCGAGCCGGACGACCCGGCGGCCATGGCCACGGCGATAGAAGCCTTTTTCGAACGCACGTGGGACCGTGATTACATAGCGGAGACGAACATGAGGAGTTGGACCGACGTCGCAAGAGAGACTTATCGCATAATAGAAGAGGTGGCCGAAGGTGAACGATAGGAATGCACGAACGGATACGGACAGGAGGGAGAGGCAGGAGATCGAAGCCTACGAAAAGGCTCTCGGCTCGGAGAGGCCCTCGGACGAGGAACTGTGCATCGGATCCTGGACCATCGAACGCTACCGCAATCCTTATGTGGCAAAGAAACTCCCGGTCGACCTGCTCTTCAAGATAGTGGGAAACGTCGTGGGAGCCTCGGTCCTCGACTGCGGATGCGGAGACGGCGAGTTCTCGACCATTCTCGGGCTCCTGGGAGCGCGCGTGACCGGCGTGGACATATCGGAAACGCTCACGCGCATCGCCTCGGAACGAGCCAGGGTGAATGGAGTCTCCGACAGAGTGAGGTTCGTTCGGGCGTCGATCCATTCTCTTCCCTTTCCATCGGAACACTTCGACCTGGTCTTCGGAAAAGGAGTTCTCCACCACGTCGACATCGCTCTGTCCGCCGGTGAGATTCACCGTGTGCTCAAGCCGGGAGGCCGGGCGGTCTTCGAGGAGCCGATCGCCCTGAGCCGCTCGTTCCAGGCTTTGAGGCAGAGCCGGCTAGTGAAAACGTTCATCAAGGAAAACAGGATCACACCTGACGAGGAACCCGTCACCCCTGAGCAGATCGAGAGTTTCGCCCGGCCGTTCACGTCGTTCAACGTCAGGGAGGTACAGTTGTTCTCCCGCCTGGAGAGGGTCGTGGGAACCGGGCGCCTGTACGGAATGATAAACCGGATCGACGTCGCTCTGCTGGGAGCCATACCCCCCTTGAGACGCTTCGGCAGGCTCGCTATCATGGAATTTATCAAGTAAAAGCGCGGCCGGTTCGGGGTTTTCACCCGGGCGGCCTGGAACAGGAATTGCTCATCGGGACTCGTTGAGTTATCATCTCCCGGTGAAGTGAACCGGCTGATCGGGCGAAACCCACGGAGAGTTCCATGTCGAATCGTATCACCGCCAAGCGTTTCCTGATTCTGATACTTCTGGTTCTTTTTCCGGCGGGCGCCAGGGCTCAGATGCCGGTCGTCTCCTACCACCCGCGCATATGGTTGACTCCCCAGAAACTCGCCGTATTGAAAGCCCGGGCCCAGGCGGGCACTCCCCAATGGA
This sequence comes from uncultured bacterium, assembly GCA_964464035.1. Taxonomy (GTDB): domain Bacteria; phylum Krumholzibacteriota; class Krumholzibacteriia; order WVZY01; family WVZY01; genus CAYXEN01. The sequence goes on along the minus strand of CAYXEN010000052.1, from coordinate 5,474 downwards.
AGAGATTGCTCTTTCACCTCGACAACTCGTACACCTGGTACCGCGAAACGACGCTTGCGATGAGCGCGAGCCTGGCTTACCTCTGCCTCCGCGACACCGATCCGACGCGGGCGCAAACCTACGCCGACCTCGCCATTCAGAAAGCCCTGACGGTAGTGGGCAGGGGCGTACCACAGGATCTGGACAACTACAAGGTGTCAGTCACCGGAGTGGCCGTCACCTTCGATTGGCTCTACGACGTGCTCACCCCCCAACAGAAACAACAGATCATAGATTTCGTCAACCAGGCCTACGACGACATGGCCGAATGGTACGAGTTCGCCTGGATGAACTACAATTACGACATAATGATGATAACGGGGATCTCAGGTTACGCCACGTACGGGGACAACCCGCGCGCCCAGGAACTCATCGACTACATACGCAACTACCGCTGGGGATTCACCAAGCCCGCTCTCGAGTTCACGGGCAAGGGAGGAGGCTGGGCCGAGGAGAACGGCTACGCGATGGAGATAACGTCGAGGCTCGTCCGCTGGATGGCGGCCGTCAAGAGCGCCACGGGAGAGGATCTCTTCCGAAGCATCGACTTCGTTCACGACCGTCTTCTCTACGAGCTTCTCTCGATGTACCCCAGGGCGTGGGACTATTATGGGAAATACTATCACGGACACATCCCCACTGGCGACGGGAGGCAGGGTATCGGGCCCTGGCAGTACGCCAGGATAGGCAGGCTCATAACCATCGAGGCCCTTTCCAATACGGACTACGCGAAATACGCCCAGGCCTGGGTGAGCCGTCCTCCCGCCGACAAGATGGCCGAGGACTGGATGAGCATGTGGGATTTTCTCTTCTACAACCCGAGTCAGGATTCACTCCCGCTGGACCAGGCGCCTCTCGCGTGTTACGCGGAGGGCACGGGGACGGTCGTCATGAAAGGCGACTGGACCGCGGACGGAACCCTCATTCATTTTCAGGGAGGCGGTCCCCACCTCGAGTATCACCAGCACCTCGACAAGAACAGTTTCGTGATCCACAAGCGGAACGGCCTTGCGATAGACTCGGGCACATACGACGGCATGGGAGACTACGAAGATCACGTCATCAACTATTACAAGCGCACCATCGCCCACAACTCGATCCTGGTCTACGACCCCAATGAAACCGCCACCTGGGAGCATACCTGGCAATACAAGCCGGCCGTGAACGACGGCGGCCAAAGGGCGATGTCCATATACACGCAGTCCGGATCCCTGGTCGGAGTGTGGGTGCCTTTCAACAGCACCGGCATGGATTGGGGGCAATGGGCTTACAACAAGTACAGGATCAACTTCGATTGCGGTTCCACTCCGCGTTTCGAGCACACGACGGAATACACTTATACGATGGGCGACGCGACCAAGGCTTATCCCCAATGGCGGGTCACGAATTTCACCCGTCAGCTCGTCTACCTCCGCCCCCTCTCCCAGGGGGGAGACGAGTTCGTCGTCGTCTTCGATCGCATAAGCTCCACGAACCCCGACTGGCAGAAGTACTGGCTTCTGCATTTCCTCAAGGAACCGGTCGTACTGAACGGCTCCGAGACCCAGACAGCCCCCGGCATCTGGGAGTACACCGGGGCCGATCTGGTGAGCGTCGAGAACGGGGGAGGCAAATTGTTCTGCAAGACTCTCCTCCCCTTGAATCCCAAGATCAGGAAGATCGGCGGAGAGCTCACGTACGATTCGTGGGTGTTCGGGGCCAACCACGAGTACGTCGACGAATGCTGCTACGGCTGGGGAAGGATGGAAGTGCTTCCCACGACGCCGCAGAACGACGACCTGTTCCTGCACGTCCTCTACCCGACCTTCGCGGGAACTCCTTCCATGCCCGTAGCGGAGCGAGTGGACGGCACCAACGTCGTGGGCGCGAAGGTGGCCGGCAGGGTGACCATGTTCTCGAGGACCGAACAAACCCTCGACGGCGGGGATTTCAAGATCGGGGGGACGGGCCTCTACAAGTTCCTCCTCTTCGACCTGGTTCCCGGGGAACCATTCGACGTCTTCAAGGACGGCGAACTCGTGTACTCGGGTCGAAGCTCGAAGAACACGGTCCTGGGATTCGAGATCGAGTTGAACGGCCGGCACAGGATGGAGTTCCGCAAGGCCGCCCGTGTAGCCGACGTACGGAGGTAGCTTTTTGCGACATGGCCTTCCCTACGCGGGTCTCACTTACAAGCACGACCTCATCACGGAAAATATTTCCCTCTCCCCGCAACATCGCATAGCCGAGATAGGCGTCGGCACCGGCTACAGTTGTCTGAAGCTGGCTTCGGAAGTGGCCGGCGTCGTGGGCTTCGACCGGGCCGCGGACCTGATCGAGACACTCGAAGCATACGGATCCACCCGGGGGAACGTCGTCTTCGTAAAGGCCGACGTGACAAGGGACGATCCGCCGCCCGAGTTCGTCGGATCGATCGATACGGTCTACAGCGTGGATACCCTCAACTACATTCGACCGCCCTCGAGCCTCTTCTCCTTCACCGCGAAACTCCTGAAGCCGTCCGGCGCGGCCTTCATCGCTTTTCCGAACGAGCTGGACGACGAGATGGAGGGAGTGACCAATTTCAAGAGCACCGACGAACTCAGGCGGGCCGTCTCCGAGGGAGGACTCGCCTGCGAGGAGATCAAAGCGGCGGAATACACTGCCTGGTTCGATTTCATCAACCGCAATCTCTGGTATCGAATGAAAAAACTTCTATACAGGAGTCATTATGACGGAAAAACCAACCCGCAGGTCTTCGACGAGACGGTGGCATTCAAAATGCTCAAAAGGAAACACACTCCGCTTCCGATAAGAGCTTATACGGCCTTCATAATGACACTGTTGAGATTCGGAGGCATATACGAATACATGGATACCGACGATATCTACGGCCGTTATGTCCTCTTGAAGCTCAGGAAGATTCCGGAGGGTTGAGCGATGGACGAGAACTTGAAATCCGCCCTGTCTTATCATGCGATTCTGAGGGAACACGCTCTGAGAAGACTTCCCTGCATGCTCGACGAGGACAAGGCTCTCTTCTCCTTCCGATCCACATTGGACGATTCGATCTGGATCAACGAAGGAACTTCGTACCGCTACAGCGCCATTGCGCTCTTGGGCATCATGGAAGCGATCGGGCGGGGGCTCGAGTGCCAGGTCGACATCGAACGCGTCGCCGAAGAACTCCACGCCGAGTACAGATACGCCAACAACCTGGGGGACATCGGGCTTGCTCTTTGGGTGGCGGCCAAGGGAATCCGGCACGGCCTGCCGCCCGAACGGGCGCGGGAGCTCCTCGGCTACATCCTCGACCTGCTCGAAAGGGACCAGGCCAGGGAGACGCGGATCGTGGACTCGATGGAATACGCATGGACGCTCCTCGGCCTGCTCGAGTGCCGCGCCGAAGGAGTGGAGCACGCGAAGCTGGAGAAATATCTGAGCAACACCTACCTCGACCTCTCCTTGAATTTCCATCAGGAGACTTCCCTGTTCTCCTTCAACCGCCGTGAGCAAAGAGGAGAGAAACCCAGATGCAAGCGCCTGTCTTTCTTCGCGGAACAGGTCTACGGGATCCTCGCGTTCGCCCGCTATTACGAATTGACGGGTGACGCCGAGGCGCTCAAGGCGGCGGAAGCATGCGCCGAGAAGATCATCTCCCACCAGACGTCCCACGGGGGATGGGCCTGGCGGTATCATGCATTGAAAGGAACGATGGCCGAGATCTTTCCGCTCTATTCGGTGCACCAGGACGGCATGGCTCCCATGGCTCTCGCCAAGCTGAGCGTCCTGAGCTCGAAGGACTACCTGCCCGCGGTCGCCAAGGGCATACTCTGGCTCCGCGGAGACAACGAACTGGGTGAGTCCCTCTACGACGAGCAAAACGACATCATTTGGCGCTCGGTCCTGCGCAAGGGGCCGCTCAAGGTGATATCCCAGATGAACAAGGCGCTTTCGCTCATCGACCAGGTGAACATCCACATTCCCGAAATGACGCCTTTCTACAAGGTCAAGAGAGAGGTCAGGAGCTATCACATGGGCTGGATCCTTTACGCCGACGCCGCCTTGCTCGAAGCTACGCGCGGGACGTCGAACAGCGCCGGCAGGGATATTCATGAAAACGAACCGGCATAGGATTCTCCACGTTCTCAACTATTCACTCCCCTACATAAGCGGGTATTGTTCCCGGAGTCATTACATCCTCGAAGCGCAGAAATCCCTCGGGATGGAAGTGGCGGCGGTGACGTCTCCCCGCCACCAAAAGATAATACCGGAGAGTCCGGCTCAAGAGGAGATCGGGGGGATAACGTACTACCGAACCTCGGTGTCCGACACGAGGCGGCCTTCGATCCCGCAGGCTCTGGCCGCCCTTCGTTTCATGAAGGATTTCAAGCGAAGAATCCTGGAGGTCGCCGGGGAGTTCAAGCCCACGATCATACATGCCCACAGCCCGTCCCTTTGCGGGATACCGGCCGGCGGGGTGGCCAGGGAGATCGGCATTCCCCTGGTCTACGAGGTTCGTGCCCTCTGGGAAGACGCGGCCGTCGACCAGAACCGCATGCAGACGCATTCGTGGAAATACCTGGCCAGCAGGATCATCGAAACATGGCTGCTCAAGCGGGCCGAAGCGGTGGTCGTTCTCTGCCGCCCCTTGCAAGGAGAGATCGGAGCGAGGATCGGGGATACGGCCAAAGTCCACGTCGTACCGAACGGAGTCGACACCGACCACTTCAAGCCCGCCGACAGGAATGAAGCCCTGGCTCGGAAACTCGGCCTGGAAGGTAGAATCGTAGTAGGGTTCATCGGCACCTTCTTCAGGTTCGAGGGGCTCGACGATCTCGTCAAAGCCTGGGACTCCGTCGCGGCAGACTTTCCCGATGCCCGTCTCCTCCTCGTCGGTTACGGGGAGCTCATGCCGGTCCTGGAACGACTCCGCGGCGAATCGTCCCGCGCCGGGAGCATAATCCTCCCCGGCAGAGTTTCTCACGAGGAGATCCTCGACTACTATTCGCTGATGGACGTTCTCGTCTATCCACGCAGGAAGCTCAGGCTCACCGACCTGGTCACTCCGCTCAAGCCGCTGGAGGCGATGGCCATGGGCAAGGCGGTTATCGCGAGCGATGTCGGCGGATTGCGCGAGATAGTGGGAGAAGGCGAAGCGGGATTGCTTTTCAGGGCCGGAGACGTGGACGACCTGCGAGCCAAGCTGGCCTTGCTCCTCGGCAGCGCCGAGGCGCGCCGCGATCTCGGCGGGCGAGCCCGCGAGTACGCTTTGCGGGAGAGAAAATGGCTCGACATTGTACAAATCTACGACGGCATATACACTTCCCTCGCGGGGTAATGCTTGCATTACGGCGAAAACCGGATACAATCACTGTCTTTCGAGGATTACAGCACCCATGCAGCGGGTGGCGGCGATTCGGGGCCCCCGCCGCGCGCAGCGCAAGCGAGCACGG
>CAYXEN010000051.1:5755-19297 GCA_964464035.1 uncultured bacterium | reverse complement strand
GCGGCACGAAGGACAAATCGAAGACACAGAACTGCCCGGCCACCATGGTGTCAATGGTAACGTCGTGCATGTTGTTCTGCAGATCGTAATACTGACAAGAACTATGGATTAAGACGTAGTTCAGATTGCCCGTCCACGACAAGACGACGCTCACCCCGTGGGAATCGTATCGTCACTGACGGCCACATTCTTGATGTGTCCCGGAAAATCCAACGAACCGCTCAACTCGCCCTCAGTCGTGCTCACCTCGGCGTCGACTCGATCCCATGTTCCGAATACGGGCTTGGCCGTTTCGAATTCAATAAATCCAACATCGTACCAACACCTGGTCGATGTCGAATCCCCGATCTTGAGATAATTGAACCCGGGGAGCGGATCGCCCATTGCGAAGCCGTGGGCGCGCACGGATCCATCGTTGTAGTAACGTACGATCAAAGATACGATTTGCGAAGCGCCCCCGCCGGAGGTGCCGGTCACCTCGCCGCCGCCGCAACCCGCGGCCGCCGTTCCTATGGATGCGACAAACAACAGGAGAAGCCGTATCTTCATTATTCTCCTCCCTTGTTCGAGTGCGCGACGTATGCACCCGCCGGGAGGGTGGTATCGTACCGCTCGACTTTCGGCGCCGCCTACTCGAGCACTTCGGTGTTCGGATAGAAGCTGCTCCAGGCGAACCAATACGCTTTCCTGACTATTATGGGGTCGAGCCTCTTTCCTTTCATGCTCCCTGAGGTGCATAGACCCGTAGATGTATCCCAGGCGGAACCCGTCTCCCCGTCCCTCATCGTATTTCGATCGCCGGTGGTGAAATGCAGTTCTCTGCCATCCATGCGGCTCGAGTACGCCACCACGCCGCCGTCGGACGATCTTGCGACGACGATCGGCTCCCCACCGAGATCGACATTGAGAACGGGGACGGATTCCAGCTTCTTCTCGGTCACTGCAAGCGCGAACGGTCCCCTGGACATCCCGTAGACGAAATCCTTCCCCGGCATCTTTTCGCGGAGCCAATGCGTACGGAATATCCCCGTGCGCTCCGGATCCGAGAAATATCGCTCGTAGTGTGAGCTCTTGATCTCTTTTTCTTTCTTGAGAACCTTGGTATCCGGGTGCGCCTCGTGCCATAGAGCCCACGACGTCTGCACCGACGGGATCATGCTCAGCTTCTTGCCCTTGAGCTCGCCGTCCAGGGCCTCTCCCGTGATGTGGCTCCAGAGGGAGCCCGTCTCCTCGTCTTGCATAACCAGGCTGTTGCGCCAGAGCGATCCCGAGACTATGAAAGTATAAGTCTTGCCTTCGAGCTTGCGGACGTGAACCACGCCCGTGTGACAGAGCGGTCACCAGGTGGCGGCGATCGGCGTCCCCCCGATCACGTCGTCCACTATCTCGTGGGCGTCCAGTTGCCACAGTGAATACGCCTTCGCTTCTCCGTTCACCACGACGCCGAGAACCGGCTCGTCGGGCGACATCTGGGCGTCCGCTTCGAGAGAGCTCAGGAAAACCGGATTCCTTACGGCGGGAATGGCGTCCGGGGGAAGAACGCTGTACATCGTATCACCGTCGAATACGCCGAGTATTTTTGGCTTGGATCGTTGCGAGAGCGCCCCCGGCGGAAACACCAACATGAGGGCGACGATGACAGCGGCGGTTCCCGCCACTGCGCGCGAAGCGGTCAATGCTCGAGTCGGTTTCATTCCTGCACCTCTCTTTCCATGGTGAGATTCCCGGTCTCGTTCAAGCGTCAATCCTTGGCGCTCTTTGCATAGTTCATCTTGTCAGGCGCCACGGCGCCTCCCGAGACGATGAACGTCATCGCCTCGTCCATCGTCCAGTTGGTCGAAACGACTCTGTCCACCGGCACGATCTCGAGATAGCCCGAAGTCGGGTTCGGCGTGGTCGGGACGTACACCGCGGCCAGTTCCCTTCCCGTGTCCTCGTCGATGAGCGTTCTCGTCACGAGGCCGACCGCCTTCATCTCCGGGGACGGAAAGTCGATCAGCACTACGCGCTGCACTCCATCGGGTTTCTGTTCCATTGCGGAGAGAAACTTCTTCACGGATCCGTAGATCGTCTTGACTATGGGGATCTTGTTTACGAGCGAGTCGAAAAAGGAGAGGATCCTTCTGCCGACCACCTTGGTCGCTATCCAGCCGAGGATGTAGAGAGAGACGAGGACCATGACCACGGCCAGGACCGCCTGGATTTTCGACTCGGAGAGCCAAACGGCAAGCGCGGGTGAATGCGGCATCACGATTCCCGCCAGCCAGGCCACGAAAGGGCCGGCCGTTCCGATGAGAAGGCCGAAGAGAAATTTGAACACGAGCCAAGTGACCCATATGGGGATCACAGTCAGGAGTCCCCTGAGTATGTATCGCCGTGTACTCGACGCTATAGTCGAAGCTACTCCTTCCGCCATGACCTGATACCTCCCTCGAAGTGGAAGCTTTTCACCTCGCCAGCTTCCAGACCTTCACGATTGTACCGTACTTGTCCGGGTCGAAGGTGTGAACCACTTCACGCTCGACTGAACGAGGAGGTTCACGGTAATCTATTATATACTCCACCGAATTTTCCGCCAGGTACGTATCCAGACCCACCTTGCCGCCGATCACTTTCTCGTAATAGTACTTGTCGTTCGCCAATCCGTCCAGGTTGACGACGCGTTGCCCGGCGAAGTAGCCCAGGATGCCCGCGTTCCACGCCGCGCAGACCGCTTCGGGCGGAAGGTTTTCGGAGACCCAGGAGGACGCCTCATAGAACCTGCCTCTCACGTCGTCGTCTTGACCGCGCCTCATCGAATTCACGTAACCGCCGTAGCCATATATGAAGACCATGAGAACGAAAGCGCTCATGATTCCCCCCTGAAGTCCCGCTCGGGAAAGACGTCGTTTGTGAAGCCAAGACGCACCGCGGATCGCACGAGCCAGCGACATCGCCCCGACCCCGGCCAAGCTGTCGATCCCCGTCGCGATCACTACGATCCAGAATATATAGAGCGGCGAGCGATACCAGCGATAGTACGGGTAATAAGGGATGTCGAAGAGCACGATCACGAGGTGATAGAGAAGGAGTCCCGCGAAGACGGCGACAAGCGCTCTTTGCACAGCGCGCTCTCCGTCGCCAGATCGAGTGCGCCCGGCGAACGCGCGGGCGAACAGGACGAACAGGCCTAATCCACCGATCGCAGCCTTGGCAAGCCCCGTTCGAAGCGGCGAGGGGAATATGCCCGGGAAGCCCAGTGCGACGGCGCTCAGGAATCCCCGTGCCGAGGCTGCTCCCTGATTCTCCGCGGTTGTCTTTACGAGCGCCGAAATGGGAATCATCGTGCCGCCCATCTTGTAGTAAGCGAAAGGAATCGGCGCCAAAGCAAGCGCGCCCAGCAGCGCCGAGCCGGCGAGCATCCCCTTTTCTTTGCGCCATAATGCCTTCAGGCCGCCCGCGGAGCGCGCCGTCGCAAGCAGGCAACCCGCGTAGACGGCCGCGGAATAGACGATCGCGTCTATCCTTATCCAGACGTTCAAGACCAGGAGCAATCCCAGCATGAGATGGTTCGGCCGCTCCCCCCTCTCCGTCCGCAGGATGAAGACGGCCGCCTGCCAGAGCATGAACCAGAAGACGAGTGCATGGATCGAATTCTCCAGGCCCATCCAGTAAGCGCCGCCCAACGTCTCGAGCGTCCAGTAGGCGGCGAGAAGAAACGTCAGCTCCCGGAGTCCCATGAGTCGTCCGAGCTTCCATATCGGCAGGTAACAGATAACGTTCGCAATGAAGTTCAAGGCCAGCGAGAGGTACAGCAAGAATGCCTTCGTGTGCACGAGCTTCGCGAGAAGCACGATGACGTAGAACCAGAGGAGTTGAAGCCCGTTCGTAGCGTGGATACCGTCGAACGTCGGGTAGCCCAGGAGATTCACGTTCCACGCCGTCTGGAGATAGTAGTAGGTGTCGTCTATGGTGAGAGTGGACACCACGTAGGTCAAGCCCCTGGTGAAGAGAGTGAATTGCAGAACCAGTTGGAGACAGGCTATTCCTACCAACAGAAACGCGAGAGCGTGATGGGAGTTCCTTTCGATCATAGAGGATCCATGCCAGTCTACTTCTTACCCGGGAGTGCTTCGCCGAGATCATAGCAGATCACGCTCATCGGTTCAGCCTCTTCCTTGCTTGAATCCCCCATGCCGAACATGTTTCCCGCTAGTCAGCCGGATTCTATCTCAACAATATCATCTTCTTGGTCGCCCTGAACTTGCCGGCTTTCAACTGGTAGAAGTAAAGGCCGCTTCCCACGCTGCGCCCGGCCGAATCCCTCCCGTCCCAGGACACGGTCTGCGGCCCTCGCGAGAACATTCCATCAGCGAGCGTTCTCACCAGCTTGCCCTGCAAGTCGTAGACTCGAACAGCCACCCGTTCATTGCTCGGGAGAACGAACCTGATCGAAGTGACGGCCTTGAACGGGTTGGGATAATTCTGTTCGAGGGCGTAGAGCACGACGGGCGCAGAAACGGTCAAGGGCCTGGAGAGATCCTCGCCGCTCTGCAGTTTCACGCCTATCTTATACGTGTAAGACCTGCCCTGAACGACGTTCCGATCCGTGAATACGCCTCGTTCTCCAGGCGGAATGACGGAAGCATTCACCCTGGAGAATTCCTCCCGGCCCGCGTCCGATCGATATACGTTGAAACCCTGCACGCCCTCCATGTCGCTTATGCTCCATACGAGCTTGATCGCGTCGCTTGAAGCGGATCCCTCGAAACCGGTGAAAGCCACCGCCACTCCGGGCTCGATGGTGATGATCGTCGTGCACGTATCGGGCCAGCCGCCGCTCGTCGGAGAGACTTCATAGTATACTTTCTCAACCGAGTAAGATGTGATCGCGGGGATGCTCAAGCCCGCATTCGGCGGCGAATACGTGCCTCCGGGGATCAACACCGGCGTCGTCCCCGATAGAGACGCCGGATTGCCAAGATCAGTGAGCGTGGCCGGACCGACCTCGGTCACGTTGTACGTGAACGCCTGATTACACGTTCCTTCATTCTTTATCGTGAATCCCGAAAGGGTGTAAACGGGTACCGTGCTTCCGGTCGGGATGACGGCTCCCGGAGGACAGGTGATGGCTACGATACCACCGGAGATTCTATCGTAGTACACTTCCTGCTCGTTGTTCCTGGCGTCGGTCCACAAGGCATGAAACGTGTTGTTGCCTCCATCACCGAATCCGTTGTAATCGCCGAAGAAAGAATTCCCGGAGAACTGGCCCGTATTCGGATTGAACGATACGTCCGTGACACGAAAGTTCGGGCAGAACGACGCCCCGCCGTCGATCGAATAAGTCCCATAGACATCCAAGTTATGGTTGCCTGGATCGTTTCTGGTGTCATACCAGATCACCTGGATCTCGCCTTTCTTGGAAACCGCCATCCAGGGGAAGATCTGGTTGTATGTTCCTCCATCATCGTTCAACGTAATCGTGCTTCCCCAGCCGGCTCCATAGTTCGTCGAACGGGCGAAAACGATGTTCGCGCCGTCGCCGGAACTCGAGTTGTTGGGATCATCCGCAGCAACGACATACACATAACCCGCCCGGGTTGGATCGGCTTCTATATTGGGATAAGGGTTTACGCGAAACGACTCGTTCGGAAGCGGCGACCAAACACTGGCCGAATTGTAAGACGTACCGAACGGCTCCGTCGGCATCGCGAAAGTGGCTCCCCCGTCGGTCGAGCGCATCACTTCGACGCGGCCGCCGAACCAGAAGACGACGTAGACATCACCGTTCGGTGCGACCTCGGGCTCGGAGCCCTGCACATAGGAAGATCCTATGGTACCCGTTCCTTGGTTCGCCGGCAGGTGAGTCGAGTCGGACAACCGCACCGGAGTACTCCACGTCGCCCCCCCGTCGCTCGAATAAGAGAACATTATATCGCCGCCGCCCGTTCCTCCGTTCGGATGCGTCCCGCTGTAAAATCTCGTCCACGTGACGTACACTCTGTCCTTGTAGACGCTGGAAGCATAGAAATCGGCGGTCAGGAAAGGCTTGTCCTCGAAATTGACGAAGCCGAAACCGGGGTAAGTATTGGAGGCGACCGCCACGCCCGCAGTCCAAGTCACCCCTCCGTCGTCACTCCTGGAGACGAAGATCCCGTTGTTCGACTTGAAAGAGTTGGTGCCGGTGCCGACTCCGAGATGACCGTAGTAGACCCTTCCTTGCGAATCGAACTGAAGGCAAGGGTCACCTCCCAATCTCGTGAATCCGGGGAGCAACGGCACGCCCGAGGAATGGTGCACCCATGTCGCCCCCCCGTCGTGTGAATAGCAAACCCCGTTGCCGCCGTATCCGGTCGACAGCAGACTATAGTCGTTGAACCCACCGACGATGATGTTCGCGTTGTTGGGATCGGCCACGATGCACGTTTCGTTCTGGGGCTTGTTGATCGACGTGATCCGAATATCCGTCCCCTGAGAGATGGAAGGAGTTTTCAGAAAGGGAACGACCGGGGGCTCTATCGGCAGGAAAGCCCGGAGGGCCGCGGAAGAAAGGGGGGCCGTCTGCATTCCCGCCTGCCGCTCTCCGGCTCGAGTGAGAAGTGTGCCCTCGAATGCTATGAAACCGAGACATGCGAGTAAAGCCAACAGACTGAGACTGATCCTTCGCCTCTTGTGCATAGCGCTGCTCCGTTGTGGAAGGTTCAACATCGAAGTGGATTTAGGTAACACGCAATTCATTGGCGCTACTCAGTAGGCTTTGGATGCATGAGCAGTGGAGGATCCGATAGCGGCCGTTTGGGAGTATGAAGCTGCGGTAGTGTATCAGAAATAAAGCAATAATTCAAGCAAATTATTATTCGGGAAAAACAGGCCGTGTTCATTCCACGGCCATGACGAGGGGAGAATAATGAAGAGCAACGGTGCATCCTCCTTGGAAGTCGAGAAACCAGTGGAGGATGGCACCGTTGCTTGAATCAGAGTCCGCCCGCGATCAGCCGGGCGAACCATGCTTCATGGCACGCACACCGTGTCATACTGCTCGGTGTCCCAGCATGCCATCTGCCCGTTGTTATAATCCGGAACTTCGATGCTGCCGGAGCCGTCGGGATACCAGGTGACGGTATGCACCTCCGGCACGGAGACATCGGTGAACCTTACGTACGAGACGTTCGGCGACTCGTAAAAGACGAGATTGTCCCCCTCGTCGGGCCCGCCGGCGAGGTTATTGAGTACGGTGAGAACGTGCTCGCCGTTCGCCGTGTTGGACCAGTCTATACGCACCGATGGCACGCCGGACGTAAGGGTATCCACCGGTTCATAGAACTGCCAGAATCCGCCGCTGTCGTCGTTCATGGACTCGCCTGCAAACCATACGAAATGATCGAACCCCACCGCCGGATCGTTGCAGGAAACCTCCATTCTCCATTCCACATGATCCCCCACGGGTTTTCCGTACAGGAAGATGCTGTACTCGGTACCGCCGTCGACGAAGATGTAGGTCCACAGCCAGGATCCGTCTGGTTGCTTTTGCGGAACGGAATTGATCGCTAGCCCGAACGCCGATATCGGCGGCTCGAACGCGGTATAGAAAACGAGCTGCACGTAGAAGACGCGAACGGCGGCGTTTATCCAGTTGTCCTTGCCGGTGCCGGTCGTCACCAATGCGGGCCTGGATCCTTCCTTGCCGATGTCCTGAGGATTCACGGGGGCAAGATTGAAGAAAGAAAGATCCATCTTCATGGTCGAAGTTCCGGGCAACGCGGGGGCTTGCTCGGCGGGACCGGCAGGATTGTCGCCACCGCCACATGACTGTAAGGCGAACACGACGGCCAACACCAAGACCAGCGTTCCCACGAACTTAGTGAGTCTGGCGTCCATTCCTCCACCTCCTGATTAAGAGTAATGTTTCGCCGGGAGCGGGCATCATGCCCCGGCATGCAGGTAGCATGCCAGCGGTTCAAGTGCGAAACTCATGAAAAGCAGTTCTATTATGAATCCCCGCTGTAATTCTCCGTCTGATGCCTGATCAGCTCGCCCTCCACCATGTAGACGACGTCCTCCGCTATGTTCGTCGCCAGGTCGGCTATCCTCTCGAGGTGTCTCGAGGCGGAAAGCAAGTGTACCGCCCGCTCGATGCTTTCCGGTTTCTCATGCATGTGCCTCTGGAGTACGATATAAGCGTTCCGATTCGCCGCGTCGATCTCGTCGTCCATCGTGAGCACCCGCCTCGCGAGGGAAGCGTCGCCGCTCGTGAGGGCATCGAGACTCATCCGCACCATCTCCTGTACCTTCTCCGCCGTGCTCTCCAAGTCCAGCGAAACGCCGAGGGGCTCATGCGAGCAGAGGTATGCGGCCCGCTCGGCTATGTTCACCGCGAGATCGCCTATGCGCTCGAGATCGTTGTTCACCTTCAGCACCGTCACGAGAAACCTCAAGTCTCCTGCGACCGGTTGGTGGAGCGCCAGCAACTTCAGGCACTCCTCTTCCGCCTGAACCTCGCTCTGGTCGATCGCATGATCTTCTTCCATGACGTCCCGGGCGAGTTCCGGCCTGCGGGAGACCAGCGACACGACCGCCTTGTTGGTCGCTTCCTCGACCATCGAAGCTATGCCGAGCAATCTCTTCTTCAAGTCGTCTATGTCTCTCTGGAGGTGTTTCGACATGATTCCACTCCTCTGCTCAGCCGAATCGGCCGGTTACGTACTCTTCGGTTCTCTTCTCCTTGGGACGCGTGAACATCTGCTCCGTCTCTCCGTACTCGATGAACCTGCCGTTCTCCATGAAGATCGTGTAATCCGAAACTCTCGCCGCCTGCTGCATGTTGTGCGTCACGATCACGATGGTGTAGCGCGAGCGAAGCTCGATCATCAAGTCTTCGATCCGCGCCGTCGACACGGGGTCGAGCGCCGAGCAGGGTTCGTCCATGAGTATGATCTCGGGCTCCATGGCGAGGGCCCTCGCTATGCACAGCCGCTGCTGCTGTCCTCCCGAGAGCAGCATCGCCGTGTCGTTCAGCCTGTCCTTCACCTCGTCCCAGAGAGCCGCGCGCCGCAACGACTTTTCAACCAGTTCATCGACGTCCCCGCCCGTGCCGTTCACCGTCGGCCCCCACGCGACGTTCTTGTAGATGGATTTCGGGAAGGGATTCGGCTTCTGGAACACCATGCCGATTCTTCTCCTTATATCGACGGGATCGACGCCAGGGGCATATATGTTCACTCCGTGAAAAAGGACCTCGCCCGTCGTTCTCGCGCCTTGGATGAAATCGTTCATCCGGTTGAACGACCTCAGCAGGGTGCTCTTTCCGCAACCCGACGGGCCGATCACGGCGGTGATCCGCTTTTCCGCTATGTCCATCGAGAAATCGATCACGGCGGGCTTGCCGTCATAGCAGACTCCGAGACCGACGGCCCTCAGCACGGCGTTCGTCCCGAGATCGCTTCCTGCTGCGATCGCCTCTTTTTCCGTCGTCGACATCTAGCCCCTTTCCGTTCGATTGCGAATGTAAACGGCGGTCGCATTCATGAGGAGAAGGACCACCAGGAGAACGACTATGCCGGCCGCGGCCAGCCCGTGGAAATCCTCCTGCGGGCGGGACGCCCAATTGAAGATCTGTATGGGAAGGGCCGTGAATCCGTCCATCGGGCTTCGCGGAACGAAGGCCACGTACGTGAGGGCACCGATCATGATCAAAGGCGCCGTCTCCCCGATCGCCCTGGAGACGGCGAGAATGACCCCCGTGAGTATCCCGGGCAGAGCCGATGGGAGCACGTGCGAACGCACCGTCTGCCACCTGGTAGCCCCGACGGCGAAGGCCGCCTCGCGAACGGACGAAGGCACGGCCTTTATGGCTTCGCGCGAGGCAATGATGACGATCGGCATGACCAGGAGCGCCATCGTGAGGGCGCCGGCGAGGACGCTTCGTCCCAGGCCGAAGAACCTCACGAAGATGGCCAGCCCGAGTATGCCGTAGACGATCGAGGGAACGCCCGCGAGATTCGAGATGTTTATCTCGATGAACCTGTCCAGGCGGCCCTTGCGGGGGTATTCCTCGAGGTAGACGGCCGCGGCCACGCCCGCCGGTACGGCGAAGGCGGCCGTCAGGGCAATCAGCCAAAAAGTGCCGAAAAGGGCCGACTTGATCCCGGCCCGGGCGGGAAAGCGTGATGGGAAACTGGAGAGGAACTGGAAGTCCAGCCACTTCAACCCTTCCCTCGAAACGTGAAAGATCAACGCCGCGAGGATGATCACGCCCATCCACGCCGTGCCCGCACAGGCGAACTGGAACATCTTCTCGCAAACGCGCCTTCTCGCCCTTCGCCCGCCCTTCACTCGTACACCTCCCTGAATCTACCCAGAACGCGGTGCGAGACGACGTTCATCGAGAATGTGACCACGAAGAGAAGCGCCGCAACCGCGAAGATCGTCTGGTACTCGATCGTCCCGGCGGGCGTGTCGCCCAGGCTGACCTGGACTATGTACGCTGTAAGCGTCTGTATGCTCTCCAGGGGATTCAGCGTTATGCGCGGAGTCGCTCCCGCGGCGAGCGTGACGGCCATGGTCTCCCCGATCGCGCGCGAGAGGGCGAGAATGAAGGACGCGACCACGCCGGAGAGGGACGCCGGCACCACGACTCTCGTCGTGACCTCGAACTGGGTGGCGCCGAGGGCATAGGCTCCCTGCCGGAGCGAATCGGGAACGGCTCGCAAGGCATCGTCGCATAGCGACGCCACCATGGGAAGCACCATTATCCCTACCACGATCGCGGCGCTCGCCGCGTTGAAGACTTGGGCCTGGGGGAAAACGAGCCTGATCACCGGCGTCACGAAAGTGAGCGCGAAGTAGCCGTAGACCACCGTGGGGATGCCCGCGAGGATTTCGAGAAGCGGCTTCAATGCCTTCCTCGTCTTCGTCGATGCGTATTCCCTCAGGTATATGCCGGTCGCAAGACCCGCGGGCAGCGATATCAAAGCCGCCCCCGCCACGACCAGCAAGGTCCCGCAAAGGAGAGGAAGGACGCCGAACGATCTCGGTTCGAGGAGCGGGCTCCACTTTTTTCCGAACAGGAACGAGGCCGGGGAGACGTGCCTGAAGAAACTCAGTGCCTCACCGGCTATGACGAACACTATGGCCGCGGTCGTCACGATCGAGAGGGCTGCGCAGCCGAATAGCACGATTCTTATGAGCTTCTCCCTCGTGCGCTGCCTCGCCCGGGATCTCCCGCGAGACGGCGCGAGCCCGGCGCTGCTCATGGGCTGGGCATCAGCTCTCTGCATTCAACACGTCCTCCAGGCTGAGGCCGATGGTCTTCCTGCCGCGAAACGCCGATCCCGTGATGCGCCTCTCGAATCTGTCGACGTCGAGCGCGTAGATCTTCGCGGGAAGAGGCACGTAGCCGACTTCCCCGACCAGGACCGGAGCGTTTGCGAGATAGAACTTCACGAACGCCTGTACCTCGCGCCGCTTCGCGGCTTCCACGCTCACGTATATGAATATCGGCCTGGACAGGGGCTTGTAGGTGCCGTTGTTTATGGTCTCCACCGAGGGTGTCACGGGACCGTCACCGCCATCGATCGGGACCACCTTGAGCTTGTCCTTGTTCTCCGCGTAATAGGCATAGCCGAAAAAGCCCAGCGCGTTTCGATCCCCCGCTATTCCCTGAACGAGAACGTTGTCGTCCTCGCTGGCGGTGAAATCCGGTCGGCATGCCTGCTCCCTGCCGTTTATCGCCTTGGTGAAATAATCGAAAGTCCCCGAGTCGGTGCCAGGTCCGTAGAGACGAATGGGTTCGTCGGGCCAGCCGGGCCGCACGTCGCTCCACTTGTGCACGGTGCTGCCGGGCTGCCATATCTTCTTGAGTTCCTCGACGGTGAGGTAATCGACGAAGTCGTTCTCCGGGTTCACGAGCACCGAGATCCCGTCGAAGGCCACGGGCAGTTCAACGAAATCGATACCGTTCTTCTTCGCTGTCTCGATCTCCTTGTCCTTTATGGGTCTCGAGGCGTCGTTCAAGTCGGTCTCGCCGGCACAGAACTTCTTGAAGCCGCCACCGGTCCCGGATATGCCTACGGTCACCCGCACCTTGCGGTTCGCCATCTGGAATTCCTCGGCCACTGCCTCGGTTATGGGGAAAACGGTGCTGGAGCCGTCGACCCGGACCTTTCCGGATAGCCTGTCGCCGCCCGCTCGAGCCGTGGAAGTGCCGCAAAGAGCCGCGAGGGCGATCACCGCCGCGGTGATTAACAAGATCCGTTCTCTCATGTCTTTTCCTCCTATAGGCTGATCTGGAACCTGGCCGTGATCGCGTGGCTCTGCCCGATCGCGTCCACGTCGGCGAACACGTAGTCGAGCATCACCTTGGCGTTGGGATTCAGATAACAGTTGATCCCTGCGGTGACGACCGAGACGGCCCCGCCTCTGACCAATCCACCGTTGAGATCCAGGCGCGAGTATCTTCCGGCGATCTCCCAGGCGCCTTTTCCCGCCCCGGGTTCGAAGTATTGCAACGGTTTGATATTGCCGAAAGTCCCCGAAGATCTCTTGTAAGCGCGATGCTCGCCGGTGAGGGAATAGCTTCCCTGCACGTAGAATCCGAAGAATGAGGGATCATGGGCGGCGGGCGCATCGAGCTTGGTCATGATGAGCTCGGTTTGCACCGAGAAAGGCCCGCCGACCACGGCTCCCTCGAAACCTGCGAGCACGAGATCGTCGGCCGGGATGTCACCCGTATCCACGAAATCACCGGCGAGGTGGATCTCGGGCCTTTCGGCGAATGAAGCCGTGCCGTTGCCGGTTTTGCGGTACGAACCGCTCACACCCAAATGCACGAGTCTCGAACCGCTGTCTCTATACAAAGGAAGAACGGTGAGCCTGGCGCCGGCTCCCATTCCTTCGGCGATGCTCTCGCCGGAATCGTCGGCGTCGCGGAAGACTCCGGCGTTCCACGTCATCCTCTCGTCCAGGCCGTGTCCGAACAAGGCCGCCCCGGTGTTCCTGCTCGGAGC
The DNA here is from genome assembly GCA_964464035.1 of uncultured bacterium. Taxonomy (GTDB): domain Bacteria; phylum Krumholzibacteriota; class Krumholzibacteriia; order WVZY01; family WVZY01; genus CAYXEN01. Next base: position 6,311 of record CAYXEN010000051.1, on the reverse strand, counting down.
GAAGGCGTTGGGCAGGGCCCTCTCCATGAAGGTTATGTACTTGCTGCTGGTGAGCTCTTCCAGGCTGAACGGCTCCTTGAAATGCCCGACCTTGAACTTGACTCCGTCCCTGAGCACGATCCCGAGATACGCATCCTTGAGATCCGCTCCTCCACCCGCGAAATCGAACTGCATCTTGAAGAATACCGACTCGTGAAGCTCGCCGGAGAGAAACAGGCGCGCTCTCCTGAACTCGGTTCCGTCTCTTTGGAATCCAAACGACGAGTTTTCGATGTCGTCTTGTTGGATCCATCCCAGCCAGTCGTTCTGGAGTCTTCCCCCCAGCTTGAGCTTCACGTCACCTCCGCTCGTCTCGAATCTGAGAGCATCCTTCCAGTAGACCCGGAAGTCGTTCGCAGCGTCGACTACGGCGAAGTTCAAGCATGACAACAAGAGCACGGCACCGAATACTACGATCGACATCGAAACCAACTTCGTTCGCTCAAGAATTCTCATCGAGCAATTCCTCCTTGCGTCTTTAGTCGAGCCTTTCACGCGCCTGAACCCAAGCAGCGGG
>CAYXEN010000051.1:0-5655 GCA_964464035.1 uncultured bacterium | reverse complement strand
ATTCCTCCTTGCGTCTTTAGTCGAGCCTTTCACGCGCCTGAACCCAAGCAGCGGGCGGTATGATCGGTTCTTATGTCTGCCTCGACATGCCCTCACGCTCCGGCGTCCTCGCGCGCGGATGACTCAATCGTAGCGCGCTGCGGAGTCGCGTTCGAGCATGTCGAGGCAGACTCTTCATCTTGGCTGCCGACCCCAAGCAGCGGGTGGCGGCGATCCGGGGCCCCCGCCTAGCGGCGGTGGATCCTCGCTTGCTCCGCGCCAAAGGTTCGTCAATGGCATGTCACACGCTTCCTGATCTTTGGAGCCAAAAGCAGCGGGCGGCGGCTCAGCCAATCTGCTTCGCCAATAACTTAGCGGTCCAATGTAAAGGGAATATAAAGAGAGTGTAAAAACTTCATGCGGAAGCGGACGCCAAAGGCAGCGAAACCTTGAACACGCTCCCCTTGCCCGGCGTGCTCTCGACAGATACTTCACCCCCGTGCGCCAGGACGATGTGCTTCACGATGGAAAGCCCGAGCCCCGTCCCCCCCAGCTTGCGCGATCTGGCCTTGTCCACGCGGTAGAACCTCTCGAAAATTCTCTCCCGGTGCGCCGGGGCAATGCCGATACCTGTGTCCTCCACCTCGATGACGGCCATGCCGTTCTCCGTGCGCAGGCGCACCATGATACTTCCCCCCTCCCGGTTGTAATTGACGGCGTTGTTGAGGAGGTTGATCATCAACTGCCCGAGCGACCCTTCATCCCCGATCACGACGACCTCTTCCGGCGGCGATTCCATGGTCAACTCGATTTTCCGCTCGTCGGCATATGGGCCCGTTGCTTCCACCTCCGTGCGGATCAATCTCCGCAGGTCGACTTCTTCCTTCTCGAGGGGTTCCTCGCTCGCCTCGAGACGTGATATGGTGAGCAAGTCGGAGACCAGCGCGGACAACCGCAGTGCCTGATCCCTGGCTTTGCGTAGAAACCTGGCCTTTTCCTCTTCCGCCATCTCCCCGTCGTCCAGCACGGTCTCGATGAGCCCCCTCATGGCGGTTATCGGCGTTTTCAGCTCGTGCGAAGCATTCGCGATGAAATCTCTCCGGACCCTTTCCGCCCGGTGAATCTCCGAAACGTCGTGCATTACCACAACGGCGCCCACGACCGCACCTTGACCGTCACGAAGCGGGGACGAATGCAATTCGATGATCGTATCCCCGGCCGCGCCGGGAAACTCGATCCGCCCTACTCGATCGGCGCCGCTTTCGAGAGTGGAGCGGATCAGCTTCGATATCTCCTGCAGCCGCGTCGCTTCCCATATGCTTGCGCCCTCGAACTCTTCCCCGATTCCAGTCATTCTCCTGGCTGCATCGTTGAGGTGTATGATCTTCTCGTCGGCATCCACAGCGATCACGCCCTCGACCATTCCGGATAGGACGGCCAGAAGTTTGTTGCGGTCCGTGGCGAGCATTTCCATCCGTTCCCTGCTCTTGTCCGCCATCCGATTCAAGGCCCTCGCCAGAGCTCCGATCTCATCGTTGCGATTGACAGGGAGTTTCTTCTCGTACCGGCCCCTGGCGTACGACGAAGCTGCGCTCACCATCGACGTAAGAGGCCGAGTGAAATGGCGGGCGAGGAGAAACCCTATGATCAAGGCTGCGATCGAAGTCAAGACGACTCCCAATATCACGGCGTTGCGCAATTGGGAAAGCTTCTCGTCTATTTCGGCGAGCGGAAGCGCAGTTCGAACGTAACCGGTGATCTCACCGTCGCCTCCGAGCGGCATTGCGTAATAGAGCATATCCGTGCCTAGGGTGTGGCTGAAACGGGTGGACGTGCCGAAACCGTGCGAGCGCGCCGCCAGGATCTCGGGGCGGGTGCCATGATTGTCCATCGTGGCGGGATCCCTTTCCGAGTCCGCGAGGACCTTGCCGTCGGCGTCTATGATAGTGATGCGCGTATCGAGTTTGGAAGCAAGGGGGGCTATCATCTCTTGGAAGGCGTTTCCATCCTCTCCGGCCCGGGATCGCTCGATCATGCTCCGAAGATAAACCGCTTGAACTTCGAGCACGTGCCTTATGTCGGAGAGCGTATTCTTCTCCATCCTCGCGGCCGTGAGCCCGCCGATGACGGTCGTGCATATCACTATCAACACCGCGTAGCCGGCGTACAGTTTCCAGAGAAGACGGGACCTGGCCACGGTTCATTCCCCCTCGCTGAATCGATATCCTACGCCCCTTATGGTCTCGATCAGATCTCGGTAGCGCCCCAGCTTCTTGCGGACCACCCCGATGTGCACGTCGATGTTCCTGTCTATGACGAATCCTTCGTCTTCGAGAACGTTCGCAAGAAGTTGGGCGCGGGTGAAGACTCTTCCCGGATGAGAAGCGAGGAAATGGAGCAGTTTGAACTCCGTGGCGGTCAACGTGATCGGTTCGCCGTCGATGCGCACCGAAAACTTGTCTGGATCTATGGTCAAGCCGCCGTGCTCTATAATGCCCGTCCCCGCGCCGTCTTCGAGCAGCGGCCCGCGCCTGAGCACGGCTTTCACCCTGGCGACAAGCTCCCTGGGGCTGAACGGCTTTACGATGTAATCGTCCGCGCCGAGCCCCAGTCCCAGCACGATGTCGCTCTCCTCGCCCTTGGCGGTGACCATGACTATGGGGATGGAACGCGTGGAAGGTTTGCCTTTCATCCGCTTGCAAACCTCGAGGCCGTCCATTCCGGGGATCATGAGATCGAGTAGAACGAGGGCGGGTCGCCTCGACTCGACGGCGCGAAGAGCATCCGAACCGTCGGCGAACGAGACCACCTCGAATCCCTCGCGCGAAAGGTTGTACTCGATGACCTCCCGAATGTCTTCTTCATCCTCGACGACTATTATGATACCTTTTCCCATGGCAGTTCGACGCTTTCGCGGGTGAAGCTGGGGCCCGGCCGAAGACCCGCATCTCCGCGGCCGCCCGCTCATTCTACCTGAAAGACATGAAGCCATTAAGGAATATTTGCCCACGCAGCGGGTGGCGGCGATTCGGAAGCGCCTTGGAAGCAGCCGTTCGAGAGAGTTCCATGAGAGGCAATAAAGAAACAGCATCGAAAAACGAGCCCAAAAGAAGAAGCCTCCTCGCGTCGCGCGGCGGTACCATGCTAGCCGTCTTCCTGCTCGCCTTGGCCGTGCGGATCACCTACCTGATCTTCTTCAGGCACTCTCCCTTCTTCGACGGGCTCATAGTCGACGCGCAATGGCACGACGAGTGGGCGGCGCGATGGGCGCGGGGAGACTGGAGCATGCACGGAAGGGCCTTCTTCCGCGCTCCCTTTTATCCCCTCTGGCTCTCCGTCGTCTACAGGATCTTCGGCCACGACCTCCTTGCAGCACGGATCGTCCAGGCCGTACTCGGCGCCGCGACCGCATCCGCACTGGCCGGTTGCGGGCACGAGATCGGGGGAAGAAAAACCGCGATCGCGGCAGGCGTCGTGGCTTCCCTCTACGGGACCTTGATCTTTTTCGAAGGCGAGATCCTCATACCCGCCTTGTTGCTCTTCCTCGTCACGTGGTCGTTCTTCCTGCTCGTCGCGGCGCGAAGAACACCGGTTCTGCTGCTCTCGTCGCTCCTCCTCGGACTCGCGATCATCACGCGCCCGACCACAATAGCCCTCCTGCCCGTTTTCGCGATAGTGTACCTCTCGAAGGCAAGGATAGCATCAGTCACGAGGGCGACGACCGTTTTTTGTCTTGTTCTGGCGGCGCTTCCGCCTATCGCCGTCACGCTCGCAAACGCCCGGGCGGAAGGAACCTTCGTCTTCATAGCGAGCCAGGGGGGGATTAATTTCTACGCGGGCAACAATCCCTACGCGTCGGGACGAAGCGTAGACATCCCCGAATTCTCATCCGTCCAGGGTGGATGGTCGGACTTCGTAGCCAGGACCCGTCTCGCGGCCGAGGCGAGCGAGGGAAGAGCCCTCGACTCGCGGGAAGTCTCCGGCTATTGGCTGAAGAAGGGGCTCGACTGGATAAGAGAAGAACCATTCGCAGCATTCAGGCTCACGCTCAAGAAGATCTATTATTTAATGAACGGTTTCGAGGCGCCGAACAACCGTAGCCTCTACCTCGACGAGCGCTTTCCGTTGAATGTGCTGCTCTGGCGCGTCCCCTGGCTGTCGTTTCCCTGGGGGATCTTCTTTCCCCTGGCTGCAGCGGGTGCGGCGATCGGGCTTGCAGACGAGAAGAGAAGACGCTCAGCCGCGCTGCTCATCCTCTGGTTCATATCGTATTCGGCTCTCCTGATCCCTTTCTTTGTGTGCGCCCGCTTTCGCATGGTTCTGTTGCCCGCGATGATTCTCCTCGCCTCGATGGCCGTGGTGAACCTGCGCAAGCTCTTAAGGCCGCAACCGCTCGCGGCCTTTCTGGCGGCGTTCGTCATCGCGAACAGTTGCTTCGCCGGCGCCTGCTTCGAGAGTCGAGCCCAGGAATCGGCAAAGCTCGGGGCGGCCTACCTTGCAACCGGGCGATTGCCCGAGGGGCGACGCGCATTGACCGAAGCGATGGAAGCCGATTCGACTTCGGCGGAGTATCCTTACCTGATGGCCCGCTCCTACCTCATGGAAGGCAGGAAGGACGAAGCCCTCTCCTACTTCCGTCGGAGTCTCGAAAAGGAGACGCGGAACCACCTGATGCTCGAGGAAACGGCACGCAGCTTGATGGACATGAAAAGCTATTCCGAGGCCGCCGTCGCGCTCAGAAAAGCCCTCGAGATAATGCCCGATGACGCGGGGGCGTGGAACAGGCTCGGGCGGCTCTACGAACTCCTCTCGCGGCCCGAGCAAGCCGCGCAGGCCTACCGGCGGGCCACGGAGACGGCGTCTTCCGACGCCCAGGGATACTTGAATCTGGGCTTCGTCTACAAGAATCTCGGGCGCACGCAGGATGCGATCGATGCGTGGCGGCGTGGCGCGATGGCGGCCCCGGAGTCGTTCGGCCTGCACTTCAATCTGGCGCTCGCATACGCGGAAACAGCCGAGTACTCCAAGGCCCTGGATGAAGCGAACTTCGCGTTGAAAATCGCCCCCGACCGCAAGGAGGCGCTCCAGCTCAGGGATTGGCTTCTAGGCAAGATTCACAGCGGCGATCAAACCGCACCGAAATGAAACGCCCACCCTTGTCCCCCGGCCCTCACCGAGGGGTCGCGTCCGGCAAGCCCCCGTCCACTGGAAGCACCGCCCCGGTGGTAGGCGTGCGGCGGGTTGCGAAGAATAGGACCGCGTTCGCCACGTGCGACGCCGTCACGCGGGCCTTGAGAAGGTTCCTCCCCCGGTAGTAGTCCTCCAATCCTTTCTCGTCCAATCCACGCGCCTTCATCCGATCGGGGCCGACTTGCTCCCAGAGGCCCGAACGCCGCCCGCCGTGCGAGAACACGGCGTCGGGAGATACCATGTTCACGCGCACCCCGATCGCGGCGAGTTCCAGCGAAGCGACCCGCGCCAGCTGGTGGGCGGCCGCCTTTGTCGCACTGTACGCGCCGAATTTCGCGCCGGGGGCGAAGACGTTCTTTGTGGAGACGAGAACGATGTCGCCGCCCGTTCCCTGCTTCTCCATGACCCTCGCCGAGGCCGCGATCGTGTTGAGACAACCCTCGACGTTCACCTTCTCCAGCCGCCTGAAGGCTTCCAGGTCCATCT
>CAYXEN010000050.1:0-20833 GCA_964464035.1 uncultured bacterium | reverse complement strand
GTTGCATCTCTCCACCGGATCCTCCACCGGCTCCTCCAGGAAAACGTCGATGTATTCGGAGAGACCCTCCCAACCCGTCTTCAGGGAGGGGCCGAGGGACATGCGGGGATGGGGATGAAAACCCTTCGTGAACACGAGGGGCAAGCCGCTCGATCTCATGCACCTGGTGAATATCCTCACCGTGTCGAGATGGGAAATATAACGTAACGCCCCCGTTTTGCTGAATCTCAACCTGATCCTGATCATGACCCTGCTCTCGGACCTCTACGCAAGGCGGCCCGGACACACGCGAGATGCGAAATGGAATCGCACGATCACGAACCCGGAATCCGTCTACGGCCCGCTCGGATCAAGGAACCTTCGTTTCCTCGGTGTGGTCCTCGAAGACCGATTTGCTGTGACCATGCGCCAGCGGGATGGCGTACTCCCCGTTGAAGCAGGCATAGCAGAAATGCTCGGGATCATCCACGGTGCACATCAATTCTTCCACCGTGAGATATTCCAGGCTGTCCGCTCCAAGGTAGATCCTGATCTGCTCGATCGTGTGAGTCGAGGCGATCAGTTCCTCGCGTTCGGGAGTGTCGATCCCGTAAAAGCAGGGGAACATTATGGGGGGGGAACATATGCGCAGATGCACTTCACGTGCACCGGCTCTCTTGAGCATCTTGACGAGTTTTCGCATCGTGGAACCACGCACGATGGAATCATCCACCACCACTACTCTCTTGTTCTTCAACACCCCTCTCACCGGGTTGAACTTTATGCGGACGTTGCCGTCCCTGAGAGTTTGCTTGGGCTGGATGAAAGTCCTCCCGATATAGTGGTTCCTTATCAACCCGAGTTCGAAAGGAATCCTGGATTCCTGCGCGAAACCGAGGCTCGACGTGTTGCTCGAATCGGGCACCGAAATCACCATATCGGCATCCGCCGGATGATGCTTGGCCAGAACGACTCCCAGCTTCCGCCGGATCTTGTCCACGTTCTCTCCAAAAACAACGCTGTCCGGCCTGGAAAAATAGATGAATTCGAATATGCACTTGGCCTGCTTCGGAGCTTTACCGAGAGTTTTGGATCTGATTCCCCCCTCGTCTATGATGACGAGTTCCCCTGGTTCCACATCCCGGACGTATTCGGCCCCGATGATGTCCAAGGCACAAGACTCGCTGGAAAGGATGTAGCTCCCGTCCAGCATCCCCAGGCAAAGCGGCCTGAAACCGTATGGATCCCTCACGCCGATGAGCTTGCCGGAAACCAGCAGAAGCAAAGAGAAAGCCCCCTGCACCTGTTCGAGAGCGCCCACGATCATTTCTTCCGGATCGTCTTCCTGGCTTCTCGCCATCAGGTGAAGAATGACCTCGCTGTCGAGCGTCGTTCCGAAAATCGAACCGTCACGCTCCATCTTCCGGCGCTTCTCGAGCGCATTGACCAGGTTTCCGTTGTGGGCCAGGGCGATCTTGCCCGCCCTGCAATCCACTACGAGCGGTTGAATGTTGGCTGTCCGCGACTGACCGGTCGTAGAGTATCGATTGTGCCCGATCGCGATATGCCCGCTCAGCCCCTCGAGCTCTTCTTCCTTGAACACCTGGGAGACCAGGCCCATGCCTTTGTGCTCGAACGTCTTCTTGCCGTCGTAGGCGACGATCCCGGCGCTTTCCTGTCCCCTGTGCTGCAGGGCGTAGAGACCCAAATAAGTGAGATGTGCGGCGTGCTCGTGACCGTAGATTCCGAACAGGCCGCATTCTTCGTGGAGTTCGTCGAACATCAAAACATCAATTCCTTTATTCCCAATAGCTTGTATTCCTGGTAGTTGGGATTCAGGAGCAACCCCCTGTCCCTTCTCCTGGACACCGCGATCTCGTCCACGAGTCGCCCGGCCGCATCGGCGTCGTGGGCGCTAACGAGCAGCCACCACAATACTCCTGCATCCAGGAATTCGACCCGCTTCGTCCCGAGGGCATCACCGAGCCTCGCCCCGAGACCCTCCTTGCGGGTGTGATCCATCTCCTCGACCAGGATCGAGCCCAGGAATACGGGTTCACCGCTAAAGATAACCTTTTTTCGGCCATCGTGTATATCTAAATCTTTGATCTGGTTTTTTTCGAGAGACTTAACCGCCCTGTCGGCCAGATCCCTCTCGAGGCGCTCGAGACCGACCCCTTCGGCGATCGTTTCACCGCCGTTTCGGAACTCCAGGAAGTAGTTGTGCTTGTTCCGATTGTAGAAAGTGCTGGTGCTCGCCAGAGCTTTCCTGATCCCGTCCACCGATGCGGAATATTCCTCATCGCTCGTGGTATCGACCATGAAACGGAAAAAGTCGAACCTCCTCAAGGCGAGAAGCCTCCCGGCATAGCCCATCTTGTCGCGGAGCGTGATTCCCGCCGTCTCCGCAACGAGATCTATGTGCTTGTTGTAGACCAGCAGGGTAGCTTCCATGCCTGCATCCTTTCTCCATCCTTCCCGGGGCGGGCCGACTCGGGCCTCTCCCGCGGGCGTCACTCGATGGCTTTCTTGAGGGACTCGAAGAACGCGAGCCCCGGCCCCGCCCGAAACGCATCTTCCCGCGCTTCCAACCTCATCCTGCCCCAGTATCCACCTATATATTCCGGGACCTGATGTAGCCAGCCGGCTCTTTCCGGGTGAGGCATCAAGGCGAGAACGTTGCCGGCATCGTTGGTGACTCCGGCTATCCCCCGGAGGGAACCGTTCGGGTTCTGGGGAAACGAAGATGCCGTTCGGCCCTCTTCATCGGCATAATAGAGGGCCACTCCCTCTCCCCTCTCGAGGCGCGCGAGCACGTCCGGGGAGGCGGTCGTGAAGCGCCCCTCGGCATGGGCCACCGGGCAGGGAACGGTGCCTCGGTCCTCCCGCCACTCGTCCAGAAACGAAGTGAAGACACAATCCGCCGGCCCCTTCTTCAGCCTCACCCACCTGCAATAATATCCTTCGCGGTCGGGCATTTGGTTCGGCGCCAGGGCTATCGATATCTCTCCCCCCGATTCGCCCGGCACTATTCCGGCCTCGACGAGTATCTGGGCCCCGTTGCAGATACCGAGTACGGGAACGCCGCGCGCCGCCGCTTCGAACACTTCGTCGACTATCCTGTCCTTGGCTGCCACCACGCCGGCCCTGATCCTGTCCTGGTACGAGAAGCCTCCGGGCAGGACGACGGCCGCCGCCGACCTGAGCCTCGCGAGCGAATCGTTCCACCTCATGATCCGTGCATCGAGCCCGGCTGCGGCGAGTGCTCTCACCGTCTCGTACTCGCAGTTGACGCCCGGAAATTGAATGACGACGACCGTCCCCATCGATTCGTTCTCCTCTCCTTCCATTCTCAGCCGCGCAAGCTCTTCACATCGCCGGTCTCGGGTGATCCGTCCGAGCTCCGCCCGGGTTTCTCAGGCACCGAACACGCGGCCGAGATCACCCTTGAAAGCCTCCCTCAGGCGCGCCATCGCGATGTCCACGGTCCCTCCGCGAAGCCCGAGTTTCAGTCCGCCTCCCGCGCAGGTCTCTCCTATCACCATGTACGGGGCGCCGAGCCGGCGGAGGGATTTTTCGAACTCGGCACGGCCGCCGGATGCGACTTCCACGATGACGCCCCCGAACTCGCTGAAGAGATAAGCCGCTCCCTCATCGTCTCCCGGCACCAAGGCGGCCAGATCCAGCTTGCATCCCACCTCCCCATCGGGCGAGGCGAGGAGCATCTCCGCGGCGGCCACGAGGAATCCCCCCAGACTCACGTCGTGCGCCGCGAGCAGGCGTCCCGACTCGAACCCCTCGATGAGCGCCCGCAGGATCGCGACTTCCAGCTCGAAATCGACGCGGGGGGGTGAAGCGTTCTCTTCCGAATACCACGCGGGGTATCCCCCGGCCTGGAGCATCATTTCGAACTCACTCCCGCCCAGGTTCGGGTGCAAGGCACCGAGGAGGAAGACCGCTGAATCATTTCGTTTGAACCCCATGCCGCGCACCCGTGAGACGTCGTCGACCCTGCCCGCACAGGCGACTATGGGTGAAGGCGCTATCGGCTCTCCGTCCTCGCTCTGGTTATAGAAGGAAACGTTCCCGGAGACGACGGGTATGCCGCCGGAGATCTCTCCACCGAGGCGAAGCGACCGGCATGCTTCGCCGATTCCTCGCACCGCTTCCGAAAACTCCCAGAAGACGTGCTCGTCTTCGGGATCTCCGAAATTGAGGCAATCGGTGACTGCCAGGGGAAGGGCTCCTGCGCAACAGACGTTTCTCGCTGCTTCGCACACCGCCCACGTGCCCCCGAGGCGCGGATCCACGGCGGCGAGGCGGGGGCTTCCGCCGACGGCCGCGACCAGGCCCACCCTGCTTCCGGGCAAGAAGACCTGCACACAGGCGTCGGCTTCTCCCGGCCTCAGCACGGCCCGTCCTTGCACTTCCGTGTCATAGCGATGAAAGACCAGTTCCTTGTCGGACACGTTGTGACCGGAGAGCAGCGCGAGGAGGATCCCTTCGACCCCGTCCGCCTGCTTCGCCCTGTGCGAGGCGGAGCGAAGCGGCGCAAGCCGCCTCGGCTTCCTTGGCCGCGCGCGGCGTTCGTATTCTATGCCCGAGGTGATGGCGTGAACTCCGGCGTCGCAGACCACTTTGCCCCGGTGCTCGATCCTGAACCGCTTCTCGCGCGTGACCTCTCCTATGACGAAGGCTCCTGCTCCCGGGTAGAGCCCGGGGAGATCGAAATCCTCGTTGTATATGCGAACGACACGATCGGCCGCCGCCGCGGGAACGATCATTATGTAACGCTCCTGCGTTTCGGAAACGGCCGTCACCTCGGGGGGAAGCGATTCCGACGCCTTGTTCACCCTGTCCAGATCGATGCTCGCCCCCAGATCGGCCGATGCGGCCATCTCGGATACTGCGCAGCTTATCCCCCCGGCCCCGAGATCCTTGAAACCTATCGCGATCCCTTCCCGGGCGGCCAAGGCCAGGACCTTCTTCGTCGCCTCGGCGAGAACCCTCTTCAGGAACGGGTCGGGAACCTGCACAGCCTCCTGCTTCTCTATGTTCTCGTCGCTCGACAGCCTTCCCGAGGCGAAGGCGGCCCCTCCGAAACCCGACGCGTCCGTCGGCTTGCCCACGAGGATCACGGCGTACGGCATTTCCGCCGCCTCGCCCGGGGCCCTGCTCCTCACTATCCTCTCCTCATCGACCACGCCCAGAGCCACGACGTTGACGAGGCAGTTGTCGTCGTAGCTGGGATCGAATATCGTATCCCCGCCGAGGTTGGGCACTCCCAGGGGGTTCGCGTAACCGGCTATCCCGCCCACGACTCCCATCGCGATCTCGCGTGTTCTTCTGCCGTTCGGGCCGTCGGGATCGCCGAAGCGGAGGGGATCCATCACTCCGACGACGTCCGCGCCCATGCAGTAGACGTCCCTCACTATGCCCCCGATGCCCGTGGCGGCGCCTTCATAGGGGAGAACCTGCGAGGGGTGGTTGTGGCTCTCGTGCGCCATGACGAGGCAGAGGGACCGGCCATCGATCCTTGCGAAGCGCACGATGCCGGCGTCCTCGCCCGGTCCGAGCACGACGTGGGGACCGTCCGTCGGAAGATACTTCCTCAGGAGAGGCTTCGAGCTCTTGTAGGAGCAGTGCTCGCTCCACATCGTGTTGAAGATATGCAACTCCACGAGGGTCGGATTGCGTCCGAGGAGGCTTCGAACGCGCTCGATTTCTTCAGGAGTGAGGCTTATACCCTGCGCATCGAGGATGCTCCTGGCGCGTGCGGAGCCGGGATCATCCAGGGGAACGAGATCGGTGTCTTTGATATGAGGCATCTCTCAACTCGTCCGGGCCAGAACCCTGTCTATCACTGCATCGACTTCCTTGAGCATGGCGTCCAGCGAGAAGACTTCTTCGAGCTTTTTCTCGCCCAGTTTCCCGGTGATCTCCTCCCGTTCCCGCACGGCATCGGCGAACGGTTTTTCCGTCTTCCACGTGTCCATGGCCGCTTGTTGCACCAGGCGGTAGGCGTCCTCGCGCAACATACCGGCACCGGTCAAGGCGAGCAGGAGCCTCTGTGAAAAGATCAGCCCGTTGGTCTTCTCCATGTTCTTCTTCATGTTCTCCGGGTAGACGATCAGGTTCTCGATCACCCACGTGAGTTTCGAGAGCATGTAGTCGACGGCTATGGTGCTGTCGGGGAGGATCACTCTCTCCACCGACGAATGACTTATGTCCCTCTCGTGCCAGAGAACGACGTTCTCCATGGCGGCGAGAGAGTCGGCGCGCACTATTCTCGCCAGGCCGCAGATGCGCTCGCAGGTTATGGGATTACGCTTGTGGGGCATGGCGGAACTCCCCTTCTGTCCCTCGCGAAAGCATTCCTCTACTTCCAGGAGATCCGTCCTCTGGAGATTCCTGATCTCGGTCGCGATCTTTTCCAGCGAAGAGGCGAGCACGGCCAGCGAAGCGAGGAATTCGGCGTGCCTGTCGCGCTGGACGATCTGGGTGGAGATGGGCGCCGGTGTGAGACCCAGCTTTCGCATCACGAGCTGCTCCACCCTTGGATCTATGTGGGCGTACGTTCCCACCGCTCCCGAGATCTTCCCGCAGGAGACGGATTCCAGCCCGGCTTCGACGTCCTCGCGGCGCCTGCGCAGTTCCTCGAGCCAGACGGCCAGCTTGAAGCCGAAAGTGATGGGCTCGGCGTGAATCCCGTGGGTCCTGCCGATCATCACCGTGCCGCGATGTTCTCGAATCTTCGTTCGCAGCACGGATTCGAGTTTCCTCGTCTTATCCAAGATGAGTCCGCCCGCCTCCTTGAGAAGGCAGGCGAGGGCCGTGTCGAGAAGATCCGAACTCGTCATCCCGAGATGTATGTAACGCGATTCCTCGCCCACGGTCTCGGCGACGTTGGTGAGAAAAGCGATCACGTCGTGATGCGTCGTCTCCTCGATCTCGTTTATGCGCTCGATCGAGAAGGAAGCCTTGTTCTTGATCTTGGTGACCGCATCGACCGGTATCAGCCCGAGTTCGGCCTGGGCGTCGCAAACCGCGATCTCGACCTCCAACCACTTTGCGAACTTGTTCTCCTCCGACCATATCCTGCCCATCTCGGGGAGGGTGTAGCGCTCGATCATGCAATATCACCTATTTTCTTCGAAGAGCATGTCCCGCATCGAACTAGATGTCGCTGGGTTTCTCTTCCAGCAAGAGTGTGAATTTCTTTCTCTTTCCCTTTCTCTTCACCTCGATGTCCAACTTGTCGCCGACGCGCGAGCCGAAAATTATCCGGTTCGCTTCCCGAACCCCCGACACCCGCCTGGAATTGATGGCCGTTATGATGTCGCCGGGCCGCAATCCCGCCTTGCCCGCCGGGCTGTTCTCTTCCACCTGGCTCACCAGGAGCCCCTCGGTCGAGTCGAGATTCAAGCCGGCGGCGAGTTCCGGGGTTATGCGCGTGACCAGAACGCCCGTCCATATCTCGCGCACACGGCCGTAGGTGAGAAGCTCGTCCAGGACCCACTTGCCGCGGTTGATGGGAATGGCGAAACCCATCCCCAGGTTGCCCCCCTCGTTCGTGGTGAAGATGAACGTGTTTATACCGATGACTTCCCCTCGCGAGTTTACCAGGGGGCCGCCGCTGTTTCCAGGATTGATGGCCGCGTCGGTCTGGATCATTCCCTTGTATATCTTTCCGGTCCTGGGATCGCTCTTCACGTCCCTGTCGTAGGCGCTGATAACCCCGACCGTGACGGTGGGCTGCGTATCGTTGAGGAGCTGGCCGAACGGATTCCCTATGGCGACCACCCATTCTCCGACGAGAAGATCGTTCGAGTCCCCGAGATCGGCGTAGGGAAGATCATCCGCGTCCACCTTGACCAGCGCGAGGTCGTAGTTCGCGGCGGCGCCGACGAGCTCGCCCTCGAGCTGCTGGCCGTTGGACAAGGTCACCGTGATGGTCTGGGCGTGATGGACGACGTGCTCGTTGGTGAGAATGTATCCATCCTTGCTTATGATCACTCCCGATCCGAAGGTGGCGTATTGCCGCTTGAAGGTTCCGAAGTACCTGTCGAACCAGTCCATCGTGAAAGGAGAGAAGAAAGGACTCCTCCGGACCACCTCGGTACGGGTCGTCGTAATGCTTATCACGGCGGGTGCGACCTTTTCCGTTGCGACCACGATCGCGTTCCTCCTCGAATCGCCGGCCGAAGCCGCGATCGCGCTCGCACGCTCGGCTTCGATCTTTCCCGCCGCCGTTCCCGGCGGCGTCCTCAGGAACATGACGGTCGCGACCGCAACCAGTCCCATCGAAAGGCCGAACAGCCCGCCCCAGAAATAGGGAAGCCATCGTGCCCGGACGTTGTCAGTGGATCCGTACATGTCTATCACCTTCTCTTGTTCCACCTGGAAGACGCTGTCGAGCGGAACCTCGAGGCATGCCGGGGATGATTCTCCGCGGGAACGCCGGGAGCACCCCTCAGCGCTTCGAGACGACCTTCTGCCAGTCTTCGTTGAACTTGGCGAGCCCGGCGTCGGTCAGGGGATGCTTGATCATCTGCATCATCACCTTGTGGGGCACAGTCACGACATCGGCCCCCAGCCTCGCCGCCTCGATGACATGCTGGCAATGCCTGACGCTCGCCACCAGCACCTCGGTGGGAAAGGCATAAGCATTGAAGACCTCGATGATGTCCGCCACCACTTCCATCCCGTTGTGACCGATGTCGTCGAGACGCCCCACGAACGGGCTCACGTAGCTGGCGCCAGCCTTGGCTGCGAGCAACGCCTGGTTTGCGCTGAAACAGAGAGTCACGTTTGTCTTGATCTCCTCGGAGCAGAGGATCTTGACCGCCTTCAATCCCTCGGCTACGAGAGGTATCTTGATCACTATGTGATCATCGATCGAAGCGAGCTCACGCGCCTGTTTCACCATCTCTTCCGCTTTTTCCGCCACGACCTCCGCGCTGACGGGCCCCTGGACGACCTGGCATATCCTCTTCAATATATCCTTGTATTCGCCTTCCTCGCGGGAGAGCAGCGTCGGATTGGTCGTCACGCCGTCGAGAATCCCCAACGAAGCCACCTCTTCTATCTGCGGGACATTGGCGGTATCGAGAAAGAATTTCATTTCTCTCCTTTCTATTGCCCGGTTTCATCGATTGCCGTAATGCATGGGCATCGGGAACGGCCCGAGGCGGAAGGCTCCCGTTTGAATCCATATAATACAAAAGAGCTTCCGCTTCTCCAAGCCCATTTCACCCGGGATACACGACCTCCGTCAGGAAAAGTCCGTTGGGGGGCAGAGTCGGGCCCGCCGCCCTTCTTTCTCTTTTACCCAATATCTCGACGATCCGTTCCGGCGGTATTCTCCCTTGCCCGATCTCGAGCAGAGTACCCACCAGGGTCCGCACCATCCTGTAGTAGAACCGGTTCGCCTCCAGGTGGAAGGATATCACGGGTCCGCTCGCCCTGATCTCGAATCTTTGCAGGGTACAGACCGGAGGAAGATCTTCTTCCTTCGCGTTGCAGAAGCTGCTGAAATCGTGTTCGCCCAGAAGGAGGCCCGCCGCCTCCCGCATGGCCGCGACGTCAGGGGAGAAGTTTATACAATGGAAGAACCTGCGATACAAAGCCGTGGGCGTGGTGCGCACGAAGTAGGAATACTTCCTCGCGACGGCGCTGAAACGTGCATGGAAATCCGCGTTCGCTTCCTCGAGACTCCTCAGGACGATGTCGGGAGGAAGGTTGCAGGCAACGGCGCGTTCGAACTTGTCGACGCCCATCTTTACCGCGCAATCGAAATGACACACTTGCCCGGTCGCGTGCACCCCCGCATCGGTCCTTCCCGCGCCATACGTCTTCACCGCCCGCCCGGCGATCCTGCCCAGCGCCTCCTCGATGCATCCCTGCACAGTCCGGACCCGCGGTTGCCTTTGCCACCCGTGGAAGTCGGTCCCGTCGTACTCGAGAGTCAGTCTGTACCTTCGCATCTCCACTTGCATGATTCGTCACCGAGCCGATGAACGACGCTATCTCCCATCACAACCAGACGAACGACGCTCCCCACAGGGCCGCCGCCATACCCGGCAGGATGTAATCGACGCGGCGCGTGCCTCCCGGACCGGCAAACCTGCCCATGACCGTATCCAGCCGCCTCAGTTCCACGATCATTGCGAGGCGCGAAGACCTGCGCATGGCCGAAAGGAGAAGCGGAACGAGAAGCGCAGGGGCGCCGGTGAGGGCGGAGCGGAACCCCCGCCTCACCCCCCCGGTTCTCAAGGCCTGAACGATCCTCACCCTCCTTATCTCCGCCGCGAACACGGGCACGAAACCGGCGACGATGAACGAGTAGAGAGCGACCCTGTCTGCGGCGGCCCGGGAAAACGGCCGGAGAAAAGCGATCACGCCTCCAGCCCAATCCTCCGGCGACAAGAGATACAGAAAGACGGTCGCGATGAATATCAAGTCCACTACCCTGAGGGCATGAAAAAAGCCGGAACGGAGCCCCCGAGAGCTGATCAATCCTCCCGTCTCCTCGCGAAGGAAATAGACGTTCAACACGATTATCAGCACGAGGAAGGGAAACGTCCTTTTCAAGACGGTGACGAGCATCCTCGAGCCGCGCGCGGGAGCAGAGGCGATCACGAGGGCGCAAACCAACAGCAGGCCGACGAAAGTATGCATGAAGAAACCGGCGGCGACGAGAAGGAGAAACGACAGCACCGCCGGCCCCGGAGACACGGGGAAAATCCACTTATTCTCGAGGCCGCTGTCAGGCACCAGGATTCCTCGTTTCGACGGCGATGCGCAGCCGGAGCGGCGACGTGGTCTTCGCCCGGCGCTCTCTCAAGGTCGCTTCGCATTGCGCCGCTCGAGCAGCAGTTCGGCTATCTGCACGCTGTTCGTGGCGGCTCCCTTGCGCAGGTTGTCGCCGACCACCCAGAAAGAATAGGCGCGCTCGCGGAAAGGATCCCTGCGGAGCCTCCCCACCACGACATCGTCGCTCCCCGCCGCATCGAGCTGGGTGGGAATCCCATCGTCGTACCGCACGCCCGGCGCTTCGTTCAGAAGATCTCTCAGTTTCGCGGGAGGTAGGTCTTCCTGCGTCTCGATATTGACGCTCATCGCGTGGCCGACCTCCACCGGCACTCTCACCGCGGTCGGGACCACCTGCATCGAGGGCGCGGCAAGTATCTTGCGCGTCTCATCGATGATCTTGTTTTCCTCGCCCGAAAACCCGCCGTCTTCGATCCCGCCGATCCAAGGAATACAATTGAAGGCGATCCGCTTCGGATAGACCCTCGGCTCACTGGCCCGGCCCGACATCGCCGCGCGGGATTGCTCCAGCATCTCTTCGAGGGCTTCCCTCCCCGTGCCGGAAACGGATTGAAAAGAAGTCAGCACCACCCTCTTCACCTTCAGGGCACGGTGAAGGGGGGCGAGGGCCATGCACAATATGATAGTCGTGCAATTGGGGCTGGAAACGAGCCTGGTCTCCGGGCCTATCACGTTGCCGTTGACCTCGGGGACGACGAGAGGCACGTCGTCCTTCATGCGAAAAGCCGTGGTGTTGTCTACTACCAGGCTTCCGGTCTCCAGTCGGGAGGGAACGTGCCGGAGGCTGACTTCCCTGCCGGCGGTGAAAAAGCACACGTCGACGGTCGTATCCTCGAGAGCGTCGGCTTCCTCGACGCGCCAGGCGCGGCCGAAGGCCTCGATCTCCCGATCGCCCGATCTTCGCGTAGCGACCGGCAGGAACTCGGCGACGGGGAACCCCCTCTCCTCGAGGACCATGGTGAAGGTTCCTCCGACGAGTCCGGTTGCGCCGATGACGGCTACCTTATAACCTCGTTCCTTGGACATGTTTCGATCCACCGATACGCCCGCACGGCCTGCAACGTAGCACAGGGGCGGAACCACTGTCAATACGCCTTGACAGTCACTCTCCGGCGATGAAATAGTTTAACGGAATCCGTAAGACGTTTTCGTTGAACAAACTCATCCTGGGCACCTATCGACGGATACGGGACGACAATGGATCTGAAACTCAGCCGCCAACTCCTCGCAGCCTTCGCGCTCCTGGCCATGCTAGCCGGCGCGGCCTTCCCCGAGAGCCGTTACGCCCGGCTGCTGGAAAGCAAGGGCGGGCGCGACACGTTGCGGCTGCTCGCGCTCTGGGAAGACGGCAGAGTGACCGGCCGCGGGAAACTCTTCGCTTTCCTTCGTTCGAACGATCCGCTCGTAAGGCTGAGGGCCGTCGAAGTCATAGGCAGGATCCAGGACCCGGAGGACGCCCCCTACCTCCTGAAGATGCTCCATGACAAGGACGAGCGTGTGGTCGAGGAGGCGGTCTTCGGCCTCGGCCAGATGGGAAAGACCGCTCCCGCGAAACCCCTGCTTGCGATGCTCACCGACTCCCCGCCCGCGCTGAGGGCCCGTATCGCCGAAGCCTTGGGCAAGATAGGAGGAGACGACGCCGTCGGGGCGTTGAGAAATCTCCTTCGCGACGAGGATCCGGGCGTTCGAAAAAACGCGGCACTCGCCCTCGCCCGTTGCAAGGCGCCTTCCGCGCGTTCCTCTCTTCTCGTCGCCGTACACGACGAGGACACGGATGTTCTCCGGGCGGTCATATACGCTCTCGAGAACATGCGATCCAATCGCGTGATCAACACGACGGCACTCTTTCTCGAACACTCCGATCCGCTGGTGAGAGCGCTCGCGGCGGAGGCCCTGGGCAAACTCGAGGCTCGGGAAAAGATTCCGGACCTCATAAGAGCGCTCAGGGATCCCGACCCCAGGGTAGTGATCAACGCGGCCCGCGCGCTCGGCACCCTCGACAGCATTGCGTCCGTGCATTCACTCGGACGCGTGATGCTGAAACACGGATCCCATCACGTGCGCAGGGCGGTCGTCTCCGCCCTCGGTGAGATCGGCAGCAGAAAAGGCGAGGATTATCTCATCAAGGCGTGCACCGACAGGAGCCCCGGTGTGAGAACCGCCGCGGTGGAGGCTCTCGCCAAGGTGATGGGAAAAGATGCGGAGATGTTCATAATGATGGCTGCGGAAGACAGCGATCGCCACGTTCGCGCAAAAGCCATCGAAGCGCTGGGGATCGCAGGCATAGAGAAGCGTGTCGAGCTGCTCAAGGAGAAAGCCGCCAAGGCCACGGACCCGATGATCCGAGCGGCCGCCGTCTCGGCTCTGGGCCGTTTGAAACGGAGTGATGCCGGGGAGCTCCTCGTGGACAAGGTGCTCAACGACGACTGGGTGGTGGCGACCGAAGCGGTGAATGCGCTCGCGGAGATCGGCTATCGCCTATCCGTTCCCTCCCTGATCGATGCCTATAAGCGAAGGCGCTCCCGCGTCGAAGTCAACGTCCGGCTCGCGATCCTGGACGCACTCAAGAAGTTCGAAGCCCGCGAGGCCGAACAACTCGCCTCGAAAGCACTGGAAGACGGCGACGCGAGAATACGCAAGCGCGCCTTGGAACTCTTGCGGGCGCTCGGGGTCGAGGACGTGAATCTCAAACCGGCGAGGTTCTTCTACGAGAGGGACTTCGACCCTGAAAGAAAACAGGCTCTCTCGCTGCCCCTGGGAACAAAACACGCGGTGATACGCGTCCCCTACGGGGACATCGAGGTCGAGTTGTTCGGCGACGACGCCGTGCAGACCACGGCCGAGTTCATCAAGCTGGCAAGGGGATTCTACAAGAAGGGCCAGGTCTTTCACAGGGTCGTGCCGAACTTCGTCATCCAAGGGGGGTGTCCGCGGGGCGACGGTTGGGGGGACGCCGGGCACTTCATCCGCTCGGAATTCAATCATCACACTTACGAAACGGGCTACATCGGGATCGCGCACGACGGAAAAGACACGGGAGGATCACAATTCTTCATCACTCTTCTGCCCCAACACCACCTGGACGGCAGGTACACGATTTTCGGCCGCGTGGTCAAAGGCATGGACATCGTGAACAAGATCGACCAGGGAGATCATTTCACGGTCGTCGTTCCCGGCGATTGAGCGGGGATCGACGAGCCAACCTTTCCCCCGCTTCCTCGAGCGCCTTTCTGTGCGCCCGGAATGCGATCTCCTCGGGAAGATCCTCGAGGGGAAAGAAGCCGGCCTCGCTTGCATCGTCTCCGCATACCAGCTCCCCGCCGGTGCGGCGCCCAGTGAAGAGAACGAGCAGGGCCGAGGTCCTCGGGTCGTCGAACGCCGAGTAGACATCGAAGAGTTCATCCAGCTCGACGTCCAGGTTGGTTTCCTCCTTCATCTCGCGTACCGCGCACTCGCGCACGTCTTCGTCGGCTTCTATGAATCCGGCCGGAATCGACCACATCCCCCGTTTCGGTTCGAACTTTCTTCTGACCAAGAGCACTTTTCCATCCTCGACGAGAATCACGCCTGCAGCCGGGGCCGGGTTCATGTAATTCACGAAATCACACGACGGGCAACGGGCCCGGACCTTGTGGTCGATGAATTCTTCTTCAAGCGGATGCGCACAGAGCGGGCAGAACTTGAAAACCCTCATGTCAATTCTCCGTCGTGTCCGGCTTCACTACGATTCTCTTGGCCAGGAACCGCCGCCAGCGGCCTTCCACTTCATCAAGCGGGATCTTGTAGACCTGCTTGAAGGCTTCCGCGAACGTCGGATAGCTGTTGGTGCCGTTCGCCTTGTTGAACAGTTCCAGCATCCTTTCCGGCCCCCAGATTTCGAACAAGTACCCGACGAACGACTTGGCCGCGGGAAAAACGAACCGCACCGGGATCTTGACCATGTCCCCGTAATTGAGGCAGGCGGTAAGCGTGGGCAAGCGGTTTCTCGCGAGCAGGCGGGCCGCGCTTTCGTGCACCGGTTCGCCCTCGAGCTCCGCAATCAAGTAGAAGGCACTTCCCTCGGCTATGAAACGAGGAGGTTTGCCGTATGGATCGGTGATGAAATGCACTACCTCGTGCTCGTCGATCGGGTCCAGGGTGTGGATCTCCCTATCGTCCCAGCTGATGTACTGCACTCCCTTCAGGCTCATCATCTCCCTGATGGTCGCCGTATCCGGGTAGAGGTAGTAGGATATGCGGACGTCGCTCTTTATCCCCAGCTTGTTGCAATACCAGTCGAAGATCTGTTGCTGGCGTTCCATCGCGCCTTTGGGGAATTCCCTCTCCGGCAACGCATAGAAGTCGAAGTTCTGGGTGGATTGCTTGATCCAGTCAGGAGGCTTGGGGACCATGAGACTCAAGTCGTCGAACCAGACTGTTCCGTTCATTCCGAGAACACATCCGACGACTATGTACTTCGTGCGCTTGGGAACCCTGAAGACGTCGTCCTCGATGAACCAACTCCTGGTGCCCCTGCGGAGCAGGGTCCTCTTGTCGGCGAACCTCATCTCCTGGAAACGATTGTGGTTCTCGTCGAAGAAGGTGAGAAAGAAATTGCAATACGAATACTGCCCTTTCATTCGGTGCACACCCTTGAGTTTCATGGCGCCTCTCAAGCGGACGTGACTCACTCCGGATACTTTCACTTCCTGGGAGAGAACATACCAGCGCTTGGTGTCGCTTTCCCCGCGGAAGAAAAAAGACTTCTTTCCCTCGAATGCCTCCTCGTCGGTCACCCCGTACGCCACTTCCTTTTCACCCTTCAGCCCATGGAAACTGTCGAGGTGCCACCCCTTGGGGATACCGCCCTTCGCCTCCTCGAAAGACGGATTGGAGAGAAGATTCGTATCGTAAGCAACCTCGTCCTTGCTGCATCCATACGGGAACCATGATGCAAGAACGAGCGCGGTGAAGGCACAAAGCCGAAGGAATCCGCCTTTTTTCATGAATCGATTTTCCTCCTTGTGATTGCGGACCGCCGAAGTCTTGCATTATAATATCTGATGCACCCTATTGCAACAGTTGATGCCGTGGCATCGAGGCCGGTTCACAGCCGTCTTATACACCGCCGCGGCCGTCCGGTTCGCGGCGACCCGTTCGCTTTCGTCCCATGAAGAGAAGAGAATTCATAAGAGCGCTGGGAGCGGGGCTTATCGGTTCGAGGTTCATTTCACCGGAAGACCTTTTCGCCGCCCCCGTTCGAAAACCGCTGCTGGCCGTGGTGAGGGGGGACGATCCCGCCCGCATGACCGCCGAAGCCGTGAACATGCTCGGAGGGATGGCGGCTTTCGTCTCGCGCGGCGACGTCGTCGTGGTCAAACCGAACATGTCCTGGGACAGAACGCCGTCTCAGGCCGCGAACACGAACCCGGATGTGGTCTCCGAGGTGGTGAAACTCGCCTACGGCGCCGGAGCCGCCAAGGTCAAGGTCTTCGACAATACATGCAATTCCGCCCGAAGGGCATACGAGAGAAGCGGCGTAGCCGAAGCCGCCCGGAGGGCGGGGGCCGAGGTTTTCTTCACGTCTGAACGGGACTTCAAGAAAACCCGGATAGGCGGCGAAGTCCTGAAGGAATGGCTCGTCCATCGCGAAGCGATCGAAGCGGACAAGATCATCAACGTGCCCGTCGCCAAGCATCACTCCCTTGCGGGGCTGACTATGGGCATAAAGAATCTCATGGGGCTCGTCGGCGGCAGGAGGAACCTTCTTCATCAACAGATTCACAAGAACATAGTCGACCTGGCCGGATTCTTCAGGCCCGTGCTCGTGGTGCTAGACGCATACCGAATCCTCGTGGCGAACGGTCCCCAGGGAGGAAGTCTCGAGGACGTCAAGGTTGCGCGCACCGTGGCTGCATCGACGGATCAGGTGGCCTTGGATTCGTTCGGCGCCACCCTCTTCGAAATCGAGGGCAGCGACCTTCCCTACCTGCGGGAAGCCCGGGCCCGAGGGCTCGGCGAATCGGATCTCGGCGAGGTCGACGTGATCGAGAAAACTATTTGAAACCCGAGCTTTCGGTGAAACGAGTGGTATCGTGAGCGTTTCCAAGTTGAGACTCGCCAGGATCGTGACGCAAGCGGTTTTCTTCGCCGCTTTCATCGTTCTTCTTGCGAGAACGGAATACCACGGACGCGATGTCATAGCCTACCCGGTCAGGATCTTCCTGCAACTGGATCCTCTCATACTCCTCACCACTCTTCTCTCCTCCCACGCCCTGGTGAAAGCCCTCCTGTGGAGTCTTGTCGTCGTCGCGGCGACCCTTGTGCTCGGCAGGGTGTTTTGCGGATGGGTCTGCCCCCTGGGGGCGCTGAACGACTTCGCCGGATCGTTCAAGAGGACGGCCGCTTCGCCGACGAGGCTCGATGCGGTGGGAACCAAGGTCAAGTACTACGTGCTCGCATTCGTCCTGGCCGCTTCGATCTTCGGGTTGCACCTGGTAGGAATTCTCGATCCCATCTCGCTCGTCATACGTTCCTTCGCCCTGGCGGTGATGCCCGCGGTGAATCTTCTCGCCCGCGCCGTCCTCGGCGCCGTATACGACCTCGGGATCCCCGGCTTGAACGATGCCGCGGGAACGCTGCTCGACTCGCTCGAATTGCACGTCCTGTCTTTCCGGCAACCGTTCTTCGTGCAGGCTTCGCTCATAGGAGCACTCCTCGCAGTCGTGCTGGCGCTGAATTTCCTGCGAAAACGTTTCTGGTGCCGGTTCATCTGCCCGCTCGGGGCCTTGCTGGCGCTTGTCGGTCGTTTCTCCCTGTTGAATCACCGGCTCGAACCCGACTCGTGCGACGAGTGCAGACTCTGCATGACTACTTGCAACGCGGGCGCGAGGCCCGAGCCATCGAGCCCGTGGCGAGGCTCGGAGTGCGTCCTCTGCATGAACTGCCGTGACACGTGCCCGATCCATGCCATCTCCTTCGAATTCGGGCGCCCGGAGCCGGGCATGCACCGGACGGACCTGGAGCGAAGGTACGTGTTGGGTTCAGCCGTCGCTGCAGTGGGGTCGTTGTTGCTCCTGCGGTTGAACCCGGTCGGCAAGACGGGAAACGCGGACCTGGTGAGGCCCCCCGGCTCGCTCGGCGAAGACGAGTTCCTCCGCCGCTGCGTAAAGTGCGGCGAGTGCATGAAGGTGTGCATCACCAACGGGCTTCAACCCACGTTCCTCCAGGCGGGATTCGAAGGGATCTGGTCGCCCGTCTTCGATTTTCGCATCGGGTACTGCGAATACAATTGCACGCTTTGCGGACAGGTTTGTCCGACCCAGGCGATCGAGCGATTGGATCCGGAAACGAAGAAAAAGAGAAAGATCGGTCTCGCTTTCATCGACATAAACCGATGTCTTCCCTATGCCTTCCACCTGAACTGCATCGTATGTGAAGAACACTGCCCGACCGATCCCAAGGCGATAACTTTCGAAAGGGAAACGGTCGAGACCGCGGACGGCCCGGTCGAAATCAAGAAGCCCGTGATAGACCCGAAGATCTGCACTGGATGCGGAATATGCGAGTACAAGTGCCCGGTCGGGCAGAGGGCCGCGGTGCGGGTGAGCAGCATCGGGGAGGATCGCTCGGAGGAAAATCGGATCCTGCTCTGAAGGGGCCGAGGTCGTCGCCCCGCCACGCAATCCAAGTTCGATCGATGACCCCGCCGCCGGGATCGATTTCCCGAAGACGATTCCTCACCCTTTTATCGCTTCCGGCGTCTCCTCGCCTTCCAGTCTCGACACGACGGCGCACCCCACGGCGTCGCCCCAAACGTTCACCGTGGTCCGGCACATGTCGAGAACACGATCCACGGCGAGGATCATCCCGATTCCCTCCAGCGGCAACCCCACCGCTTTGAGAACAATCGCCATGGTCACGAGACCTGCGCTGGGAATGCCCGCGGCGCCGATGGCGGCCAGGGTCGCGGTCATGAAAATCACGAGTTGCTGCTGGAATCCCAGGTCGATGCCGTAGACCTGCGCGATGAAGACGGCGGCCACCGATTCGTAGAGGGCCGTGCCGTCCATGTTTATGGTGGCGCCGAGAGGAAGGACGAAACTCGATATCCTGCTCTTGATCCCCGCCTGTCTCTCCATGCAATCCATCGTGAGAGGCAGGGTGGCGCTGCTGCTCGCAGTGGAAAAGGCGGTGGTGAGGGCCGGCGTGACCCGCGTGAAGAAACGAAACGGCGAAGCCTTTCCCATGATTCTCAAGAGGAGGGGAAGGGTGACGAAAGCATGCACGGCCAGGCCGGCGAGAACGGTGAGCATGTACTTGCCGAGGTTGGCGAAGATGCCGGGGCCCGTCTTCGCCGTTACCGAGGCTATGAGCGCGAACACTCCGAGCGGAGCGAGGCGGATGATCACATCGGTCAACTTCATCATCGCGGAGTTCAGGGAATCGAAAAAATCGATGAGCGCGCGCCCCTTCTCTCCGATGGTGGTGAGGATCGATCCCAGGAAGAGCGAGAAGACGATGATCGGCAGTATCTCCATTTCGGCCATCGAGCGAAAGGGATTGTCGGGAATCATGTTCAATATGATGCTCTTCACCGTCACCGCCGTCGCGGCCCCGGATGGTATCTCGGCGTTGATCACGGGAGCGCCCATGCCGGGCCTGATCACGTTGACGAGCAGGAGTCCCACGATGACCGAGGCCCAAGTGGTGGTCAAGTAGTACAGAAACGTCCTGCCTCCAATCCGCCCGAGCTTCCTCACGTCCCCGACTTTCGCCACACCCATCACCATGGAGGCCAGGATGAGTGGAACGATCAGCATCTTGAGGAGCTTGATGAAGATTTCCCCGGCGGGTTCCACCAGGGGAGAAAAAACGAAGGAAACGGGGCGGGCGACGATACCGATCCCGGGCAGAGATGCAAGAGGAGAAGTGCCGTTGATGAGGATCCCGACGATTGCTCCGGCGATCATGCCGATCAGGATTTTCCAGTGAAGTTTCATGGAAACAATCGGGAGAAATATGAAAGAACGAATCTCATCTTCTGCAAGTCGTCGACGACGCGCAGGACGTTGTTCTTCTTGTCCGCGTACACCTTCATCGCTCCGCCGGGATTCTTCGTGATCGAATAGACGGTGACGGATTGTTTCTTGCCCGCAAGGGTGGTATCGACGGTCGCGACCGCTTCGATGGTGAGTGAACCCTCTTTCTTGCTGATGGGGTCGAAAAACAGAACTCTCTGCTTGCCGCCGCGGGACGAATCGTAACGCCTCACTACCTGTTCGAACTGGTAGGCCAGGCCGCCCTCGAGACATATGGACCCGGTTGAGAAGGCTCTCATCTCCGCCGACGTATCCCTGGTCGTCGCCGTCCTTATGTTCGCCACGTTGGCGATCATCTCCAGCGTGATCTCCTGCACGAACCCCCTGGCTA
The DNA here is from genome assembly GCA_964464035.1 of uncultured bacterium. Classification (GTDB taxonomy): domain Bacteria; phylum Krumholzibacteriota; class Krumholzibacteriia; order WVZY01; family WVZY01; genus CAYXEN01. Next base: position 610 of record CAYXEN010000050.1, on the reverse strand, counting down.
TCTTCTCCGACCGGTACTTCCTGGGAAAATAGGAATCCTCCTGAAGGACGAGCGATGTCTTCTCCTTGAAAGTGTCTCTGCCCGAAAAGCTCAGGGACGATTGTGATGTGAACTCTACCGTGTTGTCGTCATGGACTACCTTCGTGAACTTCTCGGTGCCGATCTTCTTGTCCAGCTGGAAGATCTCGTACGCCCCCTCGAAACGCGCCGTGACCTCGGCTCCCGACGAAACCTTTTTCGGCGCGCCGGAGGTGACGGCCCCCGGGATGATCACGCCCAAGACCGCGATAAGCTTACAAACGTTTCTTGACATCTTCACGTACCTCTTCCAAGAACACCGGGAACTTTGCCGACGGCGGCAACACAACGTTCACGAAGCCTCCGGAACCACCCCCCTTGGCGCCGAGCGGCCCGGCCTTCGCAAGAACGATCCCGGCCAGATCGATCTCGAGATCGGACGAAGCATTGCCCACCAGCAGTCCGTCTTCCGACACGAAGACGGCAATCGACTTCTCCGCCCCCTTGAACGAAGCCGCCAGGCTCCGCAGGTAAGCGGGAGAACATCCTTTTATCACATCCGAGACGATTTTTACACCATTAAAGCTGTCTT
>CAYXEN010000049.1:0-21521 GCA_964464035.1 uncultured bacterium | reverse complement strand
ATCATCCTGCTCACCGGAATACCCGTCCACTTGGCCACCACCTCGGCCACCTCTTCCGAGCCGACTTCCTCTTTCAGGATGCTGCCCTCGGCCTGGAGCCGCGCGAGCTCCTCGTTTGCCTCCTCGAGCTCCGACTCGAGACGGGGGAGGATGCCGTAGCGTATCTCTCCCAGTTTCTCGAGATCGTTCCGGCGCGAAGCAAGTTGCTCTTCCCGCTTCGCGTCCTCGATCTTCTCCTTGGTACCCCGTATCCTTCGGATCGCGTTCTTCTCGTTCTCCCATCGCATCGCGAGAGCCTTCTGCTCTTCCTCCAGGCCGGCGATCTCGCTTGCGATTTGTTTCAGTCGTTCTCTGGACCTCTCGTCCTTTTCCTTTTCCATAACTTTCTTCTCGATCTGCAGGCGTCTTATCCTTTCGCGCGTCTTGGCCAACGGGACCGGCAGACTGTCCACCTCGAGGCGAATCCTCGAGGCCGCCTCGTCGATCAGGTCTATAGCCTTGTCGGGCAGGAACCGATCGGTGATATAGCGATCCGAGAGCCTAGCAGCCGCCACCAGCGCCTGGTCGGTTATCTTGACCCCGTGATGGACTTCATACCTCTCCTTGAGTCCTCTCAGTATCGAGATGGTCTCCTCGACGCTGGGCTCTCTCACCATGACCATCTGGAACCGCCTCTCGAGGGCGGAGTCTTTCTCGATGTATTTCCTGTACTCGTCGATGGTCGTTGCACCGATGCACCTGAGCTCGCCCCGCGCCAGGGCCGGCTTTATCATGTTGGACGCGTCGAGAGAGCCTTCGGCGGCGCCGGCGCCGACGAGCGTGTGGAGCTCGTCTATGAAGAGTATTATCTCCCCGTCGCTGCTCTGAACGGCCTTGAGCAAGGCCTTGAAACGCTCCTCGAACTCGCCGCGGAATTTGGTTCCCGCCACCAGCGCGCCCATGTCGAGGGCCAGCAGGCGCCTGTTCTTGAGCGCCTCCGGAACGTCCCCGTCCGCTATCCTCTGCGCCAATCCCTCCACTATCGCCGTCTTCCCGACTCCGGGATCGCCGATCAGGACCGGGTTGTTCTTGGTCCGGCGGCAAAGAACCTGGCTCACCCTTCGGATCTCGTCCTCGCGCCCTATGACCGGATCCAGTTTCCCCTTGAGGGCGGTCTCGACCAGGTCGACCGTAACCTTCTCGAGGATCTGGTACCTGTTCTCGGGGTTGGCATCGGTGACTCGTTCCGTTCCCCTCACTTCACGAAGCGCATTCAGAATCTTCTCTCGATCAAGGCCGAGCCCCTTGAGGTACTCCCCGTGCGCGGACCTGTCGTCACGGAGCATGGCGAGCAGGAGGTGCTCGGTGGAGATCAATTCGTCCTTGAGAGAATCGGCCTCCGCGTAGGCTCCCTGGATCACCTTCTTCAGATCCGGCGAGACGTACGGATCCCCGGCTCCCTGCTGTACGGGCATGCTCTCTATCTGCCTCGAGACCACCGATTCCATCGTGCCCGCATCGAGTCCGAGCTTCGCGAGAAGAGCAGGCACGATCCCCCCGTCCTGCTTCAAGAGGGCATGGAGCAGGTGCCACGGCGTCGTCTCGGGGTTGTTCTTCAGAAAAGCCTCCTCCATCGCCTTGGAGAATGCTTCCCTTGCTTTCTCTGTGAACTTTTCCATCATTTTCATCATCTCCTTGAAACGGCTCGTCGGTGAGCCGACGTTTCATGGAAGGCAATAAAGATGCCTGCAACGCTCAAGAATATGACGATATAATTGATTGTAAAACAAGATGTTAGAAGCAAGCATCTCGCTGCGCTCATCGTTTGGAAGATACCGGCTGCAGACAAGGCAGTATATTATGTCAATTTGACAGTCTGCAAAACGGGATCAATTGAAGAGGTGATTCGCCATGTCTTCACCCCTCGGCAAATGATAGAGAGTGGTTAGAACCTTGATCTCGTCGGCCGAGGGAACTTCCACCAGCGGGACTCTTCCCCCCACCATGATATGATTGGGATCGGAACTGTGCTTGAGCCCGAGGGAGTGCCCCACTTCGTGCCTTATTATGACGCGCAGGCTGGACAAAGTCCGGGAATCGTAATTCGTCTTGAGATGAATCAATCCCTTGATCGGGTACATGTCCGTCGACCATTCGACAACCTCGAACTTCTCGCGCGGGTAGGTGGAATCCTCGTAGGCGATACTCACCCCGACCGCTGGAGGGGATGACACGACGTCGAAGAGATGCAACCCCGACATCGTCTCCCACAGATTGAGAGCATCCACCACTTCGGCCCGGTAGTCTATCCCTTTGCGGGTCAGCGGAGGAACATACACTTGCAGGGGAAACTCCCAACGCCTCAGGTTGTTCCCGAAGGGATTCGACCGAGTGTCGGTCATTATCTTGAAGAAGACGAGGAAATCCGAATAATAGTCGGTCTGGAGGAGAACGTTGGGCAGCATGAACAGCTCCAGGTTTTCTTTGTTTCTGACCGAATAGGCGCTGTCCACGTCGAAGTAGTTCCCGTACGACGAATCATCAGGCTCGTCCCGCAGCCGGATCGAATTCGTCTGCTGGGGAAGCTGAAGGAAAGCGAAGGAACCGTCGCTCGCGGTCGTATCGACGTCGCCCGCTATGGATACTTCTATCCCCCCCAGAGGCGCGGTAGTGAGCGCGTCCTTCACCACGCCGTATATCTCCATCCCTTTCACTTCCGTCCCCGGAGAATTTCCCAGGGGTGAGAGGTTGCCGAATTCGTCTATCGCCCGCACCGCCACGTAGACGTTGTTGGCCGGGATCAACCCTCCCACCACGGTGTGCATCGTGTCGCCGGGCGCGGCGGGAGCCGGTTCACCCGGGCGATCGCTGGCACGGTTCCATTCGAACTCGCTCGTGATCGGCACCGAGGAGGTGCGAATCTGGTATTGATCAGGCAATCCCGACATACCGTCGTCGCCTACGGCGATCCAATCGACGTCGATCTCGCCCGCGTTGGCGCCCGAGGTCACGGATGTGATCGTCACCGGCGCCGGCGGTATCGAATCCGGGATTTGAGTCACTTTGAGAACCCACGTCATCCTCGATACCTGCTCGCCGTCACTGGCCATTCCCACGACCTGCACGTCGCCCACGTAGGAAGAATAGTAGGTGTACCGACGTTCGTTGCCGACGAGCGTATCGTTCACCGTGTATGCGTATGAAACAGCCTTGCCTTCCGGATCGTAGGCTCTGATACCGAATACCATGGAACCACCGACGATTATCGAGGGATTGAGATCCTGGGGCTCGTAATAGTCGATGACGGGAGGCAGGTTCAAAGGAAACGCACGATACAGGTTCCACGCGACCTCCACTTGTTGGCCTCCGTCGCTCACTGTGCAGACCACGTGCGTAGATCCCGTATCGGCGACGACGCATTGCCATCGCGGCGACCGGGAGACTATGCTGTCTGCCATCATGAACGCGAAGTCGAGGCTCCTCCCCTCGGGATCGAAGGCATCCACCGTGAAAGACAGGGTGTCACCCACCAGCGCTTGAATGGAAGATGCGGCCGGTTCGTAACTATTGATCACCGGGGGCCTGTCGATGATCGTAGGCGACTGCCGGTTGCAGGAGGCGAGACAAGATATGAGAATGATTGGTACTGCCAGAACAAGCTTTTTCATCGACACGCTTTCATTGGGCGGGGCCTGCTTCCATGCATAGGCAAGATAATCAAACGCTCGGCGGCAAACAAGGGGTATCGGCGGGCCGGGCCTTGGCGACACCCGACTCCTGGGAGCGGCGGGTAAATTCTTGAACGGCCGCGGCATAAGCAACGCTCCGCGGGATTCGCGGGCAAGACGAAGTGTGTTTCGAGGAGCCTACATCCGTGACTGGGTCATTTCCACGAAGCGCTTGAGAATCATGTCCACGGCTTCCGCGTACCCCGCCTCTTCTCTTATCCTTATCTCCCAGACCTCCCCTTCGCCGATCTTCACGTGAACGAGTTCGCGGTACGGAACGATCCGGCAGAGCATCTCCTCTTCGAGATGCACCCTGACTTCGAGGCTGTTGCATTCCAGCCGTACGTCTTCGTCAAGGCTTACGATGTTCGACAGGATATCCTCGTATATCCGCCTCACCTTGGAATCGAGGATATTCCGGCCCAGCTTCAGGGCCTGGGGATGACCCGGCGCGGTTCGTTGCACCTTCGACTCTCCTTTCGGATCCAATCCTGTAGAGGAGGATCTCACTCGAGCTTTCGTAGAGGGTTGCGAGCTCGCCCCCGGGGTTCCTGAGAACGACGGGAAGCCGATCGGAAACGTGGAGCCTCCACCCGGAAGGCATGTGCCCCAGTATGCGCCTCGAGCCGAGGAGCGTATCCTCCCCCCCGCCTGGAACTCCGACATGAAGTATACTCAACGAAGGGCTCTCCAGGAGTTCCTGTACCCTCCCCGGCATCCCTCCCGATTCCACGCCGCCGTCCGTTACGTAGAGAAAAATCTTTCCACCATCTATCGCATCCTCGAAGTGAGCCAGCGATTCCAAGAAACGCTTCCCGTCGCTCAAGGGAGGAAGGTGGATGAAAGAGATTCTCCGCCCGACCTCCGTGGCAGGAGACAGCGTACAGGTCGGATCGGCGGCGGTCGTGAACTTCACATCTATGCTGAGAAGGGCTCCGATCGTGCCGCCGTGCTCGGCGAGATAATCCAGCGGGTCCAGCGTCAGGTAGTAGCCGGTGTTCGGGAGTATTCCGCTTGCTTCCAGGATCGTGATCCCGGTCCGGGAGCCGCTTCTGAAAAACGTCAGTGACATCGAGGTCGCAAGGTTCGCCAGGTGAAATGCGGGGAAACATTTCCTGTTCGACCCGAACACGAGGACGTGATCATGGCGGGCCTCCTCGCGTTTCTGGATCCGGGACAGGTACAAGTGGGCGATGTCTCTGATGTGCCTGGGCTTGTCGTTCATGGAACCTGGCCACCGCGTGTTAGACGATCAACAGGGAATTCTCCTGCCCGAATTCATTGCGTATGTAATCCTTGTTGTTGGGATCCTTGATCCACTTTCCATCGACGATGAACCTGTACTCGTATTCTCCGGGCTTTATGTCCAGAACGACTTTCCAGAGGCCGTCCTCCGGGTCCTTCTCCATCTGCACGCCCTCGCGCGACCAGTTGGTGAACTCACCGGTTACGGCCACGATCTCGGCTCCCGGCGCATCGAGACTGAACAGAACTCCCTCGGGCACCCTCCGCGGTCCGCTCAGCTTCTCCATCCAGTCGTCCAGGCTGCGGGTATCGATCCTCGGCTGTTTCTCGATGAGCTCCCTGGCCAGGCTGAGGAATTGCCGAGCCGCCTTCGAAGATCCGCTCACCTCGAAAATCGATTTGCCCAGAGCCGCAGCTTCCTTCAGTTTGACGGTGTGGCTGATGAAAGAATCCAGCAGAACGGCCGAATGGAACCTGTCCACTTCGTCGAGCAGTTCCTTCGAGAAATGGGTCCTGGTGTCCAGATTGTTGCAGACTACGTGCACCCTCATCCGATGCTCAGTCTCTTCCTCGAGCACCTCGAGGGTTTCGCGCAGCTTCATCAGACCGTGCACGGAGAAGTAACTCGCATCGACCGGGATCAGGACTTCGCTACACGCTATCAGCGCGTTGAAAGTGAGCAAACCGACGCTCGGCGGGCAGTCTATTACGATGAAATCGTAGTCTCCTTCATCCAGCCGGGATAGCTTGTTGGCGAGCCTGTCTTCCCTTCCCATCCTGTCGGAGAGTTCCTGCTCGACGCCGCTGAGCACCGTGCTGGACGGGACGAGGTCGAGTTTGTCGCCTATCCTCTTGATCGCCTCAGTGAGAGGCAGGGTGGGATCGATGAGAACTTCGTAGGAGGTGAATTCGAACGCACTGTCTCTCAATCCCAGGCCGATCGTGGCATGCGCCTGAGGGTCGAGATCGATCAGCAGCACGCGCCTGTCCATGCGGGACAGCGCGCTTGCAAGGTGAATCGCGATAGTGGTCTTGCCGCAGCCTCCCTTCTGATTCATGACGGCCAATGTCCTCATGACTCTCAACCTCCTCCTAAGAAAAACAGCCAGATACCATACTCTGGCTGATTCGGAGTGGAAACCAGTCAAGGCCCACGCAGATAGATCTCTTTACCGGCCATGCCGACCGCCTTATTCTTTAAAGCACAAGGCGTTACACAATTTAGCCGAGCTTTTCCACCAGTAAAGGGTAATCTTCGATTTTTTGTCAAGAACTTTTTCACCGAAAGGCGATCAGTGCGCACGCGGTTCCGATCATCAACCCCACGAATACCTCACCCCAGGTGTGTCCCACGAGTTCCTTGAGTCGACTCGTGTTTATGTGGTGGGTTATGAGAAGATCGTCGACGATCTCGTTCAACACTTTGGCCTGCTTCCCTACTTCCTGGCGCAGCCCGGTGGCTTCGAAGATGAAATAGAGACTGAATACCAACGTTACGCTGAAGAGCGACGAATCCACCCCGGCCTTGAGCCCCACGCCTATCGTCAGGGTGGTCACGAGCGAAGTATGTGAACTGGGCATGCCCCCGGTGTCGAAGAACTTTGTGAAGTGCACCCTGTGGGTCTTCAGAATATCGATGACCACCTTTATGAGCTGCGCAAAGAGGCCGCTCATGATGGAAACGATTGCAAGTTCGTTTATCATCGTCGGAGTATCCTGTGCTCTGAACGATCATGCCGAGAAAAGCCCGTCGCGACCGCCTCCCGTCGCGTTGACAGGGACGAATGACTCATATATGATAGCCTGCCATGGAAAAAATCAAGCTAAAATCCGTGTACATGACGAGATTCGGTTGCCTCGAAGCGGACTACCGGACACTGGCGATGGAAGCCTTCGATGCAATCATGTCCCAGGCGGATCCTTCCCGAGTATCGGACGTTTATCTTTCGTCCTTCGCTCCACGGGAGTTGGCGGCCGTGGAAGACCCGGTGGAATGGCTGGCATCCACGGCCGGCGAGAGACACCGCGACCTCGAGGCCTCCTTTCACGGGCCGTTCAAGACGGGCGGAGAAGCGCTGCATACGTGCCTGGAAAACTTCGACGCCGAGTCCGGGGCCGCCGTCGTCATCGGGGTGGAAAAGATGACCCACCTCGAGGCGGGCCGGTCCGCCGGGATACTGGCGGCGACCGTCAACCCCCATGACAGGCGATACGGGGCGACCCTGCCCGCTCTCGGGGCGATCGTCGCGCAAGCGTATCAGCGGAAGTTCCGCGTTCCGGCATCAGCCTTCGACGCCGTCGCCGCCAAGAACCATCGCAACGGCGCGCTCAATCCCAGAGCGCAGTTCCGAAAGATCGTGACGGAGGAAGAAGTGGCGGCAAGCCCGATGGTCTCGGATCCCTTGCGCAGGCTCCACTGCGCCCCCCTGTCCGACGGGGCGGCCGCCCTGCTGATCGATTCGGGCGGCCGGGGCATCCACATAAGAGGATGGGCGGAAGGACTGGACATGCCGATCTTCCACGAGAGGAATTGCCTGGACAGGTTCCGGGCCACGAAGGAGGCGGCACGGAAGGCTTTCTCAATGAGCGGACTCGGGCACGAAGACATCGACGTCGTCGAGATCCACGACGCCTTTTCCCCCTTCGAACTGATCAACCTCGAGGAACTGGGCTTCTATCCTCTCGGGGGCGCATGGAGGGCGCTGAGAGCGGGAGAGTTCGAGATAAACGGGCGCCTCGCCGTCAACCCGTCCGGAGGGCTCAAGTCCCGGGGGCATCCGATCGGAGCCTGCGGGTTGTCCTCGATCGTGGAGGTTTTCGAGCAACTGAACGCGAAGGCCGGCCCCAGGCAGCACGCGGGAGCCGAGGCCGGTATCGTGCAGAGCGCGGGAGGAGTTTCCCGAAGGAGCTACGTGTTCATTCTTTCCCAGTGAGTTGTATCAAGGAGCGTATCGCATTGCCGAGAACACCGAGCAGGATTCCCGCTTTCAGATGCACAAGGGGACACCTCTTCGTAGTGCAACACGCAAGCTGTCCGTCCTGCGGTCTTCCCCTCGTTGCGACATCGATTCAAGCCCGCGGAACGTTGCTCCTGCATACCACGGTCCGCGTGACACCGAGCGGAGAGCCGCTCGAGCTCGGAGTCGTGCGCACGCCCGCAGGCGCGACCACGCTCTGCCGCATAAGAGGGCGCATCAGGGGAAACGGGCGGGACGCGGTCGAACTGGTCGTGGAAGAAGGAAGATTCGTGGCCCTGGGAAAAGGTGGGAGGAAGGCGAACAAGCCTACTCCCTGATCCGCCAGTCCGGAAGGTTGTAGAAGAAACTTATCGGGCTCGGAGCCACGTTATCGAATCTCGCCGAGAGTGCGTAGATCTCCTGCGGCACGGCGATGAACATGAACGGCTGATCATCGTATATGAGTCTCTGGCTGCGTCTCCACAGATCGAGCGCCAGCGCCCGGTCAAGGGTGTTGCGGGCCCTTTCGATGAGCGAGTCCACCTCCCGGTTCTTGTAGCCGGATATGTTGAAGCCCCCCTTGCGGGCGGAGCTGCTATGCCAGAACTCGGTGAGATCCGCTCTCGTTCCCACCTTCCAGCCCATCACGCACGCGTCGTAATCCGAGTTGATGACCTTCTCTATGAAAGTGTTCCACTCGAGAACCCGTATATTCACCTTGATCCCCACTTCCCTGAGGTAGGCCTGGACCATCGTGGCGATGTCCATGCGCTGCTGGTTGCCGTAGTTGGTGATGAGCTCGAAAGAGAATTCGTCGCCGTTTCTCTCCAGGACGCCGTCGCCGTCCTCGTCATTCCATCCCGCCTTCGCAAGGACGGCCGAGGCCGCGTCGGGGTCGTAACCGATCGGCTCCATCTCGTCGTCATAGGGCCAGAGCAGTGGATGCATGGGGCTCTTGCACTCGTCGGCGTATCCCCTCCAGACGTTCTCTATTATGACCCGGCGATTCACGGCGAGGGCGAGGGCTCGTCTCGTCTCCCTGTCCCCGAAGAGCGGACGACCGAGGTTCCACGCTATGAAAACCATGCTCCTCGAAGGATACTCGTAGATCCTTATGTCGCGATCGCCGCGGGCGATGCTCTCCGCCTCGTCCGGCGGGATGGATTCGAGGCAGTCTATCTCACCCGTCTTGAGCTGCGTGAGCAGCGTGAGCATGTCGGGAACTATCCGGAAGACCACCCGATCGATTCGGGGTTTCCCCTTCTCGTAGTACAAGTGATTCTTCTCGAGCTCCACGTATTGATCAGGCACCCATCGCGACAGGACGAAGGGGCCGTCGCCGACGGGCTTGCGTCCGAAGCCGCAGTTCTTGATCTCTTTGCGAGGGATCTTCCCGAGGACGTGCTCGGGAACGATCACCCCGTCGTTCGCGTCCATCAACTGGTAGGGATAGCGGTTCTCGAAGCGAAACACTACCGTGAAGGAATCGATCGCCTCGACCGACGCGATCCTGTCCTTCATGTTCCTCCCCGGCCATCCCACGGCGGTATCCACTTCGCATTTCCATGTGAATTCCACGTCCCCTGCGGTGCATGGTACGCCGTCGGACCATTCGACGTCCTTTCTAAGATGGAAAGTGATCGCCAGGCTGTCCGCGCTGAACTCCCAACTGTGCGCCAACTCCGGCTCGAACGAAGTAAAGTCCCTCCCTTCCTTCATCAGCTTGAGAAAGAGCATTTCGATGATGTCTTTCGCCTGGGTGGAAACGGCTGCCAGCGGGTTCAGGGTCTGGGGATCACTCAACAATCCGACGACGAGGCGATTCGCTTCAAGAGACTTCCTCCCGGAGGCTCCGGCGGGAAATGCGACGAGCAAGACGAGAAGGAACGACGCAGCTGCGCCGTACCGGCCAAGTGGGAAAGCAATCGAGGGGAATCTCGGCTTGAAGCGACGCATGGCAGGATGATAGACGAGGAACGCGCCGGTGTCAAACCTTGGCGCTTCGCGCCGGGTGCTCGCCCGAACGGGGATATCCTCCCATGCGGTCTTGGATGGAATCCACTCCGAATTCCGTGTCACGCATCGATGCCAAACCGAACGCCAGCGCGTGAAAACCGGCCATAGTCGTCACGCACGGAACCTTCATCCTGCTCGCCGCCAGGCGGATCAGCCTTTCGTCCCCCATCGATTTCTTTCCCATCGGCGTGTTGACGACGAAGGCTATCTCCCCCTTCTCGATCCTCCTTACGATCCCCGGCTCGCTCGCCGTCATCTTGGGAACGACTTCCGCGGGGATGCCGTAGGACCTCAGCACCTTCGCCGTTCCCGCCGTCGCGAGGAGTGAGAAACCGAGGTCCGAGAGTGTCTTAGCGGGAAACACCGCCTGGCGCTTGTACCGGTTGGCCACGCTCACGAAGACCATGCCCCGGTCGGAAACGTTGAACCCGCTCGCCTGCTGGGCCTTCAAGAACGCCTCCCCGAAGGATCTGCCGATGCCCATCACCTCGCCTGTCGAATACATCTCGGGGCCGAGCACCGGGTCCACGTCGGGGAAACGATCGAAGGGAAGGACCGGAGTCTTCACGGAAAAGAACCTGCTCGACCTTCCTCCTTCGAGCTCCCGGGGCAGCTCCTCCCCGAGAATGACTCTGGCGGCTGTCTTCACCCAAGGAATCCCGGTCGCCTTGCTTATGAACGGTACCGTGCGGGATGCGCGCGGATTTATCTCCAGGCAATAGATGTCGTCGTCCCGAACCGCGAACTGAACGTTGAGCATGCCGACCACGCCGAGTTCGATCGCTATCCTTCGCGTAGCATCCTCGAGAGCCTCAACGGTCTCGTCGTCGAGGCTCACGGGCGGGAAGACGCACGAGGAATCGCCGGAGTGGACCCCGGCTTCCTCGATGTGTTCCATGCACCCCGCCACCGCGACTCGACGGCCGTCGCTCACCGCGTCCACGTCGATTTCCACCGCGCCGTCCACGAACTTGTCTATCATGAGCATGCGCCCCTCGCTCTTTTCCAGGGCCTGGTCGACCTCCTCCAGGAACTCCTCTTCGGAGAAGGCGATCGACATCGCCATGCCGCCCAGAACGTAGGGAGGGCGCAACAGAACGGGAAAGCCCATGGCCAGAGCCTCGGCGAGCGCCTCTTGCCGCGAGGACGCGAAACCGCACGTGGGATGCTTGATACCCAGCTTGTCGAGCAGCTCGCTGCACCGGCTCCGATCTTCGGCGCGGTCCACAGCATCGACCTGCGTCCCCAGTATCCCGACCCCCTCCGCATGAAGACGATGGATGAGTTTGAGAGGAGTCTGCCCCCCGAACTGGACGACGACGCCGTCGGGATTCTCCTTGGCTATGACGGCGGTCACGTGCTCGAAATCCACCGGTTCGAAATACAACCTGTCGGAGACGTCGAAGTCGGTGCTCACCGTTTCCGGGTTGCAATTGATCATTATCGTCTCCACCCCCGCCTCGCGGAGCGCCAGCGATGCGTGGACACAGCAATAATCGAACTCTATTCCCTGCCCGATGCGGTTGGGACCGCTCCCAAGGATCACGACCTTGCGTCCGCGCGTCGCGCGACACTCGCACTGGTCGTCGTAGCTGAGATAGAAATAGGGCGTGGCGGCCTCGAACTCGCCCGCGCACGTGTCCACCATCTTGACCACGGGTTCTATTCCAAAGGCTTCCCTCATGCCGTGAACCTCGGCCTCGTCCACGCCCCATGCGACCGCGATCTGGGCGTCGCTGAAGCCGTTGCGCTTGGCCTCCCGCAGGACCGCGGCGTCCGGGCCCGTCTCTTTCAGCCTTTTTTCCATCTCCACGAGCGATCTTATGTTCTCCAGGAACCACTCGTCTATCCGGGTGAGACCGTGCACGGAGCGAACGTCGAATCCCCTCCGGAAAGCTTCTTTGACGGCGAAGAGGCGCTCCGGGTTGGGCCGGGTGAGCAGCCTTTCCAAAGGAACGTTCTTCCAACCGGACGAATCCCCCCCCGTCGCTCCACCATTCCGCCATAGTGTTCCCGCGCTTTGAGCCGTGATCCCGGGGCTCGTGTCGTCCAGGCCGCTCCAGCCGGCTTCGGCCGATCGGAGAGCTTTCTGCAGCGCCTCGTTGAAGCTCCTTCCCAGGGCCATCACCTCGCCGATGGATTTCATCTGCGAAGAGAGTTCCCGGTCACTGCTCCTGAACTTCTCGAAATTCCAGCGCGGTATCTTCACCACGCAGTAATCCAGGGAGGGTTCGAGGGCCGAGGGAATCGTTCCCACGACATCGTTGGGAAGCTCGTCCAGCGTGTATCCCAGGGCCAGCTTGGCTGCGACCTTGGCGATCGGGTACCCGGTCGCCTTGCTCGCCAGCGCGCTTGAGCGGGAGACGCGGGGGTTCATCTCTATCACGACCATTCTTCCAGTGTCCTTCTCCAGAGCGAACTGGACGTTCGCCCCTCCCCAGATGCCGACGGCGTCCATCACGGCGAAGGCGGCGTCCCGCATCCGCTGATACTGGCGATCCCGCAAAGTCTGCACCGGCGCCACCGTTATGCTGTCCCCCGTGTGCGTGCCCATGGGATCGACGTTCTCGATCGAACACACGACCACGTGGTTACCCACGCGATCCCTCATGACTTCCAGTTCGAACTCCTGCCACCCTTCGACCGATTCCTCGATGAGAACCTGCTTCGAGGGGGATTTGAGCAGGCCGTTCTCCACGATCCGGACGAACTCGGCCGGGTCCCTCGCCATGCCGCTTCCTCCCCCGCCCAGGGTGAACGACGGCCTTATGATCAACGGCAGGGAGAGTTCTTCGAGAACCCTCAGGGCCTCATCGATGCTTTCCACGACCCGGCTGCGGGGAGTGTCGAAACCCACTTCCTCCACCAGCCGCTTGAAATATTTCCGATCTTCCGCTTTTCTTATCGCCTCGACGCCGACCCCGAGTAGTCTGACGCCTTCCTTCTCCAACACGCCGCTCGCCGCGAGCTCGAACGCCATGTTGAGCGCCGTCTGCCCGCCCAGCGTGGGAAGAATCGCGTCCACCCCCTCCTTTCTCAGTATGTTGCGGCACGACGCGAGGGTTATCGGTTCGATGTAGGTTGCGTCGGCCAGTTCCGGATCCGTCATGATGGTCGCCGGGTTGCTGTTGAGAAGGACCACCTCCACCCCGTCCTGCTTGAGCGCCCTTATCGCCTGCGTGCCCGAATAGTCGAACTCGCATCCCTGCCCTATCACGATGGGACCGGAGCCGATCACGAAGACCTTTTTTATACCGAGTGGATTCGTCATTCTCGCTTCTCTCCTCCTTGCCGGCTGCTCGTCGTCTTCCGATCCGCGTGCCACCGGCCGCACACTTCGACGAACCTCTCGAAGACGAAGGAAGTGTCGTGCGGCCCGGGCGAGGCTTCGGGGTGAAACTGCACGCAGTGAATCCCGAGCGACCGTGCGCTGAATCCTTCGACGGTCCCGTCGTTGGCGTTGACGAAAGTAACCTCGACGCCGGGTATCTCTCCTATGTCCGCCTTGACGGCGTAGCCGTGATTCTGGCTGGTTATGAAAACCCGTCCCGTTTTCCTGTCGATCACCGGTTGATTCGAACCGCGATGTCCGAATTTCATTTTGTACGTATCCGCTCCCAGGGCCAGCGCGGTCAGCTGGTGCCCCAGGCAGATTCCCAGCATCGGTATCTTTCCAACGAACCCGCTGATCCTGTCGATCACGCCTTCGACGTCACGCGGATCGCCGGGACCGTTGGACAGGACGAGGAAATCGAAATCGCCCCCCGCTATCTCTTCCGGCGCGAAATCATGCCCGAGAACAGTCAAGTCGACGCCGAGACGAGCGAGGCTCCGCAGTATCCCTTCCTTCACTCCCAGGTCCACGACGGCCGCCTTCGCCCCCTCGCCCTTGCGCAGCCTGTCGCCTCCCGACACCCCTGCCACGAGGTTCCGGCGCGGGTTCGACGCCGCACGCCGCGCTATCGCGACGAGATCCTCGTCCCGAGCCCCGGCGGGACCTATCACTGCGTACACGGCCCCTTCCGAGCGGATCTTGCGCGTGACGGCTCTGGTATCAACACCTTCCAGACACGTGAGCTCTTGTTCCTCGAGAAAGCTCCGAAGACTCCGCCTCCCCGGCGCCGGCGAGAAGGATTCCGAGAGCTCCCTCACCACCAGGGCCTCGGCGGCGCATCCATCACTCTCGCAGTCGGCGGGATCGACGCCGTAGTTGCCTATCTGCGGATACGTCATGGTGATTATCTGCCCAGCGTAGGAGGGATCGGTCAACACCTCCTGGTAACCGGTCATCGAGGTGTTGAAAACCATCTCCCCGCATACGGGAAGGCCGTGCGAAGAAGCGAGGAAGCCGTCGAAGCGGGTTCCGTCCGGGAAGATCAACTTGCCTTTGGGTTTGGACCTATCGCTCATGGTAGCCTCCCCGCGGCCGGGGCGGATAGAGCCTCCGGCCGGTGAAATCTCCTCCGGCGGGCAGCCATCGGATCGGGCCGTAACGAAGACGTCTTACGGTGCAAAAGAAAAGCCCCCTGGAAAGAGGGCAAAAAAAACCACCCGCCGGTTACCGGGTGGAATGGATATCCGTTCCTGAATTGCGCCGTTTTTTCGTTGGAGAACTCCATCGATCCCTTTCCGGCCTCGCGGTGCCAGTTTAAAAGGACATTACAGATTGCCAAGAACCTAAACTACCGCCCCATGCGCGTCAAGTAAAAAAATCGCCCGGGGCGACTTCTTGACAACGCGTGTGTCTTCGCTTAGAATCGAACAAACGTTCGACCCACCAATGGCCGTTTCACTTAGGAACGCGAGCGTTCGCACCGGCGTGATCCCATGATGAAATACCCCAAGAGAGTCAATTACTCGCCCAAGGCCGACGCCCGGCTCAACCACATCCTCCATGCGGCCGCCAGGATCATTTCTTCAGAGGGTTACGAAAGGGCCACGATCAGAAAAGTCGCCAAGGCAGCGGGCATGAGCCTCGCCGGCCTCTACTATTATTTCAGCCGCAAGGAGGAACTGCTGTTCCTCATCCAGTTCCACACTTTCGACTCGCTCGTCGATTCGCTGAGAAGAAGGATAGCCGACGCGGGCTCCCCCGAAGAAAAACTCAGGGCCATGGTCAGGAACCATCTCAAGCACTTCATAGAAAACATGCACGAGCTCAGGGTCTGTTCCCACGAGCTCGAAACCCTCTCCGGGAAGTACTACAAGCAGGTGCTCGAGAAGCGCAAAGCGTACTTCCATGAAACACTAGCCATCGTGGAGGATCTGATGCGGAGCAGCGGGCGCGAGGGCATGGATCCGCGCCTCGCAACACTCTATCTCTTCGGCATGCTCAACTGGATCTACATGTGGTACGACTCCGAGAGGTACCAGGACGCGGACACGCTCACAGAACAGATGGTGGAACTCTTCATGAGGGGAGTGGAGGGGCGAAAGACTCCCTAGCCCTTCACACGCTGAACCGTATGGTGAGAATGTCGCCGTCTTCGACGACGTAGTCCTTGCCCTTGAGGAGCAACTTTCCGGCCGTCTTGACCTTTTCCTCCGAGCCCGATTCCACGAGGTCCTCGAACTTCATCACTTCCGCCCTTATGAAGCCCCTTTCCATGTCGCTGTGTATCACGCCGGCCGCCTTGGCCGCCGTCGCCCCCTTCTTCACGAACCACTGCCTCACCTCGTCGCGCCCGACCGTGAAGAAGGACACCAGGCCCAACGCCTCGATGCTCATGCGGGTGAGAATGCTCAACGCCGACTCCTCAATGCCCACCGCCGCCATGAATTCCCGCCTCTCCTCCTCTGAATCGAGCGAGGAAATCTCGGCTTCCGTCTTCACGGCGAGGGGAAGCACATGGACCCCCGCATCCTTGCGGCGGGAGGCGAGTTCGGAGAGGGCTTCCGCCACGGGAATCTGTTCCTCCGAAATGTTGAGAATCACTATCATCGCCTTTCTCGTGAGAAACGGGTAACTGGCGACGATCCTGTTCTCGTCCGGCGAGAAATCGAAAAGCCTCAGCGGCGTCTCCTTCTCCAGGTGCTCCCTCAATTTCAGCAAGAGGGTTTTTTCCCTCGCCGCCTTCTCGTCCTTCATCTTTTTCATGTCTTTCTCTATCCGCTCGAGCCTCTTCTCCACGAAGAGGAGGTCGTGCAGCACGAGTTCACCGGCCACGTAATCGATGTCGCGCCCGGGATCGACGGAGCCGCGCACATGATAGACCCTGTCATCCTCGAAAGCCCGCACCACGTGGCAGAAAGCCTCCACGTCGGCCATCTCGCGGAAGATCTTCCCCGTCGAGAGCGTCTCCTCCTCGATCTTGGGAACGAGAGTTATCTCGAGCCTGCTCCTCACCTGCTTCTTCGGATCGTATATCGCCACGAGGCGGTCGAACCTGGGGTCCTGCACCTCCGCGATTCCGCTGAGTGGCTTGGTCTGATCGAAGCGGTCGATAAGATCCCTTTCGCCCGTCAGCAGTGAGAAAAGCGTTTTCTTTCCGGTCTGCGGCAGACCGATGATACCGATTCGCATGAAAGCCTCCCGTAGCAGCAATCCGATGGCAAGATTATAACAAAAACCGATGGTTGCAAATCCAAAACGTCGCAGGGAATGAAATGCGCGACCTGGTGGAGGGTCAAAGCGTCGCCGCGGCCGGTTCCGGAGCGGATGGGGGTCAGAGTTCCTCGTCTTCGATATACACGAGGCCGTCCTCCTCGATCACGCGATAAGTCTTCACGGGAGCGACGGCGGGCGGGGAGAGGGACTTGCCGGTACGGACGTCGAAGAAGGCGCCGTGCATCGGGCATTGCACCTCGGTCCCTTCCAGGTTCCCCTCGGAAAGGTAAGCCTCGGCGTGGGAACAAACGTCGGACAACGCGAACAGCCGGCCCGACACATCGGCCATGAGAATCCTTTCGCCTTCGACATCGAAAGCGGCCATCCCGTTCGAAGGCACTTGTGAGCGTTCACAGACTTTGAATCTCTTCACCGGATCCGCCTCCTGTGCCGACGTATTTCAGCAGCGCCACTTTGACGATCTTGAAAGCCAGCAACCCGCATTTGACTCTGACCGGTCCCAGGGGAATACCCAGGAGCTCGAGCATCTCCTCCTTCGTCATTTCGACGACGTCCGCGATCCTTTTGCCTTCGATCTCCTCACAGAGGATATCGGCGGCGGCCTGTGATATCGAGCACCCCTTCCCGGAAAACGCACATTTCTCCACGACGCCCTCTTCCGAGATCCGAAGCTGCACGGTCAGATCGTCGCCGCAAAGGGGATTCGCGTCCCTCTCGGACAGCGTGGCATCCTTGAGTTCACACCGGTGGAGCGGGTTCTGATAATGATCGATTATATAGTCACGGTAGATCGAATCCATCTCGCCTCGATTCCTTCGCCTCTTGCCTTCATCTTCGCCGGCGGGCAAGCGCCCCGCTGCCGCCCCGGCGCGCGGTCACGCGGCCCTGCTAAGGATCTTTTTCACTTTATCCAGTCCGCGCCCGAGGAGTTCGATATCCGCCGACGAGTTGTATATCCCCAGGCTTACGCGCGCGGAAGCCGGCACACCCAGAAAATCGTGGAGAGGCTGCGCGCAGTGATGACCCGCCCTTATGCAGACTCCGTCGGAATTCAATACTCCGGCCACGTCGTGGGGGTGTACGTCCCCGAGATTGAAGGACAACACGCCGATTCGTTCATCGGGCGGCGGGCCGTATACGTTCACGCCTGGCTGGGAAGCGAGAACCGCCCAGGCTTCCTCGAGAAGCTCGACCTCGTGCTCGATGATGGCTTCGAATCCTATCCCTTCGATGTAATTCACCGCCTCGGCGAGGCCGACGGCCTCGGCCACGGGAGGAGTTCCCGCCTCGAACTTGTACGGCACTTCATTGAACCTGGTATCATTCAAGCGGACCTCGCTTATCATGTCGCCCCCGAAAAGAAACGGCGGCATCTCCTCGAGGAGCTCGCGCCTGGCATAGAGAACGCCTATTCCGTCCGGGCCGTACATCTTGTGTCCCGAGAACGCGAAGAAATCCACGCCCATGTCCTTGACGTCCACGGGCATGTGAGCCACGGACTGGGCGCCGTCGACCAGGACGAGGGAACCGTATTCGTGCACTACCTCCGCTATTTCCTTGACGGGGTTCACCGTTCCGAGAACGTTGGAAACGTGTGTCACCGCAACCATCCGCACTCCGTTCTCGAGTTCGGCTCTCAAGCCCGACAAGTCGAGTTTGCCGTCCACGCCCACGGAGAGAACCCTGAACCGGCGGCCGCCGATGCGGGCGAGTTGCTGCCATGGAACGAAATTGGAATGATGTTCCATGATTGTCGCAAGGACGTCGCCGCAGGCGTCTTTCCAGCGGGAGAACGAATACGCGACCAGGTTCACGGCCTCGGTCGCATTCTTCACGAATACAACCTCTTCGGGCGCCGCGTTTATGAAGCGGGCCACTCTGCCCCTCGCATTCTCGTACATTTCGGTAGCCTTCTCGGAGAGGTCGTAGACGCCGCGGTGGACGTTCGCGTAATGGTTCGCGTAGAAATCATTCAGGGCGTCTATCACGACCCCGGGCTTCTGGGTGGAAGCCGCGCTGTCGAGGTAGGCCAGCTTCGTGTCTCTCAACAATGGGAAAGCTTCACGCAACATCTCTTTCCTCCCCCGAAAGCGTCAACTCGGGAAAACGTTCGTACAGGGGAGCGAGGAAGCCCTCGATGAACATTTCCTCAGCTTCGCGCCTGGGCAATCCCCGCGTCATGAGATAATAGATCGCTTCCTCGTCGACGTCGCTCACCGTTGCACCGTGCCCCGCCTTGACATCGTCGGTCTCGATCTCCAGCTTCGGAATCGAATCCGCCCTCCCGTTCTTCGTGAGCAAGAGGTTGCGCGAGGCGAAATAGCTGTCCGCCCCGGCCGCTTCCCTCTCGACCTTCATGAAACCGTGGTGAAGGCTGTATCCTTTGCCCCTGACCACGCTTCTCGCTTCGAGCCGGGAAGTCGTCGCGGGAGCCAGATGGTGGACGTTGGATGAGAAGTCGACGTGGGCCTTTCCATAAGCCTTCGCTACGAACAGTTCGTCCATGCCGCCGCCCCTCTCCCTGAGCTCGACCCTCTGCTCCATCTTGCTCGTTGCGCGGCCCTCGCAGAACCCGACCAGATCGAGGTGAGCGTTCTCGGAAACGATCACGTCGAGAGCGACGTAAGCGTTCCCCCGGAGGCGCCAGAGCCTCTTGTAACTGACCTTGGAATCGGCTCCGACTATGAGCCGGTTCGAGTAGAGGACTTGATCCACGCCGGTATCGTTCATGCTCTCGACGATCGAGACTTCGGCGCCAGGGGCCACAACGATGAGGTTCTTCATCACCGCGTCACGTCCCGCAAGCCTGATATCGAGCGTCACGGGCCCCCCAGCCTCGTACCCCGGCTTCACGTACACGAAAAACCCCGACTCGGCCTGCTCGGATACGAACCTTGCAAAATCGTTCTCGAAACCCGTGCGTTCGCACCCCTCCACCACGTGGGGCAATCTCTCGACGGCTTCACGCATGGTGACGAGCTCGATGCCGGGCGCGTCGCCGCCCCCGAAAACGATGCTCGCTCCGGTATCGGGATCGACCCGCTCGGGGAAAGAGAATACTTCCGGCCTGGTTCTCCGCCAGGCCTCATCGGTTCTTGCCGGATAATGGTAGTTCATCCCACGGCTCCTTCCATCTGCATTTCAATCAGGCGGTTCATTTCCACGGCGTACTCCATGGGGAGCTCGCGCACTATCGTTTCGATGAAACCGGACACGATCATCGCGCGGGCTTCCTCTTCAGGGATCCCCCGCGAAGCCAGGTAGAAGAGCTGCTCCTCCGACACCCTGCTCACGCTGGCTTCGTGCTCGATCTTCGAACTGCGGTTGTTTATCTCCATGTACGGGTACGTATCCGAGGTGCTATCGGCGTCCAGGATGAGCGCGTCACACTGGACGTTCACACGGGAGCGATCGGCGTTCTCATGCAGCTTGACCAGACCGCGATACGACGCCTTGCCTCCCTTGAGGCTCACCGATTTCGAAGTGATGGTCGAGCGGGTGTCGGGCGCGGCGTGAACCACTTTCGCGCCCGCATCCAGGTGCTGCCCCCTGGAGGCGAGAGCCATGGAGAGGATGTCCGCCCTCGCGCCCCTGCCGGCCAGGTAGACGGCGGGATATTTCATCGTCGTCTTGCTGCCGAGGTTTCCGTCCACCCATATCATGGCGGCGTCCTCCATGGCGACCGCCCGCTTGGTGACGAGATTGTACACGTTGTTCGACCAGTTCTGGATGGTCGTGTACTGGACCTGGGCGCCCTTCTTCACCATGATCTCCACCACTGCGGTATGGAGGGAATCCCGCGCGTATATGGGTGCGGTGCATCCTTCCACGTAATGGACCTTGGAACCCTCGTCCGCGATGATAAGCGTACGCTCGAACTGCCCCATCGCTTCCGCATTTATGCGGAAATACGCCTGCAGGGGAACATCCACCTCGACCCCCGGCGGGACGTAAATGAACGAGCCTCCGCTCCACACCGCCGAATTCAGGGCGGCGAATTTGTTGTCTTCGGGCGGAATGATGGTGCCGAAATATTGCTTGAAGAGATCCGGATACTCGCGCAGCGCCGAATCCGTATCGAGAAAGACCACGCCGAGCTTCGACCATTGTTCCTTGAGGTGGTGGTAGATCATCTCCGATTCGTACTGCGCCCCGACGCCGGCGAGGAACTTCTTCTCGGCTTCCGGGATTCCCAGGCGGTCGAAAGTCGCCTTGATCTCCTCGGGGACCTCGTCCCACGACTGCTCCTTGCGATCGGTAGGGTTGATGTAATAATAGATCGAGTCGAAATCGATGCCTGAAAGATCCGCCCCCCAATCGGGCATCGGCTTCGCGTAGAAGACGTCCAGAGACTTGAGCCTGAAATCGAGCATCCATTGCGGTTCGTCCTTCCTCCTGGATATCTCCTCCACTACGCCCCGGGAGAGCCCGCGTCCCGACTTGTATTCGTACTTTTCCTCGACGTGAAACCCGTACTTGTAACCGTCGTCCACTATGATGCTCTTCTTGGCCATCATGCCGCCTCCATGTTCGCGTATCCGGCCTGCTCCAGCTCCTTCACGAGCGAAGCGCCGCCGCTTCGTATGATCCTGCCGTCCTTCATTACGTGGACCCGGTCCGGCGTGACGAGGGAGAGGATGCGCTGGTAGTGGGTGATGATGAGGAAGGACCTGTTGCGGTTCCTCATACGGTTGATCACGTCGGCCACGCCGTTGAGCGCGTCGATGTCCAGCCCGGAATCCACTTCATCCAATATGACGAACCGCGGCTTGAGCATCTCGATCTGCAACACCTCGGCTTTCTTTTTCTCGCCGCCGGAGAATCCCTCGTTGGTCGGACGTGAAACGACCTCCTCGGTCACTCCCACCGAACTGCAGGCTTCCTTCATGGATGCATCGAAAACTTTAGGGGAACGATACGCTTCGGGACCGAGCACCGATGAACTCGCCTTTCTGATCAGACGGTTCAGCGGAATTCCCGGGAGTTCCACCGGGTACTGGAAGCTCAAGAAGAGGCCCGCCCGAGCCC
>CAYXEN010000048.1:0-21615 GCA_964464035.1 uncultured bacterium | reverse complement strand
TGTACATCATTCAACTTGAAGTGGCCCTGTGCGTCCGTCGTGGTTGAAAGCGTAGAGCTTGCCGTCGGATCCGGCTACGAACACCTCGAGGAAACCGTCTCCGTCGATGTCGGCAAGGGCGGGCGAGGGGTTGAAAAACGTGTAGCTTGGAACCCATTTCGGCCAACCGCTCAGCATGCTTCCATCCGGATTCAAAACGATCACGCCCTGGCTCTTGCTTACCGCTGCGACCTCGATCTCGCCGTCATTGTCGACGTCACCCACCGCCACGCTTCCCACGATGTAGTTCGATGCGCCGTAAGGCCAGCCGGGAACTTCCGTGCCGTCTCCGTTCAGGACGTAGATCGAGTCGGCCAGCGTGCTGAGAATTATCTCGTCCATGTTGTCATTGTCTATGTCGCACACCGCCGGTGTCTGGTAGTGCCAAGCGGGAGGAGCGGGAGTACGATAGAACACGCCTTGGGTGGCGGGGTTGTTGTCACCGTCCCGGAACTCGGTCCCGTCGGTGTTCCAGGCGTAGATGACGCCACCCTGGTCGACGAGAACGATCTCGAACGACCCGTCGCCGTCCAGATCCGCGATCACCGGCGCGCTCCTTGCGTTGTTCTCGGTCGTTTGCGGCCAACCTGAAAGAATATTCCCCTGGTAGTTGAAACAGTACACTTCCTTCGTAGTGTAGGATACGGCCACCATGTCGAGCCCGGGGACGGTGTCCAATTTGGCAAGGGTTATGGGTGAAACGAAATCCTGGCCATACGTATTCAGCACTCCCCAGCTCTGAGGATCATTGTCTCCATCCCGCAATTCGACGCCGTTGTGGTGCCACGCATAGACATAGCGATCGCCGACAACCACTTCGAGGTCTCCGTCACCGTCGATGTCACCCACGGCGGGAGAGGATACTGTGTAATCGGACATCTCTATCGGCCATCCGCCGAGCTGAGGCGGGTTGGTCGTGCCCGTATACTCAGCCGAAAAAACGCTTTCATTCCCCGACTTGTCGATCGTAGTCACCACGTAGTAGTACTTCGTGCTGGGAGTCAATCCCGTGTCCATGAAAACGGTGTGGTCGAGAGGATCGGCGGAGACGAGCTGATACGGCCCGCCCGACGTCATGGAGTGGTACACATTGTATTTTGCTGCGTCTGCCGAAGTACTCTTGGACCACGCCACCTCTATCCTGTCCAACCCCTTGCTCGAATCGAAGAGAAGGTTCGTGGGAGGATCAGGGCGGCGAAGCTCGAAGCTATCCATATAGACGTGGCCGAATATATCGGTAAGGGTGAATTCTATGTAGTTTTCCACCCCGGGATAATCTTCCGAGATCAGGAATCCATTCGTATTCTCCGCGCTGACCATGCGATCCAGATCGGTATAGACATCCACACTGTCATAGAAAACGAAGCCATTGCCGATATCATTCAAGGAGGCCGTCAAACCCGAGGCTTTTCCTGAACCGTAATTCTTCATCTTGCAGTAAAGCAGGAATTGTTCGCCGGGATCGATATTGCCGTCTCCATTCCCGATGGGAGCGGAGTCGTCGAATCTCACGATGACAAGATCCAGCACCGGAGAATGCACCACCTTGCTGAAGGCGTCGTTGTACACATTGCCGAGTGTATCGTGAATCTCCAGTGTGAAATCGATTACCCCTTCATCGGGGATGTCGGGAGAGAACTGAATCCGCACGGGATCGGCCGCAGCCGCGGTCATTCCGGCGGAAACAAATCCGACGTACGCCGTGCTGTCCTGGATCGTCACCAGCGAATCGCCGGTCCTCAGGACGAGCCATACTCCATCTGCGTCCGCTCCGCCCGTGTTCGCGAGAGAGAGTGTGAACTCGATAGTCTCGCCCGCGTCGACGTTGCCGTCTCCGTTGCCGAAAGTCACGCCGGTTGAATCGTCGTCGACGCTCATTCCGGCGTAATCCATGTACGAAGTCACGGAAGGATCGACGACGATGTAGCTCTGGTGCCTGGCATGGTTCAACCCGGTGACCACGACGCTGATGCTTCCCGGCTGTTCGCAGGTGAAATTGAAGGTCGCGTTGCCCAGAGTGTTCGTCGGTTGGTACTGGTAGTCATCCGCCCCCTTGTACAGGCAAACCATCGCCGAATCGACGGGCATCCCGTTGTCCGTGACACTGACCAGGATCGTGTTCTCGCCCAACCCAACGTTGGCGACATGGAAAACGTCCAAGGTATCGACAGATCCGGTCCAAAGAGGCAATTCGGGATCAGAGAGTATGGTATAGATGTAATGCGTCCAGAGATCGACGTTGTCTCCGACTTCGGCCGAGGGTGTGCGCGGCAGCCTGGAACGGGCGAAAGTCTCCCCTACGTGCACCACGCTCTGGTTGAACAGAAGATCGTAGAACTCGTTCATGTAATACGAGGAGGCATTGGGGAAAGCGCTCCGGTTGGCGCCGACGATGGAGACGGCGCCGCCCGAGGGATTACGCAGGAAATGCTCCGCCAGACAATAATAATCGTACGCAGCCGCGGTGCAATTGAGCATATAGAGCAGGAAATATCTGTCCTGGTTCGTCAGCGCATCGGCGTCATCGTTCAGCACGCTGGCATCCGCCACGGAGAGATTGAAACGGAATCCATGCCCTATATGGTTGAAGATGTTCTTTCCCGCGTTCATGGAGTCTATCGTGGCTTGTTTAGACTCGGGGACGGCTCCCGTGAACAGATCGTAAGTCTCGTACGAGCGCGTAACATCGACGGGTTTGCCCTGCATCGTGATGGAATACATGTATTCGGCCAGGTCCGCCCCGTTTAGGGTTATGGGTTGACCCTGCACCCAATCCACCGGGAAGAGCACCTCGGCGAGCAATTCCACTTTATTCGTGTAATCGCGGTTGAATGGGGTCTCATAGCTTATGATTTTGTCTATCATGATGTCGACGTCCGACGTCGTCGAGGTCGGAAGCCTGCTCAGATAGACTTCAGCGTATAGATCCGGATTGTCGAGTGGAACGTAATAGTATCCTTCTCCCCAATACTGGTCGTGGGTTTCGTTCCACGAACCGTCAAGGCAGGCAAAATACATGTCCGTAGGAACGAACGTGCCGCCTTGATAGAAGCGGCTTATCGCGTACCTGGCGGGAATGACGTCGGTATCGCCGCCCAGAAGCACCCACGTGACGCCCCACTTCTGGTAGGCGTCACGAATGAAATTGCGTATCGTTTCCTGGATGTCGACGCCGTTCTTGTAATTGGCTTCTATCCATTCCACGGTCTTGACCACGGTGGGCACGCCCTTTGCGGTCTTCCAATCGGCAAGCCTCTGATAGGCGTTTTTCAGGGAGTCCGAAGTTATGATTATATAATCCACCGGACTTCCTTCGAGAGAGGGCGCAGCCGTCGGTTGAAACCCGCCCTTGGGACGTGGAACCATCACCTCATCGAAGACGTAACCCGCCAGCTGGTCGGGGTTCAACACGAAGGACGAGATGGTTCTGGCGACCCCCTCCCTGAATCCCTCACGATACCTTTCCCGCAGGGCTATGTCCTTCGTCCCCGACGCAGGACCTGTAGTCACCTCCAGTGATATGTTTTCGTTCAGATACAGAGTCCCGTTCTCATATTGTAGTGGAGTCACCAGAAAGCTTGCGATGGCGTAGCCGTGCAGGTAGCCCGTGCCCAGGTACTTGCCCAGCGAGGGAGGAAACGTACCGCCCTTCTCCGCCCGCTCGAAAAGACCGGGGCCGGTGCCGATCACGCCGTCTTCCGCCACGGTTGGAGGGCACACTGCCAGGGAGAGATTGCTTGCTATGCTCCTTCTCGATCCGGAGATGAAACTGAAGTCTGCGACTTCTTCACCCTGGGGCAAGACGATACTTATGATTCTGCCTGGAACATCCGGCATGCCCGGCTGAGCCAGGGGACGATAGTCGCCTCCCTTCACGGATATGACCGCTTTCCCCGCCTCTTTCTTCACCAACACGTCCGACGAGGGGAGAGTGATGTCGAAATTCAATTCGGTGGCGAAAACATCTCCTATGAAAAAAACGGTCAGGAGGGAAACAAGAACAATTACTCCCAATGGGAGAGTGCGGGGCTTGCTGGGCATCGGCGCCTCCTCGAGAAGTGAAATCAGTCAATGCTGCATTGCCAACAAAAACAAAATATTTTCTAGTTGCAATCTGGTCCTAATCGGCGAGGGCGGCTCAAAGATGTAACGCCCGGTTGTAGCAATAGTGGGTGGCTGGTTCTCCTTGGTAATACAAAGAGGCTAGGTTTTCTTGACACACAGAATGATTATAGACCTGAACATGATCAAAGTCAAGCAGATTATTCGGCGGACACTGCGCGGCTGGTGACGTATTCTTCGTCACCTTGGAGCGAGAAGAGCTCCGACAAAACGGCGTCGACGGCCCTCGCCGACGAATCCCAAGAATAGATCCGAGCTCTGGCCTCTGCGCGGCGGCTCAGGATTCCCCACGATTCTTCGTCGTCCGCTATCCTTTCCAACCCGCGCAATAGTTCTTCCGCCGATTTGGGCGCGACGACCACCCCGGCGTCTTTCACGATCTCCGCGCAACTGCCCACGTCCGTGCACACCACGGGCAATCCGCAAGCCATCGCTTCGACCAGCACCTTCGGGAAACCCTCCGAGACTGAGGCCAGAACGAATATCTCGGCGCGCCGATAGTCTTTCAACAATTCTTCGTGTGAAACCATGCCCGGCCACTCGACCTTCTCGGATATTCCCAGACTCCGGCACAATTCCAGGAATTCTTTCTTGCATGGTCCTTCGCCCACTATTCTCAACTTGTAACGTGGATGCTTCTTCGAGAAGCGGGCGAAGGCTTCGAGGAGAACGTCGATTCCCTTTTGCCACTTGAGAACCCCGGCCGTCAAGAGCAGCGGCTCGCGCTTCGCCGCGCCCGGACTGAAAAAGCCGATGTCGACGCCGTTGGGCGAATAGGATAGTTTGGAGGCCGGCACGATCGAAGCCAGTATGGGTTGCATAACCTTCGAAACGTAGAACACGTGGTCGAACAAGGGCAGCACCAGCCTGAAGAAAGCGTATCGGGGAATCCTGTACGCGTCGGTTCCGTGGAAAGTGACGAGGATCCGGCTTCGCAGGAAAACCTTGGCGAACAGCGCATGAAACACCGGAATGATGGAATGTATGTGCACGACGTGCGGCCTGAATCTTATCATCGCCGGAAGGCTTCGAACGAGGAACCCGACGCATGCAACGGCCTTCTTGAACATGCAGCGCAATTCTTGCAACCGTGACGTGAACGAAGCCGGCAAAGACGGGTCCCCCGCGGGGATTTCCTTGAGCGTGATGTGAGAACCATGGGCGACCGGCTTCGCCCGATGCTTTCGCGTGATGTAGAGTGTCGTATACCCCAACCGTTCGGCAAGCTCGTAGGAAGCCCTACCCATGCCCTCCCATCCGACCCTCGGAAAAGTTGCGATCCTGCATATGCGCAGTTCTTCCCGCTTCATTTGTCGTACCAGGCGGCACGCCTCGGAATAGCGCCGAATCTGGCGGTCAAGAACGCCCGGAAGACCGCGAAGAGAGGCAGCAGAACCGCGTACGTCGCCAAGACGTAACGCCGGGAGTTCGTTTCATACGAGCCGTCCACGAACGCAGCAGATGCATAGAGAAAGAAGAAGGCGTTGAGACCGAGGATCCTCGCAGCCAGCAGTGTCGGTCCTCTCGATTTCCATATGGGTTTCCCCGATTCAACAGATCCGGACTTGTTGAAGCAAGCCCGGTACCAGCAGTCCTTGCTGGCCAGGTTGAGCACGAGGCCCAAGGCGGCCGCGAACCCCATGATCAAATCGGACGCACCGCCACCCATGAGAAAGGCGTTCACGCCGCAACCGAAAGCCATCACGGCGTACACGAAATAGTGGGTCATGAAATCCAGATAGGCTCCGCGCGACGAGGATGTTCCGCGGAACCGAGCCACCTCACCGTCGACCACGTCCAAGACGACGTGTATCCGGTACAGGAGGAAGCTCAACAGGGGAGCCCAGCTCAAAGGCATGTACATTGCGCCGGCCGCCAGTATGCCCGCGACCATGAACATGTACGTCACTTGATCCGCGGTTATCGATGTCCTGGCCACCAAGTATGTGATATAGACGGATACCCGCGAAGAGAAGAACATCGTCTTCTTGTTGTCCTCGTGGTTGTGTCGCCGGCATCGTCTTCTAACTTCAGACAGTGTAGCCGCCATGACCTCATTTCCAGGTGAGGACCACGTCACTGAACTTCCTGACGTTGTCCCTGATGAAGGAAAGGTCCGGATGGAAGTCGATTTCGGCCCATTGGTCTTCGCCGCACTCCATGAAGTGCACGGGGAACCCGTCATCCATGATCTTCTGCAGGGCGGCGAGGTAGAATATCTTGCGGTTGTGCGGGAACCTCACCATGCGATCCAGGGTCCGCTTCATGACTTCGCACCCTTTTCCTCTGAACATTATCATGCCGATACTCTCTCCGTCGGCGGAATCGATCGGAATCGATTTGCTTACGCGGGTGACCCTGTCTCCCTCGATGCAGACTTTCATGTCATCGTCGTCGTACTTCTCCTTGCGATCGATGACCATCGTTATATCGGATCTCGTGTTCACCAGGTTCTTGAGAACATCCACTTCGAATACATCGTCCCCGTTCAGGATAACGAATTCGTCATCCATGTGGTTGCGGGCGAACCAGGCGGAGACCAGATTGTTCGAGACGTCGTAGAATGGATTGAAAACCACATCGAATGCGACGCCATCGATGGATTGAATCTTGGCCTCGATCTGCTCGGCCCTGTAACCTACCACGAGAACGACTTTCTTGATGCCGGCCTCGGATATGTTCTCGACCTGGCTTTCGAGAACCGTTATCCCTCCTCCCAGGTCCAAAAGGCTCTTGGGAGTATTCTTAGTGAGCGGGTAAAGCCTCTCGCCTTTGCCGGCGGCTAATATGATCACTTTCATAAGGCACCTCGTCGAAATACAACCTGAACCAAAGTTCCACGTTTACGAGCATCCAAATCTGCAAGGCCTCGGAGTGATTCACCGAACCGCGCAGACTCATCAACCATTTCTCCACGTTCGCAGAGTCGAAGAACTTCCTCTGCCTGGTTCTGTCGTCGCACAATATCTCCTTGGCGTAATCGAAGAACCCGTTCCGGTAGAACGAATCCATCGGTACCGGGAACCCCATCTTTTTCCGTGCGATCACCGCGTCAGGAAGCTTGTCATGCATTATCTTCTTCAAAATGAATTTCGGCACATCGTGCGTTTCGCTTATCTGTGAGCTCGCGAGGGCACGCGCAGCCTTCAAGTGCTTCTCCGAACGCCATCTCAACTTCGCCTCGAAGGGCAGGCGGAAAACGTGCTCCACAAGCTCGTGGTCCACGAACGGCACCCGCGCCTCCACCGAAGCAGCCATGGTCGTCGCATCCACCCTGCGTAGGAGGTTCTCCAGGTGATAGACTTGAAAGAAGTAGAGATATTTGTCATATTGGCTTAAATGGGCGGCTGAATCGAATATATGCCTGATCCTCAATATCAAATCGAGATCGCCTTCCAGGTGATCCACGATCTGTCTGTTCAGGACATTTCGCTTCGTCCTGTAGTCCATCCACTTGTACAACGAAAGGAAATGATCCACTTCGTCCGCGAACTCGGTTCTTCCATACAGCTTCTTTATATTTGATTGCAGTATCCGCCTCTCATCGGGATCGCCAGCGCTCGAACGCATCCTCAGATAATCATACGGGCTCCGGAATATCCTGCCGTAACCGACGAAAAGTTCATCCGCCCCTTCCCCGGAGAGGACCACCGTTATGTTCTTCTTCAGGTACTTGGCAAGCAGGTAGAGGGCCACTTCGTTCGCCACGGACAGAGGTTCATCCTTGTAACAGATCATTTCAGGAATGGTTTCGATGTAGTCTTTCTCTTTCAAAACCAGTTCGTGATGATCGGTCCCGAAGTAATCCGCCACCATCCGGCAATAATCGAGTTCGTTGTATTTCTCGTCTTCGAAGCCGATGGAATAGGTCTTGACCGGCTCGTCTTGCAATCCGCTCATCAAGGCTACGACCGCGCTCGAATCCAGCCCTCCGCTCAAGAACGCTCCGAGCGGCACGTCGCTGATCATCCTGCGCTTGACGGCCAGCTCGAGGAGTTCCTCGGTCCGATCGAAACACAACTCGTCATCGACTTCCATGTACTTGTCAGTCGGCAGGTTCCAGTACCTATGGAGTTTTTCGCCGTTGTGATCCACCTCCATGAAGCAGCCGGCTTGGAGCATATTTATGCCCTTGAAGAGCGTTTCGTTTCCCATGACGCGGCGGAAACTCAAGTAGCTGCTCAGACCTCTTATGTTGGGCTCCCTGCCCACGCCGGGGAAAGCCAGGAGGCTCTTTATCTCCGACGCGAACACAAGCCTCTTGCCAGCGGCGTACGTATAGTAAAGCGGCTTGATCCCCAGGCGGTCGCGGGCGAGGATGAGCTTGGCCTCGATCCCGTCCCAAAGCGCGAAGGCGAACATGCCGTTGAAATGTTTCAGGCAATCGATTCCGTGCCGATCGTACATCGCGAGAATGACCTCGGTGTCGGAATTGGTCCTGAACCTATATCCCTGGGATTGCAAACCCGCCTTGAGTTCCCTGAAGTTGTAGATCTCCCCGTTGAACACGACGGCGCGCTTGCCGGTGTCATCCACCATGGGCTGGTGTCCGCCTTCCGGATCGATGATGGACAACCTTCTATGCCCAAGGTGCACTCTATCCAGATGCAGCTCTCCGCTGTCGTCCGGACCCCTGTGCCTCATCAGATCCATGAGCGCAGCGAGATTGATCTCTTCCCCGCTTGCATGCTCTTCCCTGTCGAACCATCCAATGATCCCGCACATAGCATCTCCTTTATCTTCCCTTGAGCTTCGGCATCCTCGGCCCGGGCTTTAATGCAAAATAGACCACCGTGCAGGTACGCTATTTTCATTCCGGCCTTGAAACCGGCGATACATTCACGAAGCCGCGGGAGCGAGTCGGAGAGCCCGATTTGAATCCGCTCACGCTGGTCAGCGCCGTAACTCTTTATCGTCATGGGTGATAAGGAAGACAGAAAAGGCTATCTCGATCTCAGGGTCTCCGTTTCGGCTTTTTTTCAGACCTTGGTGAAGAGGCGCAAACCGATCCTGATCGCGGCTATTTTTGCCGCCGCAACGGCAAGTATTGCCAAGATATCGCGGGAACCGGTATTCATCGCTACGGCCGACATAACTCTCTCAGCCAGGAACCACAGTGAAGCCGGCATGCTTTCCGGCGCAAACGGCGGGCGCGGCTCGTTGCTTTTTCCCGGCGACCTACAGGAGAGGTACTTCTCCTCTTATCTCATTCCATCGATACTGGAAAGCCGCTACCTCGTGGAAAAAACGATTTCGCACCTCTATCACTACACCAAGAACGGGAAAGAGATCGTTACGGATCTCTACGATTACATGAATGTCCACAACAAGGACGCTGCCGTCATGAGATTCAGGAATACGATCATGGCTTCATACTTGGATCCGATGTCGGGAGTTACGAGGCTGATCGTATCGACGAATGACGCCGAACTCTCGTATCAGATCCTGAAAGTCTATATCGAAGGCGTAGAAAGATGCTTACAGAAACTCAGGTTCGATTCAATCAAGGACAATCTCGCCCATATAAGCAGCAAGCTGGACAAGCACAATGAGTCGCTGAACAAGTACGAAACCGAATTGAAGGAGCTGAGGGAGAAAAACCGTGATTACAGGATCATCACCGACCCCGAATTCTATCTGAAACAGCTCAAGCTCGAGAGGGAAATAAGAATGCACGAGGAAATGGTGAAGTCGCTCAAGTCTTACTACGAACTCACTATGTCGAAACTATCGGACAAGAGCAACCGGCTCACCATCCTCGCCGAGCCGGCGGTTCCCACCCACTTCACCCAGCCGAACATGAGGCAGATCATGATGTATGCATTGGTTCTCGCTTTGCTGACGGCTGCGATCGCCTGTACCGTCTTCGTATTGCTCGATTACTACTCTCCAACGATAACAAACCTTGCATCTGAGGTTCATGAAGCCATATCCCGGGATCTCGAATGGATGATGAAACAGCCGGGAATACACGCCGTCGGATCCTTCATAGGCCGAAGATTCAGATTCGCCGGCGGCTTCTTCAATTTGTTCCGGTGACATACGGATGGAAAACATGAGAATAGCTTTCATCATAAAGCGGTTTTCCACGGAAGAGGTATTCGGTGGCGCCGAGAGGTTCGCTGTCGGATTCGTCGAAGAACTGGTCCGCCGGGGCGCCTCGGTGTCGATCCTGTCGACCAGATACAAGAAGGAATGGAGCAGGCGGGAAAAGATGGGCGTTTGGAGGGGAGGAGAGAAGACGTATGTCGAGATACGGAGACTCGCATACCCGAATGTGCGGGTATTGAGATCCCTCGTTTACATCCTTCAATTATTCTTGAAGCTGCTGAAGGATCGCAACACCTACGACATCGTCTTCGTCAATTTCGCCTCCATCGATGCCGGCGTGGCTGCATTGGCGGGCAGGTTGGCGGGGCGCCCCGTCGTCTGCAGAATAACGGGGCCGGGGCCGACAGGCGACATAGGCGTACTCAAGAGAAGATGGTACGGCCCCCTTCTGATCTCAATGCTCAGAATGGTGTCCAGGTTCTCGGCCCTGAGCTCCGAGGTAAGGGATGAGCTGACGCAGATAGGCGTCCGCCCTGAGCGGATAGTCTCTCTGTCCAACGGCGTCGATACGGGCCGCTTCGCCCCCCCGAATGAGGCGGACAGGGACGACAAAAGACGTGCCTTGGGAATCGCCCCCGGCGAAACCTTCATCGTCTCGGTGGGCCGCCTGGTTCCACTCAAGGCATTCCCGGTGTTCCTGCGGGCCTTGCGTTTGATAGGAGATACGAGGATCCCTTTCAAAGCCATGATTCTCGGCAAAGGACCGATGCACGATCGGCTGGTCGGAATGGTGAACGATCTGGACCTTCAAGAATTCGTCAAGATCGGATCGGCGGGGGACGTGAAACCTTTTCTCCAAGCCGCGGACATATTCGTCCTTTCTTCCCGCTGGGAGGGCATGTCCAACGCCTTGCTCGAAGCAATGTCCTGCGGCCTGGCGTGCATCTGCTCCGATATTCCAGCAAACGCCGGCGTGATAAACCATTGCGACAACGGAATCCTCTTTCGCACGGACGATCATGTGCAGCTGGCCGCTTGCCTCGAGCAACTTGCATTGAACCAGGCGCTCAGATCGCAGCTTGGGCGAAGAGCGAGGGAAACGATTTGCAGGAAGTATTCGCTCCAGCTGGCCGTGCAGGGCTATCTGGAGCTGTTCAACCGGTTGGTGCATGGATCGTCGGCGGACAGTTCCGGTACCCGCAGAACCGCGGAAACGAAACCCTTGAAAGCCAAGAAAGAATTGATATGCAGATGATACTCTCGTTCATAACCCGTTGCAGCTTGTTGCTCATAGCCGGGCTGTCCATCGTGTCGACGGCGGTGATACTCAAGCAACCGTTGATGCTGTTGCCGCTGCTCGCACTGGTGTTTTTCATCGTCTATCTGAAGCACGTCGGAGTGATACTTTATATCGTAACCCTCGTTGCTTTCACGAGAATCGACGCATGGCTCACCATGCTTTCAGGGATTCCTTTCGGCTCGTTGGTCGTGGGACTGACCATGTTCTCGCTGCTTGCCATAATGGTTCTGACCGGAACCGGGATGAATCGTCCGGGAAGGTCCTTCCTGCTGCTGACCGCCTATTACGCGGGTGCAACGGCCATCGGCACCCTTTTTGGAGAAACCGCCTATTTCAGCGAGTGGGCCAGGGATTCGTTCTATGCTTTCCTCGTTTTTTCGACCGTCTACTTGCTTGCCTCTGATGAGAGGCGCATCACCGGCGTCATGAACACCATCATAGCGTGCGGTATCATCCTGAGCCTGCTCAACATCATCGAAGTGATCATGCCGGGCACGATTCGGCTCTCTCATTCTACGGGAAGGGCCGCCGGTCTGCTGAAGAACTCGAACGCCAGCGCCATCGCTATCCTATGCAGCTACTTGATCTACAGCATCAGGACGCGCGCCGCTTCGCGCTTCGCGCACCACGGCCTTTTCATTCTTCTGAAAAGCCTTTTCTTCCTGGGCATTCTCGCCACTTTCTCCAGGGAAGGGATCATCCTGCTGGTCTTGGCACTGATTAGCCAGAACATAGTCGATGCGCGAAACCGTTCTGCAGTGGTTCGCAACTACATCGCGGTGGCCTTCACTTTCTTCACGGCTTTTTACATATTGAACTACTTGTTGACCTCGAAAAGCGCGTTGTTTCTTCCTTCTTACTACAAGATCTACAGCTTGCTTCATGGGAGCATAGATGACAACAATCGCCTCTTCCTCCTCAAGTATTATCTCAGCAAGTACTCCTTGCACCCGTTATTCGGTTTCGGCTTTTACTCCACGATCTTGCCTTCCTCCGCGAACAACAACATGCTGGCCAATTTCGGCGTACACGGACCCCACAATACATTCGTCGCGATACTCACGGATTTCGGACCCATACCGCTCGCGTTATACATCATGTTGTACTTATCAATGATACTCGATACGGCATCAATCAAAGAGGTCCATGTCCGCAACGAGCTCCTGATCCTGGTCGGCTTGCTCGCCGCACACAATCTGTTTTCTCACGACATTCTCACTACGCGCTACATCATGGTGCTGCTCGCACTCATCTGCGTAATGCCGATCGGTCGGCGCCGAACGCCGAACCGGACGGACGACTTGCTACAGAACGACGAAAAAGGAGGTCGATCATGAACAAGCTGGTAAAGAGACTCCGGGTAATGTTGGAGCCCCCCTCCAACGTCTGCAACTATCTGCAGGAAGAAAAAGTCCGGGAATTCATCGATTCATTCCCCGAGGGCAGCATCATCGCGGACTTGGGGAGCGGCCGCAGAAAGGTGTCTTCAAAATGCTTGGGTGTGGACATCGTAAGCGTTCCGGGCGTAGACGTCGTGGGCAATCTTTTCAACCTGCCGTTCAAGGAAAACTCTTTGGATGGAATCATAATCAGGGGCGTCCTGGAGCATGTCCCGGATCCGCACACAGCGGTCAATGAGATGGAGAGAGTGCTAAAGCCGGGAGGAAAAGTATATTCATCCATCCCATTCATGCAAGGCTATCATCCCAGCCCGGGGGATTTTCAGAGATACACGATCGACGGAATCCAGCGGCTCTTCTCACGTTTCGAGAAAGTCGAGTGCTCGATAACGAGGGGGGCGGGATCGGCTTTCGTCTGGATAGGAAGGGAGTACCTCGCCCAGCTCTTTTCCTTCAACAACATGATGATCTACAAAGCGTTGAAAATGTTGTTCGGTTGGGTAATGCAGCCGGTCAAGTACACCGACCACATCCTGAACAATCATCGCATGGCCCACGTAGCGGCGTCGGGATTCACATTCATCGGCAGGAAGGCGCACTCAAGCAGATAAGCTCCCAGAGCCCGGGTTCATCCTGCTCAGAGCCTCGCGCACCAAAACGTACATGAAGGATAACGCCAGTGCGACGAGGGCGCCGAACATCACGATCAACTTCTTCCTGGGAAAGGATTTTATCGTTGGAATCTCGGGATAATCGAGCAACGCAAGAGGCGGGATGATCTCCCTTATTTCGTTGTCAGCGACTTCCATGTTGCGGCTGAGGTTGAGATAGACGTTCGTGTAAATGTCTTGTCGCCTTTTGAGCCTCGCCAACTCCAGCTTCTCCCCCGGATGGTCGCTTTCCTCCCAGCTCCGGTTCTTGCTGAGAAACAAGCTTAGATCCTCCTCGCAATACGCCAGGGTCTTCCTGGCCTCCGACAGACGCGATTCGTAATACTCTTCGTTTATCCTCTTCAGCTGCTCACGTTGTTTCTCGAGGTAGGCATTGAGTTCTTCCAGAATGAAATCAGCCACCCTGTAGCTCAACTCGGGATATCTCGTTTCCACGCTTACCTGCAGGTTACTGACTACTCCATTCAAATCGGAATGAACGAATCGCCTGGCTATATCGAGCGCCGGACCTTCTTTGCCGGAAAGCGCCTGGAGGCTCATCAGCTTCAATCCGTCCCCAGTCCACACGGGGAATCTTCGCTTCACCACCCTGCGCATGAAACTCTCGCTCCACAAAACCTTGGTCAGCATGAGGTTCATGCCCCCGAAGCGCATGAGCTCGGCATTGGATATGGCTCCATAGCTCAGCTTCGCCATCTGGCCCAGGCCGTTCATCCTGGGCAAGATCACCAGGGTTGAAGTATACTTCTTCGGCAACAGGAAGCACAAAAGCAAGCTTGTGATCAACGCGCCGAGAACGATCAAGGTGATCATTCTCCTGTAGCGGATTGCTATCCTCAGTAGTTCCATAAATCCCATCTCAGCCCTGCTCCTTACAATCTTGACAGCACGTACACCGTGGTCAAGGCGCCGCTCAAGATCGTGAAAGACTCCCTGAATATCTTGAGCCACTGGCGGTCCTTGATAACCTTCTTGGGAATGACTATGCTGTCGCCCAGTTCTATCTTCACTCTGGACAACCTCTTCTTGTATACCTTGCCGTCCGGTTTCACTATCCTGATCTCTTCCTTGTCCGCGCTCTTCACCATTCCGCCCGCCTGCTTGACATAATACTTGTAGTTCTTGCCGGGCACGAAAGTTATCGTTCCGCTTGCCGCCACTGCGCCGAGCACGTGCACTCCGCTGGGTATCTGAGGGATGTATATGCGATCCCCGCCTCGCAATTCGACGTCCTGGCTCTTGTCCTTTCCATAGTAGAGAGCTTCGAGGTCTACGAGTATCCGCGTTACTTCGTTGGTTCTCACGGCATTGAGTTTTTTCTCCTGGATCTTCTGCACGACCGTGTCAGCGGTCACTTCCTGCAAGTTCTCCATGATCGCATCCAATCGCTGCCTTTTGATATCCTCCGCTATCGAGGACCTCTCGAACACCGCCCCACGCAGAAACGCCCTATCGGTGAAGCCGCCCGCTCTCTCGATGAGCTCAGACAGCTTCTCGTGTTTCTTGGTGAGAGCATATCTGCCTGGAAATTCCACTTCGCCGTCGATCACGACGAGCTCATGCAATCTCCATTCGGGAATCTCCCTGATGAATATCCTGTCGTCTTCCTTGAGGTACAGGTCGGCTTCGCCGCCCGGCTTTTCCAAGCATTCCTTGAGGTTGGTTCTGATGATCTTGGAAGGCTCCCCGCTTTGCACCCTGGCTACTTCCGCATACAGTAGATAGGCGCTCTTTTGCAGGCCTCCGGCCAGGAAGACCAGGTCGCTCAACCGCATGTTCTTGGTCAATTCATATGAACCCTCCTTCAGCACTTGGCCCTCGATGAACACGCGGGGCATGCGCCTGACCTTGTTACGGTCGTAGACGACGAGCCTGTCCCTGGCTTCGAGCGGAAAATCGGCTGCACTGTCCCCCGCCAGCACGGCCCTCAAGTTCACCGCATAGATCTCCTTCGTGAGATCGGGAAAGGTTCTTATCAGGTTGGCCCTCTCCAGGTACGACTCGATGACGAGCTGGTTGCCGTGATCGATAAGGTCGCTTATCCGCATTCCTTTCTTGAATTCGTATACGCCGGGGTACTTGACGGTCCCCTTGAGTTCGACGATACCCTCCTTGTAGTTGTAGATCGAGAACACCCTCAACTTGTCTCCGTCCCTGAGAAGGACGTTGTCTTTCATGTCGTCCTCTGCATCGAGGTTCAGGTCCATCACTACTCTTTTTCTGTTGCTGTCGATGCGTTCCAGCAACACCCTGCCGAGGTAAGCGTCGGAATTCAGTCCGCCGGCGAGGTCTATCAGGTCCCTGACGCGCTCACCGCCCTTGAGTTCGTAGATCGCCGGCCGCTTGACGCTGCCGGTGATAGTGGCCGTCCTCGCTACCACGGGCACGAAAATGACATCGTTGTTGGCCAGGCGTACGTCCGAATTGCGCCCGTGCAACAGCAAATCGTATAGATCGATCTCCTTGATCTTGTGCCCGTTCCTGAAAAGGCGGATGCTTCGCAGGGCTCCCCTGCCGTTCGGGCCGCCGCACAAGTATAGTACGTTGAACATGGTCGAAAGCGAGCTGACCGTGTAAGCGCCCGGTTTCTTCACTTCCCCGTACACGAACACCTTTATGGACTTGATCTTGCCCAAGACCGCGCTCAGTTGAAAATCCGAGTAGATCTTGGAGAGGACTTTCGTTATCTTCTCCTCCGCCTGCTTTATCGTCAAACCCCAGACCGTTATTTCCCCCGCTTTGGGAATGAACACCTTGCCTTCCCGATCGATTATGAGGTTGTACGTCTTCTCGACCCTTCCCCACAAGTTGATGATTATGTGATCACCCGGCCCGAGAGCATAGCTTTCGGGGACGGGCGCTTCCGAAGGCAGGAAGAATTCTTCGCTCGGCGCATTGAACAAGTCGTGGCCGAAAAGGCTTACGCGACCGGCATCGGCGGTCGTCGGACCTTTCTTGCCGGCCGGTTTGGGAGAAACCTTGTTGTAGATCTCCGGCGTCTTGAAACCCTTGGTTGCTTCCACGCCCTTCTTGTTCTTGAGATACTTCTTGAGCATCTCTTCCTCTGTCGCATGCACCAACTGAGGAATCATCAATGCCACCAAAATGAAAAGGATTCTTCTCATGCTCCCCTCTTTCTTTTTCTGAAGACGACTGTTTGACGGAATGAGAGACTTTATTCGATGAGACTGTATACAACTTCCGTTCCACCCCGCCGGAAACCGGCACCGCATCGGTCGTTTCCAACTTGAACGATTTCCACGCCTTGCCTTCCCGGGTTTCGCCTCTCCGGTGCCGATGTGCGTTCCGAACGCGCCCGCCCTTCTCCCCGGGAAAGAATTTCCGCCCCCGGGGGGCGGCTGGGGAAGAAATTTCATTCCCCCGCCTCAAACCACGTCCAAGAACGCCGGTTACATCAATCGTCTAAAGCTTCCGAGATACGAGTCGAAAAGGTGACCACGGAGGGTTCGAAATGAAAACAACGGCAAATGACACGACCTTGAAACCAAGAATAGCGCATGTCTGCACCTCGGATCTGTCAATAAAGTATCTGCTCAAGAACCAATTGCGTAAGCTCGATTCCCTGGGATACGAGGTCTATGCCTTGAGCGGGAAGGGCGCCTTCTATAATGAATTGAAGGAGGAATCCTTTCACTACGAGTGCCTCCCCATCTATCGACGCATCGTTCCTCCTCTGGATCTGTATTCACTGGCGAGAGTCGCCGCTCAACTGAGATCGCTTGACCTCGATCTCGTCCACACGCACACGAACAAAGCCGGGATTCTAGGCTGTTGGGCCGCTCATTTGGCGGGGGTGAAAAACATCGTCAGCACCGTGCACGGCTTTTATTTCCACGAGCACATGAATCCGCCTCTGAAGCGTTTCTTCGTGGACCTCTACAGGATCACCTTCAAATTGACGAAGCGAATATTCCTGCAAAGCGCCGAGGACGTCGAGACGGCGATACGCCTGAAAATAGCCCCTCGTGAAAAGCTCATCCACATAGGCAATGGAATAGATCTGGAAAGATTCAACCCGCAAAGATCCGAATTGAGCGAGGAAGCGCGGTTCCTGCGCCTCACCAACAACATACCCGTGGATACGCCTCTCGTCGGCGCCATCGCGAGGCTCAATCACGAAAAAGGCGTAAAGGAACTCCTTTGGGCCGCCTACGACTTGATCAAGCAAGAAAGGCTGAAAGTGCATTTCGTAATCATCGGCGAGGGGCCGGCGGAGGGCGAATTCAGAAGTCTTGTCAACACGCTCGGCATATCGGCCAACGTGCACTTCACCGGGTTCCAGGAGAATATACCGGCTTGGCTCACAGCGCTGGATATTTTCGCTCTTCCCTCGTATCGCGAAGGGCTTCCCCGTTCGATTTGCGAGGCTTTCGCGATGGGAACGCCGGTCATAGCAACGAACATCAGGGGATGCAGGGAACTGGTCAAGGACAGGGAGACCGGCCTGTTGGTTCCACGCAAAGATTCCGAGGCCCTTGCCGAAGCAATCAAGGAGTTGATCTCAAACTCCGGCCTGCGCGAACGAATCAAGGCGCAGGCCGCGGAGTACGCCGAGAAGTACCTGGATGAGAACAGGATAGTCGGGATCATTCACAGAACCTACATGGAACTCGGCTTGAAAAGCCTGGAGCCGGGGCACGACGAGAAGGCTCCCGCAGGCGAGAGAACGAGAGAGCGGACGCGGGTCGTGCCCACTCATCACTAGATTCAGCGAACAATCGACAAGCGGACGGACAACCAGGAGGGAGGTAGAGATTTGTTGACGAAACAGACTGCAAAGGACGACAAACCGCGCATACCAACCAAGGTGAGAATTCCCATCGTCAAGCCGTACACTCCCCGGCCTTCGGAGATAAGCTCGGCGATAAGTGAGATCCTGGATACCGGAATGCTCACCAACGGCAAGTTCGTGTCCCGATTCGAGGGAAAAGTAGCCGAGTTTCTCCAGGTCGAGCACGCGGTTGCCGTATCCAGCTGTACGTCCGGGCTCATCATGACGATGAAGACTCTGGATCTGTCCGGTGAAATAATAGTTCCCAGTTTCACCTTTTCCGCCACCGGCCACGCGTGCTACTGGGCCGGCCTGGAGCCGGTTTTCGTCGATTGCGACCTCCGGGACTGGACCATAAGCATTCAAGCCTGCAGAAAGGCCCTTTCGAGCAAAACGAGGGCCGTTCTCGCCGTCCATACCTTCGGCAATCCAGCCGCCGTCGACGCCCTCTCCGAGTTCGCATCGGACAACGACCTCGAGCTCGTCTTCGATTCGGCTCATGCGTTCGGTTCCCTGTACCAGGACAGGAGGGTAGGGTTCGGGGGACACGCCGAAGTATTCAGCCTCACGCCCACGAAGATAATCACCGCCGGGGAAGGAGGTATCATCGCGACCAACGACGCCCACCTGGCTGCGGAGTTGAGAATCTTTCGCAACTACGGCGACGATGGAAGCTACGACTGCAGGTTCGTGGGATTCAACGGCAGAATGCCCGAGTTCAACGCCTTGCTCGGCCTTGCCACGTTGGAGCACGCCGACGAAGAGGTCAAGGCGAGGAACTCTCTAGCCGCGATCTACCGTGAGCACTTGTCCGGGCTGCCGGGGATCACCCTCCAGGAGATCTACCCCGGCAATGTCTCCAGCTACAAGGATTTCACCATTCTGGTTGACGAAGCACTGTTCGGCGTCACCAGGGATCGGCTGTCCGATTTTCTCGCCGACCGCGGAGTGGCGACGAAGAAGTATTTCGATCCTCCTTTGCACCGGCAGAGTGCATATCGATCGAGAGTATTCCGTAAGACCGATCTTCCCGTGACGGAATACATGTGCACGAGGACATTGACCCTGCCCATGTACTCATCCTTGAAAGCAAGCGAAGTCCAACACATATGCAACTTGATCAAGCTATGCCATCAAAGCGAGATCATGGAAACGAGGAAGCGCCCAAGCGACGCAAGTGAACACTAACCGCCAAAGAAACGGAGGACAGACATGACTAGTTCCGGCTGCGATCAATCGATCTCCGACAAGCACGTGCTGGTACTGGGAGGCGCCGGGTTCCTCGGCTCCGTGCTGGTTCGAGCACTCCTCAAGCTCAAGTATACGGTGACAGTCTATGACAACTTCACCTACGGGTCGCACGCGATCCAAGGGCTGGATCAAAACGACTTCCTGTGCATCGTCCAGGGCGACATACGGGATAAATGCAAGCTGGCGCAAATCATGCCCGGCAAGGACATCGTGGTGAACCTGGCCGCCATCGTCGGAGACGCAGCTTGTGACCTGGATCCCCAGGCCACTCGAGAAATCAACTCCCTCGCATGCAGCGACATGTTCAAGCTTGCGGACGAATGCGGCGTGAAACGCTTCATCTTCGCTTCCACGTGCAGCGTCTACGGATATGCGGACGAGACACTCACGGAAAGCTCGTTTCTCTACCCGGTGTCGCTCTACGCCCAATCCAAGCTGGCAAGCGAGGTGCTGCTTCTCGCCCTCGCTCAGAAATCGGACGTATCACTGACCATCCTCAGGTTCGCCACCCTTTTCGGATGGTCCCCGAGGCCTAGATTCGACCTCGTCGTGAACACGATGACCTCCACCGCTATCTCGAGCAACAAGGTGACGGTTTTCGGCGGCAACCAATGGCGCCCCCATCTCCACATAAGGGACGCGGCCGAAGCGGTGATAAGCGTGATCGAAGCGCCGGAAAAGCAGGTGCGGTCGGAGATATTCAACGTAGGGGCGAACCATTTGAACATGACCATTGCAGACCTCGGGCGAAGAGTCGCCACGGCCGTTCCGAATTGCCGGCTCGAAGTGCGGGAGGAAGCCGCCGACCCGCGCAACTACCGCGTCGACTTCTCGAAAATAAAGTCGAGACTCGGATTCAACACGAGGTACGATATCTACGATGGAATCCGCGAGATCTACGGCAGCTTCCGGAAAGGCAAGATACCGGATTTCACCGATCCGACGTATTCGAACTTCGCTTATCTCAAGGGCCGCCTGGCCCCGCCGCGCAGCAAGCCGGTTAAGAAAGTGCGTCGCGTCCGCGTCGAATCGCCCGGAATCGAAGTCACGAAATGACGTGCCGGGCTTTTCAACGCGATTCCCCCGCGCTCTCGAGTGTGAATCGGCCATCGACGAAGTCTATTACGATCGTATCGCCGTCCTTTATCCTGTTTTCCAGCATGGCCTGGGCTACGAGATTCTCAACGCTCTTGCGTACGACTCTCTTGAGCGGCCGAGCCCCGTAGACCGGATCGTAGCCCCTCTTCGCGAGCTCGTCGAGGGCCCGCGATGACACCTCGATACCGATCCCTCTGCCGCGGAGCCGGGCTGCGAGGTCTTTCACCTGCAGCTCCGCTATCTCCCGTATCTCCTCGTCGGTCAGAGGATGAAACACGATTATCTCGTCCACCCTGTTCAGGAACTCCGGCTTGAAATGGGACCTCACGGCGGCCATGACCCGGTCTCTCAGCAACTCGAACGAATCGACTTCGTTCGCGCTGGTCCCCAGGTTCGACGTCATTATGATGATGCAATTGGAGAAATCCACCGTCCTTCCCCTGCCGTCGGTCAGGCGCCCGTCGTCGAGAATCTGGAGAAGGACGTGGAAGACGTCCGGGTGAGCTTTTTCGATCTCGTCGAGCAAAACCACGGAGAAAGGATTCCTGCGTACCGCTTCCGTCAGATAGCCCCCCTCGTCATATCCGACGTAGCCGGGCGGAGCACCGATCAGCCTTGCCACGGAATGTTTCTCCATGTATTCCGACATGTCCACCCTGACGATCTTGCTCTCGTCATCGAAGAGCGTCTCGGCAAGCGCCTTGGCCAACTCGGTCTTCCCCACCCCCGTCGGCCCCACGAAGATGAACGATCCAAGCGGCCTGTTGGGATTGCTCAGGCCCGCGCGGGCCCTTCTCACCGTTTCGGAAACCGCCGTGATCGCTTCCTTCTGGCCGATCACTCTTTCGCCCAACCGGTCCTCCAGTTTGAGCAGCTTGTCCCGCTCGGTCT
>CAYXEN010000047.1:0-21669 GCA_964464035.1 uncultured bacterium | reverse complement strand
ATTCGGGGCCCCCGCCGCGCGCAGCGCCAGCGAGCACGGTGGGGTGAGATCGCCGGCAGGACCCGCGGCACTTCGGCTATGAGCCCCACGCAGCGGGTGGCGGTGATACAGACTACATTTTGAGCATTGGTGGCACCGGCATGGGGGCGCTCCGGCTTCAAACAGTCCTCGCGCGCCTGCATTAGATCCTCCTCGATCAGCCAAAGAGACAAACACGCCGGCGCGCTGCGGAACTCGCCGTCGACCCCCATGCCGGCGCCACTCCCCCACGCAGCGGGTGGCGGCGGTTCGGGAGCTTCTCGATCCTTGGAGCTTGAGCCAGTTCGGAGAGCATCGAGGCAGGCCTATCACCAAGATCTGCGGCACTTATGGATTGCTTTGCCCGGCATAATGTGTTAATGTTCCCGCCGGGTCGAAACAGGAATCCGTTGTCGTGTAAAGGAGTAGAAATACCCATGTCAATGCAGAAGATGAGAGAAAATACCAAGACCATCCTCTGGGTCGTCGTCATATCCTTCGTCGTCACCATATTCGCAGTCTGGGGGATGGATATCACGTCGTCGTCCCACCGCGGTAATCCCAACGAGATAGGAAAAGTGGACGGAGTCAGCATATCACGCACCCAGTTCCAGCGCCTATACGACCAGATGCTGAAATCCATAACCGGCGACAACCCCGACCAAGAGATCCCCTATTCTCAGCGCGAGATGATCAGCGAGCAAGCATGGCGGAACATAGTCTACAACATCTTGACCAAGAAAGAGATAAAGAAGCTGGGCATAACCGTCAGCGACGAAGAGATAATGAAATACCTGCGCGAGACGCCGCCGGTCGAGGTCCAGCAATACTTCCTCGACGACAACGGCGACTTCGACAAGCAGAAATACCTGGCCGCCTTGAACAACCCGGAAATCGACTGGTCGAGCCTCAAGGATCTGGCGCGGCAGAGGCTGCCGCTCCTGAAACTCCAAGCGTACCTGCAATCACTCGTCCACGTAAGCAACGCAGAAGTAAGGCGAGCCTACGAGGAGAAGAACACCTTGATGTCAGCCGCCTACGTCGAGTTTCCCATGCCCGATGTCGATCCGGGGAATTACTCCCCTTCCTCGGACGAGATCCAGGCATACTACTCCGCCAACCGGGACAAA
Source organism: uncultured bacterium (assembly GCA_964464035.1). Lineage (GTDB taxonomy): Bacteria > Krumholzibacteriota > Krumholzibacteriia > WVZY01 > WVZY01 > CAYXEN01. The sequence continues at coordinate 20,521 of CAYXEN010000047.1, read as the reverse complement.
TTCAAGGAGCCGGAAAAAGCGGCTCTGGAAGTGATATCCTTCGATCTCGCTCCGGCCGAAAGAGACATTTCTTCAGCCAAATTCACAGCCGACATGGTAAGAGACCAAATCGCCGGCGGTGAGGACTTCGGCGAGATGGCCAAGACCTATTCCCAATCGCCCACCGCTTCGGCGGGCGGCGAAACCGGATTCCTGCGCGAGGGGCAAAGGGAGGACGAGTTCTTCAAGGTGGCCGATTCGCTGGCCGTAGGCGAATTGAGCCTGCCGATACGGACGCAATCCGGATACTACATAATCAAGGTACTGGAGAAGAAACAGGGGCGCGACAAGGAAAAGGAATTCAAAGTACGGGAGATTTTCATCAAGATCTCCGCAGGCTATGAAACCGTGGATTCACTGCAGACGCTCGCCCAGGAATTCCTCGAGAAGGCAAGAGGCGAGGGATTCGAGAAAGCGGCCGCGGACATGCAGTTGAAGATCGCAGAGCCCAAACCCTTCGCCAAGAACTTTCCCATCGAGGGCTTCGGGTTCGTGCCCAAGCTGAGCAACTTCGCCTTTTCCGCCGAAGAAGGCCACATCAGCAACATCATGAGGGACGACCGGAGGATCTACGTAGCCAAGCTGAAGAAAAAGCTGCCGGAGAGCGTGAAGCCGCTTGCCGAGGTCCGGGACTCGATCGTCAGCGAGCTCAAGCGCAAGAAGAGAGAGCAAGCCGCCTATGCCAAGGCGTCGGAATTCTACAACCAGGCCCAAGCGAGTTCTTTCGAAGAAGCCGCCGCGAAGTCGGGCCTTAGAATCAAGAGACTGGACGACTTCCATATCAGCGACGACCTTGAGGGATTCGGCAGCTACAGCGCTTTCGCCACCGCCGCATTCTCGGTCGCGGAGGGGTCGTTCACGTCCCCCATTCTCGACGGTAATTCCTATTACGTTATAAAGCTCGTCAAGCGAGCCCCCTTCAATGAAGAAGACTACAAGAAAAAGATGAAAGCGATCGGGGAGTCGTTGTATCAGGAGAAAGCTCAGAGATTCCTGGCTTACTGGTATCAAAGCCTGGAGGACAAGAGCAAGATAGAGGATTACCGCAACCAGTAGATTCAGCCGGTCAACCTTGGAGTTTCTTGTCGGAATCCTCTTCTTCTTCCACGCTCGTCTTGATCTCCTGCTGGACTTCGCGGGAGGCCTTCTTGAACTTCTGAATCGACTTGCCTATGGCTTCAGCGACTTCGGGCAGCTTCCGCGGACCGAAGATGATCAAGACGATAAGGAGTATCAGAAGAAGTTCCTGCCAACCCGGCGTGCCTATCAATGCTAATGGATGCACCCGGCATCCCTCCTCTTCTACGGATTTCTACCAATACCAGCGCAACAAGAGAGTCGTGATGAATATGCCTATCACGCTCATCAGATTCACTCGGAGCGAGAACCCTAAAGTCAGGCTGAAGACGACCAGATTCAGATGCAAGGGCCCCACTTGCAGATCCGTGGAATTCACGAAAACCTCGCGAATCGCCTTGCCTTCGGGAAGGAGCAACCCTATCAGTTCACCGACTACGGTTCCGACGATGATTCCCAGAAAGATGATCAGGGTCACTACTGCGATCGGCCTTCGCCTGGGAGCCATATAAACTCCTCCTTCACGGTATCATAGCTCATGGAGCATCCTACGGCAATGACGAATCATCTTTGAGCCCCAGGTACAGTCGATCGTAATCGGCTCCCAGGATTAGCGTTGCATCTACGATGGGGTTTTTCTGCAGTTGCTCCATCACGTTTCTGCAGTTTATCAGCTTTGCCAGGACTTCTATATCGCCCCGCCTGCGGGCGATCAAGATGGATTCCTCGTAATCGAAATCCTCCGCGTTTCCGTAGCTATACACATCTATGCCCATTTTCCGCAACGACTTGGCCGCAGCCCGGGCCAGGCCGGCCCGGCCCGTGCCGTTGAGCACCTCGACTCTGAAACTCCCCCTCCCTCCCCGACCGTCGTGCCGAATGTAGAAACCATAAGTGAAAGAAGCGACACACAGGGCGAGGGCAGCGCTCACTATCAACAACAGGAGCCGGTTGAGGAAATCGTGCGTCCTCTTGTTCCTCTTTCTTGTCTTTTTCTTGCGCGCCATGTCACTCCGGGATCACTCAAGCGAGGTCATCGAAACATTCCTTGAGCCTGCCGTACGTTTCCTTCAGATCCTCGGAGATTATTCTCGTTTCGCCGATAGTTGTAAAGAAGTTTGTATCGCCGTGCCAGCGGGGGACCAAGTGGATATGGAGATGCCCCTCGATCCCGGCACCGGCGCTCCTTCCGAGATTGGCGCCGATGTTTATTCCATCGGGCGAATAGGCTTCCCGCAAGGCCTTTTCCGTACGCATCAACAAGGGCATGAGCTCCGCATTCTCTTCATCCGTGAGATCGTGGAGTTTTTCGATGTGCCGGTTGCATACCACCATCAGGTGCCCGCTCGAGTACGGATACGTATTGATCACAACGAACCAGTGGCGTCCCTTGTGGATTATCCAGTGCTCAATGCCGGCCTTCTCCCCGACGAGCGAACAGAAAAGGCATTCATCGGTTTTTTCGCTACGCAAGTACTCCGACCTCCAGGGTGCGTATATCTTTTTCATCCCTCTCTTCCCGCTATGTAAGTCTCGACGGCGTGCAATTGTTCGATCGTGTTGACCCCCGAAACCTCCATCGGATCCTCTATGCAATAGGCTCTCACCGGAAGATTCCTGCTTCGCATTGCGGCTATGACGTCGGTCAAGTAGTATTCGTTCTGCGCATTGGAACGACTGATCTCCTTGAGGGAGGCGAAGAGAGGTTCCCGGTTGAAGCAGAACAAACCGGAGTTTATCTCTTTTATGCTTTTCTCCTCGGGGGAAGCGTCTTTCTCCTCGACGATACGGCTCAAGGATCCATCGGCGGCCCGAACGATTCGGCCGTATCCCGTGGGATCTTCCAGCATCGCCGTGAGCACGGTAGCATCCGCATTCTCACTCTCGTGGTACTCGATGAACTCGCCGATGGTCGAAGAACGCAGGCCCGGGACATCCCCGTTGAGGACCACCACCGTCCCCTCGAAACCGGAAAGGCTCTCTTCACATTGCATCACTGCATGCCCCGTACCCAGCTGGGTCTCCTGGCGGACGAAATCTATCTTATCGCCCTCGCAGGCACGCATCACATCTTCGGCCTTGTAGCCCACGACCACGTATACCTTGTCGATTTCGACCGCTGCCAGGGATTTGAGTACGTGGCCGATGAGAGGCTCGCCGTTTATGGAATGCAGAACCTTGGGAAGGTCGGATTTCATCCGGGTTCCCTGGCCCGCTGCCAGAACGACGGCTGCTCTTTGCATGCGGTTCCCTTCCTTCATATCCGGGCGGACCGTGCGTCGCGTCCCGGCAAGGATCCTCGAAGATCAGAAAAGGGCGGCTTCTTCGACCGACTCTCCGACCTCCAGCACCACGTTGTCTATGAGCCGCGTCCCGCCGATCCTTGCCGCCACGGCCAGTATGACCCTGCCTTCTACGGTTTCGAGACGCGACAGGTCACGAGCATCCAGCAACTCAACGTATTCTATATCAGCTATGCCGGCGTCTTCCATTACTTTCCTCGCTTCGCCGACTATCTTCGCGCTCGCCCGTTCTCCCCGCGCGAGAAGAGCCTTCGCGCTCTGCAATCCCCGGTATATCGCAGCGGCCCGGGTCCGCTCTTCGCCCGAGAGATAGGCGTTTCGCGAGCTCACGGCCAGGCCGTCACGTTCCCGGACTATCGGAGAAAGGATTATTTTCACCGGGAAGTCGAGCTGCTCCACCATCCGCTTGATCACGAGAGCCTGCTGGGCGTCCTTCTGCCCGAAAACGGCGACATGAGGCTCCACGATGTTGAACAACTTGGTCACGACCGTCGTCACTCCTCGGAAATGCCCCGGACGGAAAGCACCGCAGAGTACGTCCGTAAGCTTCTCCACCTCGACCCACGTGCTCTGCGCGTCCGGATACATCTCTTCGGTCGACGGGGCGAAGAGCACGTCGCAATCCCATTCCCTGAGCGCCGCCGCGTCTCGCTCCAGGTCTCTCGGGTAGCGTTTGAAATCCTCCTTCGGCCCGAATTGGGTGGGATTGACGAAGATGGAGACGACGAGAACGTCGCCGTGGCGCCTGGCGATATCCACGCAGGACTTGTGGCCTTCGTGCAAGGCACCCATGGTGGGCACGAAGGAGATCCGTCTCCCCGCCGCCTTTTCCTCACCGATGAAAGAACGCAATGCCGGGATCGTGTCGAAAAGACGCATTACTCACCGCTTTTTCCATCATCATAGCTGTGGGCGTCGTCGGGAAACCTTCCCTCCTTGACTTCCTTGATGTAGTCTCCCACCGCCTCGCTTATCACCTTGCCCACGTCCGCGTACCGCTTGACGAATTTCGGCGTGAAATCATCCATCATGCCGAGAAGATCGTTTATGACGAGAACCTGTCCGTCACAATGCACGCCCGCTCCGATGCCGATCGTCGGAATACTCACCGCCTCGGTTATCCTTTTTGCGAGCCGCCACGGAATCCCTTCCAGGACCATGCTGAAACACCCCACCTCGTCGAGGAACAAAGCGTCATCGAAAAGCCTCTCGGCACTCTCGTCGTCCCTGCCCTGGATCCTGTAGCCTCCGAACTGGTGGAGCGACTGCGGAGTCAGCCCGATGTGTCCCATCACCGGGATGTCGGCTCCGAGGATCGCCTTGAGCACCGCCTCCATCCTCCTGCCGCCCTCCAGCTTGACCGCCTCCGCTCCCCCCTCTTTTATGAGCCTCCCCGCGTTCCTGACGGCGTCCTCGACGCTCGCCTGATAGCTCATGAACGGCAGATCACCCACGAGGAACGCCCGCCTTCTTCCCCGGGCGACCGCTTTGGTATGATGAATGATCTCTTCTATGGTGACCGGTATCGTGTTTTCGTAGCCCAGCACGACCATCCCCAGGCTGTCCCCGACCAGGATGAGCTCCACGCCCGCCCGATCCACGAGAAGAGCCGTTTGATAATCGTAGGCGGTGAGCATGGCGATCTTCTCGCCCCTCTTTTTCATACCGAGAACGGTCTTCAACGTGATTTTTTCTCGCGCATTCATTTCTGCTCCCACGATGGTACGTAGTACTCGGTCCCTCGTACCGGTTCGGAAATACGTCTTACCAGGTCCAGGAAATGTTCCTCGTTGTTCACGAAGTCCATACCGTCCGTGTTGACGACCAGGAGAGGCGTCTTGTCGTAGTTGAAGAAGAAGTGGTTGAAACCCTCGTTCAACGTTTCCAAGTAATCGCGGGATATGTTCTTCTCGAACGAGCGCCCCCTGATCTGGATCCTTTCGAAAAGCACGTCACTCGAAGCCTGCAGGTACACGACGAGATCGGGCTCCCCGGTTCCCCGCCTGAGCTCCGAAGAGATGCGGTTGTAGAGGATCAATTCGTCGTCGCTCAAGTTCACGTGGGCGAAGATCCTGTCCCTGTCGAAAATATAATCGATCACCGTCAAGTCTCCGAACAAATCCTTCTGAGCCAGCTTGAGCTGCTGGCGATATCGGTTCAGGAGAAAGACCAGCTGGGTCTGAAATGCATAGGCTCCCATGTCCTCGTAGAACCTCTCCAGGAAAGGGTTGTCTTCGACCGCTTCCTCTATCAATCTTCCCCCCAGCTTCTTAACCAGCAGGCGGGCGAGGGACGTCTTGCCGACGCCGATATTGCCTTCGACGGCCAATAATGAAACCTTGTTGCCCAGTATACTCTTCTTGAGCTCGCTATACATTGTCCTGATTGCTTGTGACGGCGATGAATTCCCTCGAACTCACCCTCTCGATCCTCCCCTGGGGGGCGAGCGCGGAGATCATCGTATCCAGGCTCCTGCCGCTCCTGGGGCATACGAACCCCGGCTCGATCTCCCTCAGCGGAACGAGAACGAATCCACGCTCGTGGTAGCGCGGATGCGGCAGCACCAGTTCGTCCCCGGCGACGATTTCTTCCCCCATGGTTATTATGTCTATGTCCACTTCTCGCGGAGCGTTGTGAGCTCCGCGCCGTCCCATGGCCGCCTCTAACTCCTTCAATCGCTTTAACAAATCCAGGGATGAAAGTAAAGAATGAACTTCCACGACCATGTTGATGAAAGAGGGTTGCCCCGGGCATCCCACCGGCTCCGTCTCGTAGAGGGAGCTCATCGCGTGCACTTCGATCCCTTGGATCCCTCCCAGGAGACGGGCGGCTCTCAGGACGGCGAACTCCCGTTCGCCCAGATTGGAACCGATGCTGAGATAGCCTCTTGCCACTCTTCAGTATTCAGCTTCCCTGGTTATCACTACCTCGACATGAGACAGGTTGTTGGGGAAAGGAAGATTCGCTTTGCGCAGGCTCACGACGACCTTCGAGATGGGAAAATCCTTGAGAAGAGTGTACGCGATGTCTTCGCCCAGCGATTCCAGGAGCCTGTGCTTCTTGGAAGCGGCGGCATCGACCACCCTGGCATATACCGACTCGTAGTTTATCGTGTCCTGCAGCGAATCGCTCTTGCAGGCGGCGGTGAGATCCGCTTGCAGTTCCACGTCGATCTGGATCTTCTGCCCGACTTCCCTTTCCGCGGGCGAGACCCCGTAGAAACCGAAGATCGTTATTCCCTTGAGCTTGATTATCTCGTTCAATTGTTCCTCCTCGCGGAGACCGTCCTCATCTTCCACCCGTGAAAGCCGATATGCGACGGCACGCCTCCTCGATGCGGTCGATGGACTCGGTGAGAGCGATCCTGAAAAATCCTTCGCCTCCCTTGCCGAAACCGGAGCCCGGCGTCACGAGCACCTCGGCCTTGTCCAAGAGCTCCAGGGCGAAAGTGTAGGAATCCAGCGAACCCGGCACCCTGCACCAGACATAGAAGGTTGCACTGGAAGGATAGCACTCGATGCCCGCCATTTCCAGCATCTCCACTGCTTTTCTTCTCCTTCGGCCGAACTCCCCCCGGAGTTTTTCGATATACGCATCTCCTTCGCCGCCGAGAACCTTTTCCACGGCTTCCTGTATCGCGCCGAAGACACCGGAGTCGATGTTCGCTTTCAGATGGGCCAGGGCGTCGATCAGGCGCTTGTTCCCGACGGCGAAGCCGATCCGCCAACCGGTTATACAAAAAGTCTTGGAGAAGGAGAAGAACTCTATCACGTTCGCCTCGAGAGCGCCCCTTGCCGAGGAGAGAACCTCCGGCTTCTCACCCGAATAGACGTCGGCGTAGGCGGCGTCGTTCACCAGCACCAACTCCCTCCCGCGGGTGATGTCCAGGACCTCCCCGAAGAAACCCGGGGGAGACGATGCGCTGGTGGGATTGTTGGGGTAGTTCAATACGATCATCTTCGTCCTTGATGTGATGGAAGCGGCAAGGGATGAAAGATCCGGGAGATAGCTGCGCTCTCCCGCCAGAGGGAAACGAAACGGCCTGCACCCGGCGAACAGGGCGGCGGCCTCGTAGACCGGATAGCCCGGATCGGGGATGAGAATCTCGTCCCCGGGGTTGCACACGGCCAGCGGAAGATGCGCAAGCCCCTCTTTCGAGCCTATCAGAATCAGCATCTCGTCGTCGGCCGGCTCCACTCCGTGATTCCCGGCCAGGTATTTCCTGACGGCCTTCTTCAGCGAAGGCAAGCCCCTCTGCGGAGGATAGCGGTCGTGCCTGGCCTCGTCCAAGGCGGCGACGAGGTGCCTCTTGAGCGAGCGGGGAGGATCCAGGTCGGGGTCGCCTACGCTCAAGTCGACCACGTCCTTGCCGGCTGCGACGGCGGCATCGAGCCTGTTCTCGAGCTCTTCGAACAGGTACGGCGGAAGGGAAAGAAGCTTGTCGGATTTCATATGGAATCAGCGAAGCAACCCGGAGAGGTTCATTATCTCTATTCCGGGAGTGTTGGAGTCGAAAACCGGCACGTAGACACGATCGATAGAAGCCCAACCGGGAGATAGCGAAACCACCGCTCGATAGCCTTCTATCGTGGACGACTGGACGGCGTTCGATATCTTGAGCGGCTCGTCCAAGCCCAGGTCCCCTTTGACGTCCAGAAGCTCGAACCAGGTCGATCCTCCCCTCAGCAGGCTGTAGATGATGTAATCACCATCGCTGGACCACGTGAAGCCGACGATCAGGTCGCCCTCCTGGAATCGCCAGAGAAGGGAAGCCGCGCCGTCCAGCCCGACGCTGTAGAGCGCGTCGCCCGTGGACACGGCCAATTTCGTGCCGTCGACGGACCAAACCATTTCCGACACTGGGTCCGTAATGCCGCTCACGGACTTGACCGATCCGTCGGTCCCGATTAGCCTCAAGACTCCGTCCGCCCCGAGGACGGCGAGAAGAGGATGGGCGGAAACGGGATTCACGGCTTCCAGCGGCTCGCTGGGAGGCCACCCGGAAGTGATCAGCCCCCCGGTATGGGTGAACTGCACGAGATTGGACATATCCACGACGTCGTTGTTCACCGGAAAACCGAAGAACTCCCACCCGACGGTCGTATCCCGGTCCGATACGAAGAACAGATACGAGCCGTCACTGGAAAAACAGGGAAAGAGGTTGTTGTGATCGAAGGTCAACCTCGTAGTCGTCATGGCGATGCGGTCATAGAGATACAGATCCAGAGTATCCACTCCTCCGCTGTCGGGAAGCTTCGTGTCGGCGCTGCGTTTCTGGTACACGACAAGCATACCGTCCGGAGATATCGTCGGGTGAGTGTGAAGATCCTTCCTGCTGTTGGACGGATTGGCCGAGTCCTGAGTGATTCGCGTCTGAACGCCGGAGGGCAATTCGGTCAAGACAATGTCCTTGGGATTCTCGATGGCTCCCGCCACTGTCGTTTCGACCACATGCGCGCAAAAGGAGAAGTCGTTGCTGAAGACGTACCCGATACCGGGATTCGCCGTCGTCACCGAAACCACTGAAGGTGGTGGACCCGGCGTGATCCTGTTCAAGGTGAACCCCGCGAAACCCACGTCACCGGGAGGATCGGGGGAAGCCAGGTAATAGATACTGCTGTCACCCGGAACCACGAAGATGCCGCCGCCTCCATCGGGGGCGACGATGGAATTGTCGCTCACGAAGACCTTCCGCGTCGCCTCCACGGAAGAAACGCTGTTCGATGCCGTCACGGTGATGGTGCAGATACGCGAGGTGTCCGGCGCAACCCATTCCACCAGAGCCCTGTCGTCCGAAAGCAGCCGGCCGCAATCGGTCCGCCAACGGTACGTGGGCATATCCCCCGCGTTTTGACTCGTGCTGGATAGGATCACCGTGAAACTCACGACTTCGCCGGGGCTAGGAGCCTTTGGTTGAACTATGACGTCCATGATGCTGAGGGGTGTAGATTCCTGCTTGCTCTCGGTGGGTCCTTCCTTCCCGCAACCCGACACCACCGATGACAAGAGGATTGCCGCGGCGATGACCACCAGAATCTCTCTTGCAAGGACTGGAGTTTTCAAAGCCGGACCTCCAGAGTTTGGAAACCAGACTGAACAAGGGCGCCTGCATAGGCCAGCCAGAAGGTCACGAAGAAGTGGGATGAAATGAGCGTATCCCCTCCTGATGCCGAATGCAAGGATATTCTGGTATCAATGAAAAAACGCGCCTCCCTGAACGGGAGGCGCGCAATAGTCGGCCGCTTTCACTACCGCCCTAGTACATTCCGCCCATTCCACCGGCGCCGGGAGGGGCGGTCTTCTCCTCCTCCGGCTTCTCGGTGATGACGGCCTCGGTGGTCAGCAGAAGCCCCGCGACGCTCGCCGCATTCTGGAGCGAGGAACGCGTCACCTTGGTGGGATCGACTATCCCCGCCTTGAGCATGTCCTCGAACTCGCCGGTCGCCGCGTTGAATCCGACGCCGGCCGGGCCCTTGATAATGTGCTCGACGACGAGCGATCCCTCGGCACCGGCGTTGAACGCTATCTGGCGCACGGGCTCCTCGAGGGCACGGCTGACGATCTCGAGGCCGATCTTCTCATCGCCTTCGAGATCGACCTTGTCCAGAGCCTTCTTGGCGCGAAGGAGGGTGATTCCACCACCGGGTACCACGCCTTCTTCCACCGCGGCACGCGTGGCGGCCAGGGCGTCCTCCACCCGGGCTTTCTTCTCCTTCATCTCGACCTCGGTGGCTGCGCCGACGTTGATCACCGCCACACCTCCGGCCATCTTGGCGAGGCGCTCCTGGAGCTTCTCCTTGTCGTAGTCGGAGGTGGTCTCCTCGATCTGACGCTTTATCTGGTTTATCCTCGCCTTGATGTCGGCGGCCTTGCCGGCACCCTCGACTATTGTCGTGTTCTCCTTGTTGATCGTCACACGCTTGGCCTTGCCGAGATCGCCCACCGTCGCGTTCTCCAGCTTGAACCCGGCTTCCTCGCTGATCACGCGGCCTCCCGTGAGGACGGCGATGTCTTCGAGCATCGCCTTGCGCCGGTCACCGAAACCGGGAGCCTTCACCGCGGCGCATTGCAGCGTCCCGCGGAGCTTGTTCACGACGAGGGTTGCGAGAGCTTCGCCCTCCACGTCCTCGGCGATTATGAGGAGAGGCTTGGAGAGCTGGGCGACTTTCTCGAGGATCGGAAGAAGATCCTTCATCGAACTGATCTTCTTGTCATGGATCAGGATGAGGGCGTTCTCGAAAACACACTCCATCCTCTCCGCGTCGGTCACCATGTACGGCGACAGATAACCGCGGTCGAACTGCATTCCTTCGACGACCTCGAGAGAGGTCTCCATGCTCTTGGCCTCCTCGACGGTTATCACGCCGTCCTTGCCCACCTTTTCCATCGCCTCGGCGATCAGGTTGCCGATCTCGGAATCGTTGTTCGCGCTGATCGTCGCCACGTTGCTGATCTCTTCGCGATTCTTTATATGCTTGCTGCTCTTCTTGACCTCTTCGACCACGACGTCGACGGCTTTCTGGACCCCCCGCTTGATGGCCATGGGATTGGCACCGGCCGTCACGTTCTTCAGGCCCTGCGTTATGATCGACTGGGCGAGAAGGGTCGCCGTAGTGGTGCCGTCCCCGGCCACGTCTTGGGTCTTGGTCGCGACCTCTTTGACCATCTGCGCACCGAGGTTCTCGTACGGATCCTCGAGATCGATCTCCTTGGCGATGGTCACGCCGTCGTTGGTCACCGTAGGACTGCCGAATTTCTTGTCCAGAACAACATTACGACCTTTCGGACCGAGAGTTATCTTCACGGCGTTGGCAAGTTTGTCCACCCCCGCCTTGAGAGCTTCTCTGGCCTCCGATTCGTACACTATTAGCTTCGCCATATCGTATCCTCCTCTTTATCGTCTCACACGGTCGCCAGAATCTCTGATTCACTCAGAATGAGGTACTTCTCTTCGTTTATGCTAATCTCGGTGCCGGCGTATTTCCTGAAAAGCACCTTGTCTCCCTTCTTCACCTCGGGAGCCACTCTCTCTCCGTTCTCGGTGAGGCGTCCCTTGCCGACCGCCACGACTTCGCCCTCCTGGGGTTTCTCTTTGGCGGTGTCGGGGATGATGATTCCACCCTTTTTCATCTCCGGTGGATCGATGGGCTTGACCAGGACACGATCAGCTAACGGATGAATATTCATAAAGTTACCTCCTTGATTCTTTGAGCTCCAAGAAATTAGCACTCTAGACGTTAGACTGCTAAATCGAGATGCAATATACACCGAGGTGCATCCACATGCAACACAAATATATTACAATTATAGTGATATAGTGCATGATCACTCATTGCAGACGATTACGCCGGCAAAAGCTTTCTCTATAGGCTCAACAGCCATATGAGGTTCATGCCGCGGAAGATGAGGCCTCGATCATGGATCCAGTACTTGGGAAGAAAAGGGAGGAATTCCGGGGCGGACCCACCGGTGATTATGCAGGAGAGTTCGTATCGCGCCCGGATTCTCAAGTATCCGGTCGCTTCCTTTATCAACCCCAGCGTTCCCAGGGAGGCCCCTGCGATCATCGACGAGACCGTGTCGTCGCAGGGACTGTCGAAGGGCTTCTCTGCCTCGACGAACGAAATGCTGGGAAGTTTCGCCGTGTATCCGCCCAGAGCGGAAAGCACGAGATCCGGCCCCGAACCTATTACGCCACCCATGAAAACTCCCCCCTGAACCAGATCGACGGTGACGGCGGATCCGACGTCCGCCACGATAGCATTCTCCTTGCCCATGGCGACGGCGCCGGCGGCGAGGCACAACCTGTCCGCGCCCACTTCGGCCGGCTTCTTCAATCCCAGCTTGAAAGGCAGCTTCGTCTTGTGGTCGACGACGAGAACCGGAGATTCGAAGATCTTCGCCGTCGTTTCCCGGACCGGCGAACTCAAGGCGGGAACGACGCATGATATGACGACTCCATCGATTGCAGTCGCCTTCTCGAGAATCTCGGGAGGGAACTCGAGTGAAGATCCTCCCAGGAGCAAAGCCGTCCGGATGCTCCGGACCGCGCGCGCTTCCCCGTCCGAGACCAGGGCGAGCTTGGTGCGCGTATTGCCTATATCGATCCCGAGGATCATGTCCCCTCTTTCCAAGACACTATTTCCTCGTCGTAGAGACGGATTCTCCGCCCCCCGCCCGCCACGACGACGAGGGATCCGTCGTCCTCTACGGCCGCCACCCTGCCCGCGGATACGGCGTCCCCCCTCCTGAAACTCACTTCTTTTCCCATGACGACCAGTTTCCCTGAGTACCTTTCGTGAAAAGGCGCGAAGCCCTCCTCGGCGAATCCGTCGTAGGCTTCCTCCAGGCGCGACAAGAGATCCGCGAGAAGCTGCGCCCTTCTCACGGGAGCACCGAGGAGCATGGCGCAGGAGACGGCCCTGCCTTCGAGTTCCGGTGGGAAGTCGGAAGCTTCCATGTTCACGTTGATCCCCATGCCGACGACCACGTAGTCGACGCCGCCCTTGCCGCTGGATCCCTCCGCGAGTATGCCGCAGATCTTCCTCGTCCCCGACACGACGTCGTTCGGCCACTTGACTCCCACTTCCATTCCGAGTAGATCCTCCAGGAGTTCGGCCGTCACCAGGGAGAAAACCAGCGTCACTCCGAGAAAGTCCGAGACCCGCGCCCCGCGCGGCCGGAGGATCATGCTGAAGAGAAGATTCTTCCCGGGCGGGCTATCCCATTTCCGGTCGAACCTCCCTCTGCCCCCGGTCTGGTAATCGGTCAAAACGACCGTCCCCTCGGGCTCGCCTCGCTTGGCGAGCGCCGATGCGACATCGTTCGTGGACCCGGTGAAAGGCAGATAGTAGAGCCGGTGGCCGAAGGACCTCGTCTCGAGCCCGCTCTTCACCGCCGAGGGAAGGATCGGATCGGATTCAGGGGGCAACGTCCACCTCCAGAGATATGTCCAGGGCGGGGGCCGAAGCGGTCAAGGCGCCGACGGAGATGAAATCCACGCCGTCGATCAAGTAATCCGCGATGTTGTCGAGCGTGATTCCCCCTGAAAGCTCGATTTCCGGCCGCTTCGCATCCCGCCCCGCCGCGTGCGCTCGAATCGTCTCGACCGCCCGCCTCGCCTCCTCGGGCGGGAAGTTGTCCAGCATGATCCGATCGACCGGGCCGGAAAGCACGAGAGGGAGCATCTCTAGCGAATCGACTTCGACTTCGACAGGCTCGCCGGAGGTCCTCGAAGCGATTGCTGCGAGGATGTTCTCCAAGCCGGCGGCGGCGATGTGATTGTCCTTCACGAGAATCATGCTCTCGAGGTCCCCGCGGTGATTTCTCCCGCCGCCGACACGCACCGCGTGCTTCTCGAGCGATCGCAGAAGCGGCGTCGTCTTGCGCGTGTCCAGGATTGCGATGCCGCTGCCTGCGGTTCTTTCGACGTACTTCCCGGTGAGCGTCGCTATGCCCGAGAGACGTTGAACGAAATTCAGCGCCGTCCTTTCAGCGGACAGTACGGCTCGTGCCGATCCCTTCACCACGGCTATCAACGCGCCTGCGTGCAGCCCGGCGCCGTCCTCGAGACGGGACTCGAAGCTCACCCCGCCGTCGCGAAGTTCGAAGGCGAGGCGTGCTGCGTCGATGCCCGCCAGAATTCCAGGCTCCTTCGCCACCATCCGCGCCTCGAGAAGAACGCGGTCATCCACGAGCTGGCTCGTGACGTCATTCCAGGCATGGTCCTCCTCGAGCGCGGCTCTCACAATTTCTTTCAAGTTCTCCATGTCCATCGAATCGTTCATGAACCCTCGCTTCGTCGCCGCCGCGCGCGCCGGCCGGGGGACTAGCGGGTTTTCTTTCCTTTTCGAGCCCGCTCGCCCCGCGGGGCTTCACCCTTCTTCACTGCGATCTCCAACCTGACCTCTTCCAACCTATCCCTGAGGCTCGCCGCTTTCTCGAAATTCAAGGCGCGGGCCTCCTCAAGCATCTCCTTCTCGAGAACAGCGGCCAGTTCCTCGAGGCCCATCTCCCTCTCCAGGACGAGGCCGGCGCCTTCCAGGCGCTTGGCGTCGGCGACCGAGGTGCTCAGTCTCACCTCTTCCAACGTCTTCACTATCCCCCTGGGAACGATACCGTGTTTCTCATTATATGCGAGCTGCAATCTTCTCCTGCGGTTGGTTTCGTCTATCGCCCGCCGCATCGAATCCGTGATCGTGTCGGCGTAGAATATGACCCTGCCGGACACGTGCCGGGCGGCTCTCCCCGCGGTCTGGATCAGGCTCTTGTCGCTCCTCAAGAATCCTTCCTTGTCCGCGTCGCATACGGTGACGAGAGAAACCTCGGGGAGATCCAGACCCTCGCGCAAGAGGTTGATCCCGACCAAGACGTCGAAGTCCCCGAGCCTGAGCCCCCTCAGTATCTCCACCCGGTCGAGCGCGGCGATGTCCGAGTGGAGGTACTTGACGCGCAGACCCAGCGAGAGCAGGTAGTCCGTGAGCTCCTCGGCCATTTTCTTGGTCAGAGTCGTAACGAGGACTCTTTCCCCGGCGGCGGCTCTTTGCCTCACTTCCTCGACGAGGTCGTCCACCTGGTTCTCGATCGGTTTGACCACGATCTCGGGATCCACCAGCCCCGTCGGTCTTATCACCTGCTCTATCACCTCTCCTTTGGTGAGGGACAACTCGTATTCTCCCGGCGTGGCGCTGACGAAGATCGCGCGGGGAACCAGTTTCATGAACTCCTCGAAACGCAGGGGACGGTTATCGAGCGCGGAAGGCAACCGGAAACCGTGCTCGACGAGCGTTTCCTTGCGCGACCTGTCACCGTTGTACATGCCCCGAAGCTGCGGGAGAGTGACGTGCGATTCGTCTATGATGACTAGAAAGTCATCGGGAAAGAAATCGATCAACGTGGCCGGCCTCTCGCCCGGCTTACGCCCGGACAGGAAACGAGCGTAGTTTTCTATGCCCGTGCAGTATCCCATTTCCTGGAGCATCTCGATGTCGTAGCGAGTTCTCGATTCGAGGCGTTGGGCTTCGAGGAGCTTGCCCATGCGCTGGAGTTCGGCCGTCCGCTCCCCGAGCTCTTTTTCTATCTCGTCTATCGCTCGCTTCAACACGGGTTCCGGGGTGACGAAATGCTTGGCGGGAAAGAGCGTGACGGCTTCCGTCTCCAGTTTCGCCCTGCCCGTCAACGGGTCGGTCACGGACAATCGCTCGATCTCGTCGCCGAAAAGTTCGATGCGGATCGCCTCCTCTTCATAGGACGGCCTCACCTCTATCACGTCGCCGCGGACGCGGAAGGTGCCCCGCGTGAAGGCTACGTCGTTGCGGCTGTATTGTATGTCCACGAGGCGCTTGAGGATGTCTTCCCTCGGGGCTTTCTCTCCGACGCGCAGCCTCACGGTCATCTTCCTGAAAGCCTCGGGCGATCCCAAGCCGTAGATGCAGGAGACGCTCGCCACCACCACGACGTCTTTTCTCGTCATCAGCGAGCTCGTCGCGCGAAGTCGAAGGCGGTCGATGTCCTCGTTTATCGACGCGTCCTTCTCGATGTAGGTGTTGCTGCTGGGGATGTACGCTTCGGGTTGATAGTAATCATAGTAGCTCACGAAGTATTCCACCGCGTTGCGGGGAAAGAATCCCTTGAACTCACCGTAGAGCTGGGCCGCCAACGTCTTGTTGTGGGATATCACGAGCGTGGGCAAGCCCGCTTCCGCGATGACGTTGGCCATGGTGAAGGTCTTGCCGGAACCCGTCACGCCGAGGAGCACCTGGAAGCGCTTGCCGCTCTTGACTCCCTCGACGCATGCAGCTATGGCTTGGGGTTGATCGCCGGTGGGCTTGTAATGCGATACGAGTTCAAACTTTTTCATCCAGCACCGAGTGCGGGCGAACGGCGGTCCGGATTCCATCGCAGCCTGGTTCCACCAGCTGGCCGACGCTCCGCTCCTTTTTCAGCCGTTCCAATTGCCTGTGCTCCCTTATGAGCATCACGGAGAGAATCACGATGACCAGTATCAACAGAGGAACCACGAAGCGCGAGATCAAGCGCGGAGACTTCAGCTTCTCTTCACTCATCGTCTCCTCGATGTCCCACAAGGTTCCCTTGCCCATGTGCACCCTTCCCCGTTGCCTCTCGAGAGTGAGGAGGATCTCGTCGACGTCCAGCTTGAGATAGCCGGCGTAGTTCTTGAGGAAACCCTTGAGATAGGTCTCGCTTTCGAACGATTCGAAATCGTCCTGCTCCATGGCGCCGAGGACATGGACCGCGATCTTCGTATCCCGGTAGACGTCTTCTAAACTCAGTTTTTGTTTCTCCCTGGTCTTGCGCAGGATCTCTCCAACCGTGTTCAGGGGTGGCTTAGCCGTCATTTTTTCACCTTCACTACATGTCCTGAAGAATCCTCAGGGATTCCTCTATCTTTTCCATCTCCGCTTCGAGGAGAGCCCTTCTCTCCTCTTCCCTCTTCACTACTTCGGCCTTGGCCTTGCTGAGGAAGTTCTTGTTGGACAGCTTCTTCTTGACCGAGGCGTACGCGGACTGGAGTTTGCTCTTCTCCTTTTCGAGTCTCCGGATCTCCGCCTCGAAATCAGCGAGTCCCTCGAGGGGCACCACGACTTCGTATTCCCCCACCGGCGTGCTGGCGCAACCCTTTCCCTTGCTTATCTCCGGGCCGAACTCCACGACGTCCGCCCGCACCAGCCTCTTGAAGCCCTCGACCATGCGGCCTATCTCCACCGATCCCTCGCCCGGCGTACGGATGAGGAGCCGGATGGACGCGGAGGGCTTCACTCCGTACTGCGCCCTCAAGTTCCGCGCCGCCGTGGCAACGCTCTTGAAAAGCTCCATGTCCCTGGCGACGCTCTCGTCGCGGAAGCCCCGTGCACGTGCCGGGTACTCTTGTTCGAGGAGAAGGCCGCTCGTCATCGGCAGCTTGTCCCACAGTTCCTCCGTCACGTAAGGCATGAACGGATGGAGAAGCTTGAGGCTCTCGGCAAGCACATAGAGGAGCACCGCGATGCAAGTCCTCTTGTCGCCATCTCCGTAGAGCTTGGTCTTGACCAGCTCGAGATACCAGTCACAGAACTCGTGCCAGAAGAACTCGTAGAGACGCCCGGCCGCCTCGTTTATCCTCCAGCTCTCGAATTTCTCGTGAACGTCCTCTATGCACGAATCCAATGCCCCCAGGATCCACCTGTCCTCCCATTCGAGAAGCGGCTCGAAAGCCGGTGGGGAACCGAATTCATCCTTCCAACTCTTTGCGAACGGGTTCGTTGCTTCGGTTCCTCGTCCCGGCACGCCCTCGCCGTGCTCCTCGTGGGCGGCAAGGATCATTCGCGACGCCTGCCAGATCTTGTTCACGAAGTTCCTGCCCACTTCCACTTTCTCCTCGGCGAAATAGACGTCGTGCCCCGGAGGAGAAAGCATCGCCATCGTGAAGCGGAAGGCGTCGGCGCCGTACCTGTCTATGATATCGAGGGGATCCGGCGAATTCCCCAGCGACTTGCTCATCTTGCGCCCCTTGGTGTCGCGGACTATCCCCGTGAGGAAAACGTGGCGGAACGGGATCTCTCCCATGAATTCCAGCGAAGCCATTATCATCCGCGCCACCCAGAAGAAAATGATGTCGAAGCCCGTGACCAGCACAGTAGTCGGGTGGAAGAGCTCCAGATCCTTCGTCTTTTCCGGCCATCCCATCGGGGTGAATGTCCACAACCACGATGAAAACCACGTGTCGAGAACGTTCTCGTCCTGTTCGAGACTCCCGTTGCCGCACGTTGCGCAGGCTTCCGGATCCTCGACGCTCACGGTGAGGTGCCCTTCGGGGCAATACCACACGGGAATCCTGTGCCCCCACCAGAGCCGGCGGGAGACGCACCAATCCCTGATTTCCCGCATCCAGCTCAGGTACACGTTACGCCAGCGGGGAGGATAGAAATCGATCTCGCCCCTCTCCACGCATGCGATCGCCGGTTCGGCCAGCGGCTTCATGCTCACGAACCATTCCTTGGACAATAGCGGTTCTATTATCGTCTTGCACCTGTCGTGATGTCCCACCGAGTGCTTGTAGGGTTCCACTTTTTCGAGCAGGCCCAAGCTATCGAGCTCTTCGACGATCCTGCGCCGCGCCTCGAACCGGTCGAGCCCCGCGAACTTACCCGCCGTATCCGGAGCCATCCTGCCCCGGCGATCGATGACGACGACGAAGGGCAGGTCGTGCCGCTCCGCGAAGAGGAAATCGTTTGGATCGTGGGCGGGAGTCACTTTCACGAAGCCCGATCCGAATTCCGGGTCGACGGCGTCGTCGGCGATTATCGGCAGCTTGCGTCCGACCAGGGGGAGCACCGCCGTCTTCCCGACGAAACGCTTCTTTTCCTCGTCCTTCGTGCTGACACCCACGGCCGTGTCTCCCAGCATGGTTTCAGGCCTCGTCGTGGCCACGGTCACGTGTGAACCGTCCTCCAAAGGATACTTGATCCAATAGAGAAAGGAATCCCTCTCCTTGAATTCCACTTCTTCGTCGGATATGGCGGTGGAACACGCCGGGCACCAGTTGACGATGTAGTCGCCGCGATAGACGAGGCCCTTCTCGTAGAGGTGAACGAAAACCTTCCTCACCGCCTTGGATCTCTTCTCGTCGAGCGTGAAGCATTGCCGCGTCCAGTCGAGAGCGCACCCGAGGCTCTTCAGCTGCTTGAGAATCCTCGCCTGGTATTCCTCTTTCCATTTCCAGCACGAGGAGATGAATTCCTCGCGCGTCATCTCCGCGCGCTTCTTTCCCTGCTTGGCGAGTTCCAGCTCGACGACTTTCTGCGTCGCGATCCCCGCGTGATCGAAACCGGGAAGCCAAAGCGTGTTGAAACCCAGCATTTTCTTGCGGCGCACGAGCGCGTCCTGGATCGTGTTTCCGAGAATGTGCCCCACCGTGAGTATTCCCGTCACGTTGGGAGGCGGGAGAATGATGACGAAGGGCGTGCTGGAAGAAGACAGATCGGGAGTGAATATCCCCGCTTTCTCCCACTTCTCGTTCCAGCGAGCCGCAGCTTTCTTGTAATCGAATAGTTTTTCCATTGTGGTTCGATGTAATAGACGCTTCGAGCCGTCCGCGGGGGACCGGCTTCTCGTTCATCCAAATTGAATAATGATAAAGAGTAACATGCAGGCATCAGACGGTCAACGGGATAAATGTCAGCGCTTTCGGGATTCCGACGGCGATGCGGAACACTCCGTCCCCGACCCGCCGATATCCCCGAGACGCCCCGCCTCTCAACGATGGGCGAGACCCATGGCGATGATGCCGAAGAACATCTCCAGCTTGAGGATCCAGCTGGCCAGATTCAGGACCTTCGGTTTGGCGCCTCGCATGACTATCACGATCGTTCCGACGAGCCCCGGGACGACCAGACCCTCCATGATGAAGAAGTACGTCTTTCCATAGAGGCCGGCAAGGACGGGCAACGGGGCGACGGCGACGCAAGCCGCCAGGAAGAAAGAAGAATAGAGCAGGGACTTGTCCTTGCCCAGGCGGACCGCGATCGTTTCGGCCCCCCCCGCCAGGTCTCCTTCATAATCCTCCGCTCCCTTGATCAGCTCCCTTCCCATCACGAAGATGAACGCGAAAAAAAACGGGAACAGCGACGCCGAGAAGTTTCGCGCGGCGACAGCCCCGGCGACGAAGGCGCTCGAAGCCACGCCGGCGACGAGGATATTGCCGGCGAGAGGAATCTTCTTCGCCTTCCATGCATAGACGAAGAGCAAGGCTTCCCATGCGAGCACGAAGGCCGCCTGAGATGAGGGCAGCACGAACGGCGCAACGAAACCCGCGGCCACGGACGCCGCCAGATAGGCGGCGAGCACCGGCGGACGTTCCAGGCGCCCTGACGGGAGGGGACGCCTGGGCTTGTTCACCCTGTCGATATCTATGTCGAAGTAGTCGTTGATCACGTTGCCCAGGCCGGCGACGAGCCCGGCGAACGCCATGGGCGGCAGTATCTCCGCAAGTCGTCCGCCTCCCGCAAGCATGTATCCCGAGAGAACGCACAACGATGCGGCCAGCATGTTGTGCGGCCGAAGAATCTCGATCGTTGCGACTAGTCTCTTGATCATGATCTACC
>CAYXEN010000046.1:0-22641 GCA_964464035.1 uncultured bacterium | reverse complement strand
CAGGCAGCGGGTGGCGGCGATTCGGGGCCCCCGCCGCCGCGCCCCGGAATTGCTGGTGACAGCAGCGATCACTCTCTTGTATAATGAATGGGCGACGATTAAGCGTCGGCGGGCCACGCCGCCACGCCCAAGCGATACATGAGCACGGAAAAGGTGAAGTGACATGAAACTGGTCAGCTTCGGCCCCAAGGGCTGCGAGAAACCGGGAGTAATCAGCGGAGATTCCATCATCGACCTCCGAGCCGTCGATCCCGACCTGCCCTCTTCTCTCCGCGGGATCCTGGCGGAAGACAAGCTCCCGAGAGTACGCGAGATCCTCGCCGCGGCGGCCAAGATAGGCACGGACAAGCGCGTACCCATCGCCGACGTTCGTCTCGGGCCGCCCATCACCAATCCATCCAAGATAATATGCCTCGGTCTCAACTACATCGATCATGCGCGCGAGCAAGGCAAGGACATACCCGACTGGCCGCTGCTCTTCGCCAAGGCTCCCAGTTGCCTGGCGGGAGACAAGGATCCCATTCCCATCCCGACCGGCGTGACACAAATGGATCACGAGGTCGAACTCGCCTTCGTCATCGGGCGCAGAGCCAAAAACGTTCCTCTCGACGAGACCATGGACTACGTGGCCGGTTACGGCGTCTTCATGGACATAAGCGCCCGGGACGTCCAGTTCCGAGAGAAGCAATGGTTCAGAGGAAAAAGCTTCGATGGATTCGGGCCGTTCGGGCCGTATCTCACCACCGCCGACGAAATAACGGACCCGCACGATCTGCGGATCTCCCTCGAAGTGAACGGGAAAACCATGCAAGACAGTAATACCGGGCGGATGAGATTCAAGGTGTCCTACCTGGTCCATTATCTATCTTGCAGTA
Source organism: uncultured bacterium (assembly GCA_964464035.1). GTDB lineage: Bacteria > Krumholzibacteriota > Krumholzibacteriia > WVZY01 > WVZY01 > CAYXEN01. The sequence continues at coordinate 21,766 of CAYXEN010000046.1, read as the reverse complement.
TGACCCTCGAACCCGGAGACATCGTCGCCACCGGGACTCCCTCCGGAGTGGGAGTCTTCGCCGATCCCCAGCGCTTCCTGCAAAGAGGCAACGTGCTTACCGCTACCATCCAGTCGCTGGGCAAGCTCACCAACACGGTGGCATGATCCCTCGCATGACGTCTGCAGACACGAGATCTTTCGTGGAAAGAAGCGAAAGCATAGAGAAGAGAAAGCGCATCCTGATCGTTTCGCCCTGGGCCGAGAGGTGGTCTCTTGGAGAGGGGGCCGGTGTAAGCGATGACTACTATTTCATAAGAAAAGCCTCGGAGCGCGGCTTCGAAGTCCACATCCTCGCCCCGGGGCGTCGCGGCACCCCGGTGGAAGACGGTTTGGACTACCATCGGCATTACTATCCGGATTTCTTTCGTGCCACCTCCATGCTCCCCGGTATTCTGAAACGGATCCTGTGGCCGCTTCTCTTCACCTGTATTGCGGTGCCGGCGGCGGTGGCCGTCGCCCGCCGGGTCAAGCCGGCTTTCGTCCTCGGGCATTCCCACTACACGCCGCTCGCCACGCTGATAGTCGGGAGGACATTCAAGATTCCCCGCGCCGTGAAGCTCTTCGGCGTGATGGACCTGGTTCACACCGAATGGAGCCGCCTGAAGTACTACTACAAGAACTGCGAGCAGATAATCGCTTTCAAGATACCGCAGGATGCATGGATGATCCTGGACGACGGAACCAGGGGCAAAGAGGCGGCCGTGAGACACGGGGTCGAGGAAACAAAGATCCATTTTCTGCCCAACGGCATCAACGTGGAATGGGGGGAACAAGACAACGACCGCTCCGCGGTGCGCAGAACCCTGGCCATCGATGAAGACACGTGCCTGGTGCTCTTTCTGGCCAGGTTCGTCGCGTCCAAGCGCCCCGAAGCGGTCATAAGGGCGATCCCGCGCGTTCTTGAACTATCGAGCCGCAAGATCGTGTTCCTCTTCGCGGGAGACGGCCCGGAAAGGGCGGCATGCGAGGCTCTCGCACGAGAGCAAGGAATCTCGTCCTACGTCCGCTTCATAGGATCCGTTGCACATTCACGCGTGCCGGCCGTGATGTCCGCCAGCGATATCTTCGTGTCCACGAGCAGCCTAACGAACATGGCCATCCCCACATGCGAGGCTCTCGTTTGCGGTCTGCCCGTGGCGGCTTTCGCCACCGGAGACACGGCACGACTGGTCCGAACCGGAGTGACGGGTGTACTGGTCGAGGACGGCGACATCGAAGCGCTGGCAGACGGAATAGCTTTTCTTGCGGATCACCCGGAGGAGAGGAAAAAAATGGGGGAAGCGGCGAAACGTATCGCCGCCTCCACGTTCGTAAGCTGGGATGAAAGAACCTCCATGGAATTCGACATCATCGAGTCGTTCCTGCGATGATCTACTTCTCGCGCAGGAGCTTTTCAACGGCACGTTCAAGTTCTCTTCCGCGCAAAGACTTGTAACGGATCTTGCCCTTGCGGTCGAGCAGAAAAGTTGTCGGTATCGAGCGGATGCGATATTTCATGGCCACGCTGTTTTTCCACCCCGCTCCATCGAAGTACTGAGGCCACTTGATTCCCTTCGTTTTCAGATAGCTCAGCAACGCATCCTTCTTGCTGTCCAGGGAGATGCCGACGATTTCGAACCCTTTGTCATGATGCTTGTCGTACAGCTTGATGACGTTGGGCATCTCCTGTCGACAAGGGCCGCACCACGTGGCCCAGAAATCTAGAAGCACCACCTTGCCCTTGTACTTGTCCAGCGAAAGGGGCTTGCCCTCGATGTCCTTGACCTTGAATGGAATCGGCTTGTTTCCGACCGCAAGTTTCTTGAGCACGTCCATGTCTTCGAGGATCGACTTGGCCCTCGAAGCCAGTTTGGCGTCCACATCCGAATACTTGTCCAGGAATACCAAGTAATACTTCTTGGCCTTGCCGAATTGCTCGTCGCTCTTGTACGCCTGGGCCAGGAAGAAGTTCGCGTATCCCAACTTCTCCCTGGGAGCGTTGGGAGAAGACGTTATGTAATCCTGCAGATACTTCTCGGCCTTGTCGGCTTTGTTGATGTTGCTGTTCAACATGCCGAGCTGGAACTTGGCATCCTGGGCTTCGTCGGTGCCCGGGTACGCGGCGATGAAATCCTCGAGCTTCTTCTCGATCCGGTCGAAGACCTCGAGGATCTTCTCCATCGAGGATCCCCCTGCGATACCATGTTCCATTTGCTTCAGATCCTCCAGGAGCTTCGCGTAGGCGTCTTTCGAGCTCAAGGCCTCCGCCCCCGACGCCCCCTGGTAACCGATCATCAAGCAGAATATGCTCAGGCTCAGGACGGTTGCGAGGAAACGGTCGCGGAAAATGATTCGTTTCATTATGTTACCTTTCTCATTGCGGCGAACCCACGCTCATATGGTCCTGGCCAACAAGCGGATTTTCACCACCGGCTCATGGGGGTCGTCGGTACTGATAATCATCTGATCGGAATACCTTCTTCGCACCTGATCAGGATTGAATTTCACGGTTATCGTGTACCTCTTGCCTTCCTCCAGCGCCTGATACGATGCAGTATAATAATCGTTCGTGAAGGAGATGTTCTTTATGGAGAATTCCCCCTTGACCTTGCTCACGGTGATGGTTTTCTCCAACCGGTTCACCCCGGTGTCTTCGGACAGGGGGATCCTGCCGAAGTTTATGATCGAAGGCTGGGCCTTTATCAAGCTCCTCGTCGCGACGTTCACCTGGATGACCTTGGTCGGGGATTTCTTGCTGTTTGTGTACACAGTTATCGATCCCCATGTATTCATCGCCGGAAGCTTGGGATTCTTCCACACTTTGAGCTTGTACTTGTTCTCGGCGTCCCCGGGATACAACTTGTAAGTGATCTTGTCGTCTATGTTGGATTCGAGCCTCAAGATCTTGAAATCAAGTCCCTTCTCGTTGGAAACGATCGTGACTTCCCTTTCCGCCGGTTCGCCGTACATGGCGGAGAGATATACGCGGTCCGTGGGAACGATGTCGATATAACGAACCACGGAACCCGTCAGCTGAAGCGTGATTCTGGGATGCTTCGGATCGTTGCTCAAGACGCTTGCACTCTTGCTGAAGGTTCCATGAACCTTGTTTCCGTCTACTTCCAGGGTGATTTTGCCCTCCTGACCAGGAGAGATGACCTTGTCGAACTTGGCCACGGTGCAGCCTCACCCAGGCTTCACTTCTTTTATCACCAAATCGGCTTTACCCTTGTTGCGAATCACAAAGGTATGCGAAAAAGTCTCCTGCTGAAATACCCGCCCGAAATCGTGAACGAGTTTCTCCACGTATATTTCAGGCTCGTTGGGCTCCGCCGCATGGAGTGAGCCCAGCCCACCGACGAACGTGGAGAACAGGCAGACAAGCAGTGTCGTCAATATCTTCCTGCTCATACTATCTACTCCCTCAGTTGTGAGATGCCGGCTTCCCAAGCAGCCTGAACGGGCGCATCGGAAGCCTGGATCGTGGTACCGGAATCATCAACCTATTTATCCGCAGTTGGTTGCTCGGGGATTCGATTGCGGATTCGCCAAAGAATTATACATATCCGGGCCGCAAAGTTCCAGTTATTTTTGGAATTGGGAGGATGCAACGGCGGTATCGCTAGGCGAGGAAACTCTCTTCTTTCTCGGCCGGGATCTCACTCGAATCCAGCGATGTCAGGATGCTTCGCTTGAAACCACGCCCGTCGGCCCTTTTCTCGCAGAGATCAACCACTTCGCCGGCCTCGGGGTTCTTGGGGTCCCCCGAGATCAACCTGATGAGAGGCCGATGGAGAAAGCGTATGTCCTGGTTGGGCTTGACCACTATCCCCTTTTCTCCGCTGTCCAGCGCCACCACCGTTCCCACCGGATAGAACCCCATGGTCTGCACGAATACCTTGGAAAGGAAAGGGTCGAATATCTTGCCGCTCATCTCGAAAATGAACTTGATGACCTTGTCGGGGCGAAGCTCGTTCCTGCGGTACACGCGCATCGAAGTCATCGCGTCGTAGTAATCCGCTATGGTCACTATGCGCGAAAAAAGCCGCAGGCGCCAGCCGTTTTTCCTGCGTGGGTAACCGTTCTGGTTGTAGTGCACGTGGTGCTGCAGGGACACGAACATGGCATCGGCTATCTCCTTCAGGACCTTGACTTTGGCCAGCTCCTTCACGCCGAACAAGGTGTGATACTTCATCAGCTCCCAGTCCTTCCCCGTGAGCTTGTTGGGATTGTTGACTATGGATTCGGGGATGTAGACCTTGCCTATGTCGTGGAAAAGCGCGGACAATCCCAACCGTGCGATGTCTCCCTTGCACAACCGCAACTTGTCTCCCATCGCCATTGCGAGGATGCATACGTTGACCGAGTGGGCGAAGGTGTATTCATCGAATTTCTTTATGCTCGCCAGGCCGAGGAGAATCGTCTCGTCGGTCTGGATTATATCGACCATCTGTTGGGTCAGCCTCTTCGCCTTCTTTATCTTTATGACCCGCCGTTCTTCCATCGCCTGCACGACGTCGCGCATCAAGGCCAGGGCGCGGAAGAACACCCTGTTGCTCTCCAGCTTCACGTCACGCCCCTTCTGCGTATGCTCCCTGAGCACTCTCTCCGTTTCCACGAGCTGGGTGACGCCTATGTGAACCACTCCCGCTTCCATGAGCTTCTTCTCGAGAAGTTCAAAAGCATCTTCACCCTCGTCTACGCCATAGAAAGTCTTGAGGAACCTCCCGATCTCCTCGGGCGTGACCCCGGGCGAAAACTCGATGCTTTCGACCGACCTTTTTTTCATCTCGTCGATAAGGTATTGGAAGGGATCGAAGAACTGCGGATCCACGGTGATGCGCACGTCGTTTATGTTCAGGTACTCCGCGGCCAACCTGATGCACGCCCTTTCATCTTCCTCGAGGAATTTCTTCAATATCGAAATGAATTCGGAGAGGACCCTCTTCACCGCGTTGTTGTCCAGTTTGTAGATCTGCACCATCTTGCTGGCCGAAAAGAAGGAGTGGATGAGTGCGAGCCCCCGCTTGTTCAGCACGGCCAGCTCTTCACGCGAACGATCGTCGCCGTCGGCAGCCTCATTTGCACTGCTTTCGGACTGAGCGCGCACCTCTTCGTCATCCGAAGAAGCTATGCTTATGTCATCCCATTCCGTCATTTCTCACCCTCGTTCCAGGCCGTCGAAGAAGGCTTGTTTCTCCTTTTCACGGCGGCAAGGGCTTTCTTCGCGCGGCTGCTCACGAGACCGTTTCCATCACGGCTCAACCCGTCGAGAAGCGCCAGGGCGTCGGCATCGTCCATGTTCTCGAGGGCCCGTATCGCCAGGAGCTTGCCGTCCTTGTTCCTGCCCACGTGCATGAAACTCTTCTTCCCGATCATCTCTTTGATTCTTGCCACTGTCTCCCCGTCACCGACGCTTCCCAGCACCTTGAACGTAACTTCCTTCTCGTCGTGGTCGAGCTTCGGGAACTCCTTGGAAAAGGCTATCGAATGCAAGAGGTTTCTCACGATACGATGCTTCTTGCCTTCGACGGCGCGCAAGGCTTTCATCCTTATCTTCTTGTTCTCGTCCTTGATGCCCTTGAGCAACAATCCGAGAGCTTGCTCATCCTCCATCTCGGACAGATACTTGATCATCTCTTCCCTGACTCTCAAGTCGGGAAAATGCATGAGCTCGCGAATCCGGTTGGGAATCGTCTTCAAGCCCGCCTTGCGGGCCATGTAGATTCCCGCCATCGCCGACTCGTACCGCTCGTACGAGAGCTGGTCTATTATCTCATCGATCCTGCTTCCCGCGACCGAGACGAGGCAGTCGCAGATCTCCTCGCCGAGCCGTTTGTTGGTGGCGTCCTCGAGCATCCGGACCAGCACCTCGGAAGCGGGTTCGCCGACCTCGCGGTAGTAGCCCAGGAGATTCTCGGCCTGCGTGCTCCACTGCGTCACGCTCTTCGCCAGGCCGTTGAGAAGTTCAGGACTCGACAATTCCCGCATCTTCTCAGCGCAGTAATCCGCCACGTCGGATCTGACGTCGGGCCTGCTCTTCATTTTTTTGAAGGCTCCCAATGCGCCTATCAGCCTTCCCGGATCGAGCGAAACCTTCGTATAGTCCACGAACTTGTCGATTATGCTCGTTATGTCACGCACCACGGCGGGATTCCCCGATATGCAGGCGAAGTCGAAAAGAATCTTCATCAAATCGAGTATTCCATCGGCGCGTTTCTCATTGAGAAGCTCTTCGTTGCAGAGTTTGAGCTCCTCGGTCCCTATCCTGAATGTGCTCGATATGAATTCTTCAAGGCGGCTTTCCCCTTTTTCTCCATCCACATCGCCGGCCGTGCCGATGATCTGTCTGAAATATTGATCCATCGAGTCAATGCTGTCGTCGGATTCGAGGATCACCCTTCCTTCGTCCTTGAATATGGGGATCAGCTCGGCGTGGTCGGTGGAATCCAGGGAGGAAGGCTCCCCGGCGCCTGATTCCTTGCTGCCGTCGCCGAACTCGCCGGAAAGATATTCATCGAGGACGCGATACGATATGTAGTCGAAATCCGCTTTCCATAGCTTGGTCACGACGTCCTCTTCGGGCGAAGCGCGCCGCATCTCGTCCTTGAGAATGTCGACGAAGGTATCGATCTCATTGAAAGGGATGTCCCTGCGGAACGTGATCTCACCGATTCCATCCTTGTACAGAAGGAAGGCTATGCTCTCCTCCCGCTTCTTGTTCTCGTAGACCAGCTCATCATCCCACTTCATGTTGAACTGGCTCACGGAGAGCACCATGTCCCCTTCCTCGTCGAGAAACGCACGAAGAGAAGCTTTCAACTCCCCGGCGAACTCCTGCAACATGGGATTGTTGGAAGCGTAGAGTTTCTTGCCGGAGAGATACTTGCAGAGAGCCTTGATGACGAGGCGAACCTTCTCCAAAGGGCCGGCGGCGGTTCCGGCGGAAGCGGGACCGCCCCCTTGTATCGTCGAGTTGCCTTTATCCGTTTGCATTTTTTTGCTATCTCCGTGGAATTCTCCTATATTTATGCAATTGATATGCCAGCTCGATACATCCGGTAACGGCTCTACCATCGCTCGCCGGATCCACGGCATGAGCATCGCGGACAGGAAAAGGTTCATTTTTTGCTTTCTTGGAGACTGCCCGTTGTTGCATATTGCGAAATGCACCGGTTTCAGACTGGAGACTCCATGAAGATGAGATCGTTGGCGGTCCTCGTGCTTGGAACGATTCTTTCCACGGCGGCACAAGCGGCCCCTTCAGCGCTTTTACAACTGGACAGGAATTCACCAAGGAACGTGCTATCCGCCGCCGCCGGCGTCCTTCAGCAACTTTATCGCGGCAATTCTTCGGAAGCCCTGGCCGCGGCCGACGGCCTTGTGAAGGCCTACCCGAAGCATCCCCTATCCTACCTCGTCCGGGCACGAGTGAAGAGAGAAGGCCTCTCCGACCAGGACGACGACAAGAAACTGGTAAGAAAGAGTGCGGCGCCGATCTACGCGGACATAGAGAGAGCCATCGGCTTGAGCTCGGAAATGATCGACAGTTCGGAAGGGGCGCCGAGGTCGTACTTCTACAGGGGATGGGCATGGATGTTCAAGGCCCAGATAGACGCATTGAGTGGAAGTTACTGGGGAGCGGGACGCGCGGCCAAGAAGGGGAAGAAGGATCTCGAGAGATACCTCCGTCTGCAACCGGACGACTCCGATGCAAAGGGAATCATGGGGACCTTTCTCTACTTCGCCGACACGCTCCCGACTGTCATAAAGTTCATCAAGAGCCTCTTCCTAATACCGGGAGGCGACCGCGAGAAAGGGCTCGAGTATCTAGAGTACGCTTCGACGCACGGCGGTCTCTTGACGACGGATCACAAGATCATCCTTTCGGCGATCTACACGATTTTCGAGGGAAGGTTCGAGGAAGGTGTGAAGTCCTTCATCGAGCTGCTCGACCGCTATCCATCATACCTGAGACTCGCGGAACCCTTGGGGCTGGTGGCCGCTTTCTCGCCCGGCAACATAAGGAGTTTCCAGAAGCTGGAAGACAGGATCATCGCGCATCACATGTCGAAGCCCGGCGATCAAGTGGACGTGCTCACGCTGACAAGGCTGCGCTACCACCGATCCTACTCATATATACTTTTCAACCGCCCCTTGAAGGCCGCCGCGGAATTCGAGGCGCTCGCAGCTTCGAAACCGGAACGGCCCGATTGGCTGGAGCCGTTGTCGCTGCTCAACCTCGCCGTGATTTACGGCAACATGGGCGACGCGGAGCGCGCAGCCGTGAAGCTCAAGGCGATACTCGAGGATGAAAGGATGAAGGAATTCCACGACGTCGCCGAAGAGATGCTCGCGAGGATGAGCGATTCGCCGGGCACTCTCGACAAAATGAACCCGGAGCTCATGGAGGCGGTGTACGGCCGGGATTTCGCCAGGGCGCGGTCCATGCTCGAAAACTACAGGCGGAAATGCGGCGCCACGATCCACTATTACTTCTACTCCGGAGAGGCATCGCTCCTCGAGGGGGACCTCGAAGGGGCCGAGAAATCATACGAATCGGCCCTGAAGGCGGACCCGCCGGAGTTCGCCCAGATCTACCAGATGTTCGCCGCGGTTCGTCTGGCCGAGTTGAAAGGCATGCACGATGATTACGATGAAGCGGTGGGTTTTCTCGACAAGGCCCTGCACTACTATCACAAGGAATTCCTGATCGACATGCTCATAAAGGGGAGAAAACGCTACTATTCGCGCCTCGCCTCCCGCAAGCTGAAAGTGGGACCGTCCCTGATGATCTCCGGCATGGGGGGAGCGCTGCCGGCTCTTCCCTGATCCTGCGCCGGACCCCTGCAGCCGCGATCCCGCACCCGATTCCCCTTCCCGGCCAGGCGAGTCCATGATAGAATCTCGATTGGTGCAAGAAGGGAGGCGACACGATTGAGTCCCGATTTCAACGCGGCACACTCGCTGATCGAAACCCTGGAAAAAGGAATCAAGAGGTAAGAGGAATCCAACAGCTTCTACATGGAAGCGGCGGCGCGAGCGGCCACACCCCGCCAGCGTGACCTTCTCCTGCGACTCGCCGAGGAAGAACTCGCCCACCGGGAGAACCTTCTCAACCTTCTCCAGGCCGCCAAGGCCCAACTCGAGATCGACAGGGCCATTTCCGGGGACACCCTCAGCAGGGATTGAGCTTCCGGCCTCGAAAGCGGCGCCGGGTGAAACCCGAGCTCAGTACGGTTTTTCGAAACGGTCCCTGGGAGGCTCCTTCTTTATGCTTCTGTCGAAGACGAGCTCTCGCGGGCTCATCCTTCCCATCTTCTGCAACATGCGTTCGAGGTGTTCCACAACTATCCTCATCTTCCCCGGTATTATCTTGTCCACTGTATCCGTCGGCTCGTGATAATCGTAATGATACCCGCTGAAATAGAAAAGAATCGGGATGCCGCTGTCGTGAAACACGACATGATCGCTGGCCCCGCGAAAGTGCAGGTACGGGGCGACCCTTACGTCCACGGACAGGTCTCCGGCGACCTCCCTCACCAGGCCGGCGAGCGCGGGAGTCTGCGCCGAGGCGAACACTATGAACATCCTCTCGTTGTCCTTCTTGTCCATGTTGTTCCGTCCGATCATATCCATGTTTATCATCGCCTTGATCCTGTCCAAAGGATAATGCGACGTGAAATAAGTGGAACCGAGTATTCCCTGTTCCTCCCCGCAAAAGGAAATGAACAACAGCGAACGTCCGCAACCTTTGGAGGCCGCGATCCTTGCCGTTTCCAGGAGGCCGGCGGTTCCGGAGGCGTCGTCGTCGGCCCCGTTGTAGATCTTTCCCCCGCCGTCGCTCCCCAAGTGATCGTGGTGTGCGCCGATCGCGATGATCTCGCCTGCGAGATCCGGATCATCGCCCTCCAGGTAGCCGATCACGTTCGCCACCCGCCTGGATTCGACCGACGCAAGTTCCACGTGCATGATCACCTTTTTGCCCGGAACGGCCTGGGAGGACGGCTTGAGCTTCGAGTCGATGCGCCGCTGTTTCTCGACGAGGTCCAGACCGGTTCCGGCGAGAAGTTCCTTCAGAAAAGCCTTGGTGGCGTAGAAAAGCGGCACGGGCTCCTCCGCTCCCTTGAGCCCGATGAAAGGTTTCTTCATCATCGAGCCGTAGCGAGCGATGAGAGTTTTATCGAGATCGTCGTGACCGTTCAACTCGTCGTTGACCACGATCACCCCCACCGCGCCGTGCGCCTTGGCGATTTCGGCCTTGAGCCTGGGATTCATGTAGCGTGACGGGGCCCTGCCGTTGAACTTCTTGGTGTCCCTTTTCTCCGCGGGTTCGTGGTTCAGAACGAGTACGATCTTGCCCCCGGCATCTATGGACGAGTAATCGTCGTACCCGTATTCGGGCGCGGTTATCCCGAATCCCGCGAACACGACTTCCGCCTCCACGGTGACGTCGCGGCTCCCTCGCAGCGAATAGAAAACGTCGTGGTCCACCTTGAACGTCGTCTGCTTCGAACCGTCTTCGATCGCCACCCACGTGGCCTCGCGGTCGAGATCGCACTCCAGCACCTCGAACTCCTGCAGGTAGCCGTCAAGTCCCGGGGCTGGTTTCAAACCGTACTGTTCGAAATGCGCCTTGACGTAATTCTCCGCGATCCTGTCCCCGCGTTCGCCGGTCCTTCGCCCCGCCATTGCGTCGTCGGCGAGGAATTCCACGTGAGAGGACAGATTCGCTTCGGATACATCCGATGTGTCGGCTCCGGACGACGGTGCCGGTGAGCCGAACCAGAATGCAACGATCATCAATGCCGCAACCAAACGTCTCATCAATCTACTCCCTTCTCAACCCGGACCACGGCGGAGGAACGGCGGCATCTCTTCGTCTCTCAATGGAATGACCGCACCAGAGGGTTGTCGCTCGGTTGAAGAACACCGGCTTCCAGCCTCCTGCCGTCGTGAAACGTGACGAAACTGTACTTGCCGTAGTGAATGATCTTGTATCCCGCCGCATCGACGGCCTCCGGACTCAGGCCGGCCACGACGCAAATCGTCTTCGACGGATTGAACGGGCTGCGGAACGTGACGTAAGCGCAATTGCCCACGTCGCGATACGTTATCCCGCCGACCGTTATCCCGTCCCCCTCGATCGCAATCCCCTCCGGGACGGGCGTCATGGACAGCAGGATGTTTGCGGAGCGATCGCCCAGTACGAGCAGGGAATTCCCCGCGAGATCGGCCACGGTCACCGCGCTATCGGGCTTGACTACGCCCTCGCCCGATCGGCTGAGCTGCTCTGCGAGCTTCTCGTACGATCCCGCCGAAAGGTCGTCCGCCCGGGTGGGGAGAACGATGATCGCGTCCTCGTCGCCGAGGACGGAGCTGATAGTCGGCGGGATCTCGAAGTGATCCAGCCTCCTGAAAAGATCGTAATGCGGATCGATCCTGATCTCGCTCGGCTTGAAAGAGGTCTCCACCGTATAGCTCGACTCCGGCGAAGAAAGCCATACGCTCGTCGCGAGCAAGGTGTCCTCCCCCGCGATCTCCACCGGCACGAGCAACCGGTAGACCGGTCGCTGGCGGAGCAGGAAATCCACGCGATAGCCGTATCCGCTCGAATCGACGTCGGCGCGGGCGAGCGATATCGTCGGCGCGCCTTTTCTCTTCACCCATTGATCGAAGAAATAACGAAGGTTCATTCCGCTCGACTTTTCGAAGACGCCCTCGATATCGTCCCAAGACGCTTCCTTGAATTGGTAGTTCTCGTAGAACGAACGCAATGCCCGGTAGAACGTATCTTCACCCACGATCCCTCGCAACATGTGGAAAACCATCGCGCACTTGCCGTATCCGACGGCCCTCGTCGCCGGAGTGGTTCTCTCGAGGAACTCCGTGAGGGGAAAATCATTGTCATCATGAACGTAGGACGTGTAGTCGATGTCCAGCGTGCGGCGATAGTCGGCCGCGGCGGAATCACTCACGGCCGCCTTGTAACGATGGTCTGCGAAATACACCGTGAGCCCTTCGCACCAATTCCCCTTGTCGTAATCCGGATATACGGAATTTCCCCACCAGTTGTGGGCGACTTCATGCCCAAGGGAGGTGTAGACGATGAAAGGCAGCCGGATCACTCTTCTTCCCAGCAAAGTGAAGGAGGGCATGCCGAATCCCGTGGGAAAGAAGTTTTCCACGACTGCGAACTTCGAGAAGGGGTAGGGGCCGATGAGGTTGTTGTACATCTTGATGTAGCGCTCCACCGCTTTCATGTAATCCTCGATCAAGTCTTTCTCCGACGGGAAGAAATACACCATCACCGTCACCCCGTCCATCTCCTCGGTCGTGATCGTATACCTGCCGGCGACCAGGGTGATGCTCCTGGTCGGGTACATCATCTCCCAATTCGAAACGTACTCCCGCTCCACCGTCGAACTACTCACGAGTTTGCCCTCGGTGAGCGACTTGTAATCCCTGGGCGTTGTCACTTCGACGGTGAAGAAGGAATAATCGCCCGGGATATCGGGATACCACGCCGCGGAGCCTTCCAGATAGACGCCTTCCTCGCTTATTATGCCCGACGTCTTCTCGGCTATTGCGCCCCGCGAGTACTCGGGAACCTTCAAGGTGTCGTAGACGACCCCTCCGTACTCGACTTCCAGGACGTTTTCGCCCCTTCGCGCCAGCTTCACGCTCAAGCCCTTGAGTTGCTCCATGATCCCGGAGTCGACGTCATGCTCGTACATCGCCAGGTTTCCTTCTTCGACCTGCTTGTGCGTGATTTTCCTGCCGTTGAGCTTGATGCTTCGTACTTCGAGCTCCTTGCGAAGAAGGAACACGTAACGACCCGTCTCAGTGACCTGCAGGGTGATCCTGTCCCGCGCCGTCATCGAGTGATCCGAGGGATCGATACTCATCTTTATCTCGTGAAAGGTTACATCGAGCCCGGTCACGGCCGACGCCCGCGCGGCGGGAAATACCAAAGCGATGCACAGGATCGGCATCATGCGTTCGAGTATCTTCATTGCATCACTCCCGTCTCGTTGATCACATTCTAGGACACGCCTAAACAAACATCAACTATTGTCGGAGACCGAATAGGGCTCGACATGAACCATGGACGAAAACACTCTGTTGCCGGAATCGAGGAGATTCTTCTCAACCTGCTCGGCGATCGAGTGCCCCTCGGCGACCGTGAGATGCTCGTGCACGTAGATCGTCAGGTCTATGTAATACATCGAGCCCCTCCTTCTCACTTTGAACTCGCCGATGCCTTCCACTCCCTTCACGCCCGTGACCACGTCCCGGAGCCTCTCGAAAAGCTCCGCTCCCGGCGGCTCATCGATGAGCATACCCAGGTTTTCACGCAGTATCTTGAACGCCATGTGCGCTATGAGAAAAGCGATCACGATCCCGGCGGCCGGATCGAGGAACGTTCTTCCCGTCCTGGCGCCTATGATTCCCAAGAGAGCCGCTATGGATGAAAACGCGTCGCTCCTGTGATCCCAGGCATTGGATTGAAGAGCAGGGCTGTTCTCGCGCCTTGCAACCCAGATCGTGTAGCGGAACATTATCTCTTTTACGATGATGGAGGAGACGGCGGCCAGGAGAGCCAGCATCGAGGGCTCGTGATAGGATCCCCTCTTGATTATGGTAATTGCGGAATAGGTCATGTAGCCGCCGGTTATCAAGAGCAGCAGCGACACGAATATCGACGCCAGCGACTCGATACCTTCATGACCGTAGGGATGCGTGTCATCGGCCGGGCGCTTGCTCGACTTATAGGCGAACCAGACGATGACGGTGGCGATGACGTCGGATGTCGAATGGAGGGCATCGGCGATCATCGCCTTGCTCGAACCGGTGATGCCGGCGAAGAACTTGAAAGCGGTCAGTAATACGTTGACCCATACTCCCAGTTGAAAGCATGTATCGACTGAAAACAAAGCATCCCTGGTACGTGGCTTCATTCGATCATGCCTTTGTCAACGAGTCTCGTAGACACCGCTTCTTTCGAGCAGCTCCATGATACGGTCCGCGTGACTTCCCCACCAGAACACCTTTCCGCAAGACGGGCACCGGCGATATTCCTTCATCTTTTCCCGGACGTTCTTCGGCACTAGATCCACCACCTCCGCCGGGTCCACTTTCTTCGTCCCGGTGTTGCACCCGAGGCAGACGGTCAGGGCGTCTTTCCGCGAGGGCTTCACGCCCAGTTCCCGTACGACGTGAGCCAGCTGTTTCTCGACGGGTCCCTCCTCGAGTGAGATCACGCGACAATTGCATACTTCGGGAAAGCTTTTTCGGGTGGTTATCAAAACCCTTTCCTCTATCTCGCATCTCGTGAAGATCCCCTCGCCCAGGCGCGGATCGAACAAGGTATCGAAGCCCATCGCCCGCAAGTACTTTCCCAGCTTTCCCAGCATGCCGTCGACGGCCAGCGTCGTTTCTCTGTTCATCGCCTGCTCCCGTGGGCCGCAAGAATCACTCGCTTGGATTCGTGTCCTCGCAATTATAGCCGCAACTCTTGACGACCTCAGCAACAAATTTGCTTCAACCCATGCATTGGACTCGTCACCGCGGAAGACGGGATCATGCGACCGGCGCCGTCGAGTCGAATACTTCGCTCGCGGGGCGGGGTGGAAACTAGTCACTACAGGGATGCTTTATCCCCTATCGCCGGGACTTGACTGGACTCGATCCAGCTGCTAAGATGCACTTCTCATGAAAGCTTATCCAATGTTTTCAGAGTGGATCCTTGAACTCATCAGGCGGACGGCGACCGATCTGCCCGCCGACGTGGAGAAAGCCCTCCAGGCGGCCCGCGACCGCGAGGAAACCGGCTCGCCCGCGGCTAGCGCGCTCGCATCCATACTCGAGAACGTCCGCATAGCGAGGGAACGCTCCACGCCTCTTTGCCAGGACACGGGAACGAACATCTTCCAAGTCTACCACCCCGTCGGGCTCTCGACCGCCGAGATGCGCCGGGACATAGAGGATGCGGTCAAGGAAGCCACCGCGAGGAGCTACCTGCGCCCCAACGCCGTGGATTCTCTCACCGGGGAGAACAGCGGCACCGGCCTGGGCAAGGGCTTGCCCTCGATCCATTTCACCGAGTGGGATAGTGACAATGTGCGCGTCCGGCTCCTCTTGAAAGGCGGGGGCAGCGAAAACGTGAGCACTCAGTACAGTCTTCCCAAAGCGGCGCTGGGTGCCGGGCGGGATCTCGCAGGCGTCGAGATAGTGGTACTCGACGCCATCAACAAGGCGCAGGGCAAGGGATGCGCCCCCGGGATCGTGGGCGTCTGCATCGGCGGCGACCGGGGAAGTTCATACGCGGGTTCCAAGGAGCAGCTCTTCCGAAGGCTCGACGACGAGAACCCCGAGCCGGAATTGCGGGCTCTCGAAGAGAGGATCTACGAAAAGTCCAACACTCTCGGCATAGGCCCGATGGGTTTCGGCGGCAGGACCACGACCCTGGGCGTCAAGATAGGCGTCCTCCACCGCCTCCCTGCATCATACTTCGTTTCGATCGCGTACATGTGCTGGGCCTGCAGGCGACGAGAGATGAACGTAGTGGACGGGAGGATGGAAATTGATTAGGTTGCAGCTTCCACTCACAGAAGACCGCGCCGCCTCGCTCGAGACCGGGGACATCGTCAAGATCTCCGGCGTCATGATCACCGCTCGTGACGCGGCTCACAAATTCCTGGTGGAGCATTTCATAGAAAGGGATCCTTCCCCGGAGGAGCGTCCGCTGTTCGATCGGCTTTCCCAGGTGCTCCGCGGCGGATTGATATACCATTGCGGTCCCGTCGTAGCCAAAGAGAACGGTTCGTGGCGTTTCGTATCGGCGGGGCCCACGACGAGCATACGCGAAGAACCGTACGAACACATGATAATAGAGAGATTCGGTGTGCGAGGCATCGTCGGCAAGGGCGGCATGGGCGAAAAAACGCTCGAGGCCTGCAAGCGTCACAAGGCCGTATACTTCCATGCCGTTGGAGGAGCTGCCAGCCTCATAGCAAGCTCGGTGGTGGAAGTGATCGACGTATACAAGCTCGAATTCGGCGTCCCGGAAGCCTTCTGGGTGATAAGGGTGAAGGATTTCGACGCGGTCGTGACCATGGACAGCCGCGGCGAAAGCCTCCACAAGGAGGTGGAAGCTGAATCATCCCGCAACCTGGACTCCATCATCAGGGACATCACCCGGAAATGACCCCACCTCGGTGATCCACCGGCTCCAATCCTCGAAGCAATACTGCAGTCGCGTCCATTTCTCCTGATCCCTCGATCCGTCTCCAAGTGCCTTCTCGAGCTTCACCTTTCCTCCTCGTTCCCGATATGGCACGAGCGTTGCTCGCATGGCAGGCATGCGGGAGCGGAGCGGTTCGTCTGCGAGCCCGTTTTTTCGAGGATCCATCGCGTTTAATTGCAAAGACTTATTCATAGCACATGAAGAGGAAATATTTTCCACTCTTGCTTTTTGCACTCCTTGCCTCGATCCTTCCGCGGATCGCGTCGGGCCATGAAATCTTCTATCTGCGAGACGACGGTTCGTTCTCGGCCTTCAACCCCGTCGACAGTCTTTCCGTTTTCCCTCCCGAGAGCGGAACCCTCCTGGATTTCGACGGGGACGGCTACGAAGGTTTGACGATTTTCCCCAATTATTCGCCTTCGAACCCGCTTTCCTACCAGATGTTCACCTTTGCGGGAAACGGCATCGACAGGGTCATCAGCGGCACCGTGGAAGTACATCTTTTCTCCAGGCTCCGTGACGGTATCGGGGGAACGGGCGGCTCGCTCTTCATCGCCTTGGGCGATGATTCGGCGTCAATCGTATCCTTGATAAGCACACCGGTCGAGATATACGAGGATCCATGGGGGATCGCGTGGAATGAAAAGACGGCGATGATCCCCGTGGCTTCCTACACGCTGAAGAAAGGGCACAATCTCGTTCTTCTCGTGTGGATGGGAGCCATAAGCGCCGATCCGATCCTTCTCGCTTATGACACCGTGCAGTACCCCTCTCTCGTGATCATACCGACGATCACGAAGCTCGTCGTCTCGGCTTCGGCCGATTCCATTCCCGCTTCCGTCTACGCCGGCGACAAGCAGGTCAACCTGCTCACGATATCCCTGGATCCCGGGGGGGCCAGTGTCGTAATCGACTCGCTCGAAATCGCCCAGGAAGGATCCGGCGATCCCAATGACGTGGGAAACGCCTATCTCTGGGAAGACTCGGGGCCCCAATCGCCCGGGCGATTCGACTCCAACGACGACGTCCTGATCGGATCCGCCGTTTACAACAGCGGCGTCGCTCGTTTCACGAATCTCGGATTCATACTATCGGGAAACGGAACCAGGTTGTTCGCCGCGCAAGATGTGCCCATTGCGGCCCCCGACGGAGACCAGGTGGGAACATCGATAACCGGCCCGGCGTCCATTTGGTCGAGCGCGGACACCGTCGAGAGCGCTTCGGGCGGGTGGCCGCAACCGGACACCATCCGCACGACAACGATAATCAATCCCAACAATACATTCGTGATAAACGAAGTTGCAACGAGTTACGACTACGTCATGCCGGGGCAGGTCGGTATCAACCTCCTGGTAGTGGTCACCAATTCTCTCGGAAGCGATTGCTTGATCAACAGCGGCGGTCCTACGTTCACTCTCAACACCTGGGACGACCGGGCAGCGGACTACACCATCACCGCCGACCCCTTCAATCCCGTTTTCGTAGCCAATGGAACGACCGACACGCTATCCTACCTCATAGACGTCAACACCTCTGCGCTCCTCGACAGCACCATCATTCTCGATGCCGCATACGATGTCCTCGATCTGGGCAACGGAACGACCGCCGGTTACGCGGGCGCACTGGTGAAGGATGCTTGGACCGTCATCCGCGGAACATTCCGGGTTCTGGGATATCTCTACGACACCAGAAACACTCCCGAGCGCTGGGATGACTCCCTCGCCGCCTTCGTGCAGATCCCCGGGGCTCCTTACGATTCGGTCATAGTCACCGGATCGCCTTTCGGAGGCGTCGTCCAACAAGATTCCTCCACGTACAGGATGGTGCTGGAAATAAACCCCAACCTGGCTCCATACGATTATGACGCGGATCTCTCGGGAGACGGCTACTGGGCGATCACCGGGGTAGGGCGGGGATTCGCATCCGCAACCATGCCGACTTCCGACAAAGAGATGATAGTGACACAGTCGAACGTCCCCGACTCCTACTTGAGTCCGATCGACCACCTGCGCGGATTCACGGCCAAGTCGAAGCCGGCCGTACCGTGGAACCCGCTCACCGACCCTTTCACCGAACCGGGAATCGATCAAGGCAAGACGAGCGAGGTCGCGACGATCACTACTCTTCCCGCGATAGGCGGCGTCGTGGATTGCGTGGACGGCGGAACGAAATGGGAAATCACCAAGACCTGTGATCCGGACAGATACTTCATCTCCGAGCTCTGGTTCAGGCCCGACATGGATTGGATCGAGGGCGACACCGCCGACGTCTATTTCCACATGCAGAGCGACGGCGCCAATTCCCCCTGGATAGAAAAGATATTCTTTCCGATCGTGATACAGGACGAAGATACCACGGGGCCGGAAATTATCACCATTTCCCCGCAAGTCGTGACTTCCGCCGACTCCATTTATCTGGCGGCCGATATAAGAGACCCGAGCGGGGTCTACGACGACTCCACGGGGAGCGGGGGCCAGGGAGTATATGTCCTGTGGGACACGGACGGCGAACTGAGCGTGGATGCGGTCGAGACCACTCTCTCTCGGGTGTCCGGGGATACCTTCGCGAGCGACGTCCCGATTCCGCCGCAGCCGCCGGGCACACAGATCACGTACGAGATCCATGCCTTCGACGACGACTTCGACGGTGCACGTCCCGCCGATCGAAGTCCGGGCGTCAGCGGGTTGGACACCGTTTTCGTGCTCGCGCAAGCGGCCCTGATCGATTCCTCGGGCACTCTCTATCCCGCCCGGGCGACCACTGCGGACAGCGCCCTGTCACTTCATATCGGTATCAACAACCTGTCCTCCCTCGGCGTCATGCTCGATACATCCTCGATTGTATCGTTCACGGACGGCGCGAACACTTTCGTTTCGCACCTTGCCAATCCGACCTACATAACACCGAACGCCAGGGACTTTACGTTGACCTTCGCAGGGGCTCCCGTGCCCGCGCTCATGAGCGCGCCGCGTTACTACGATCTCGTCCTTCAATTCGTCGGCATTGACGATCTCGGCAATCCCTTCGTCGATTCCCTTTCCACTGCCGGAAGGAACGCCATCCTGATCGACGCCCCGAAAATCACGGTGACTCCCGTGCCGCTCGACGTGATCGCCGTCCACGCCGGAGCCGACAAAGTGCCCCTGCTCGCCATGAGACTCGTCAACGAGTTTTCCGTCGACCAGCCCCTGGATTCTCTTCTCGTCACGAATCTCTCGAACGGGCCCGGGACTCGAGCCCAGATCGATTCCGAAGTGGACAGCCTGTTCCTGGTCATCGACGCGGATGGCGATATCGCCGTATCGCCCGCCGATTCAATCGTCTCCGTCTCGTCTTTCGTAAACGGCGCGGCCGTTTTCGTAGTCACTGGAAAATTCGCCCTCGGTCCATCCGACACCACATACCTGCTCGTCGCGGCCGACGTCGACTCGTCCCTGGCGCGTGATCCGGACCGGCTCGACGCGGTCGTTTCGTCCCCCGGGGATTTCGTCTTCGGATCGGGGGCCGAAGTCGCGGACACGTTTTCCCCGCTCTACCCGCTCGACTCGTTCGGGTATGCATTGGTGGACGGCATGGTGTCACATCAAGTGACGATTCTCCCGGGGCCTGCCGACACTCTCTACGCGGGAAGCACCGGCAATCTCCTGGCGGCGATAAGGATCCCGCAGAACGGCTATGCAGCGGATACGCTCCATGACTTGTCCCTGAAGAATTATGCGAACACATTCGATCCATCGGACTTCGCCGCCCTCAAGTTGTACGCGGACGACGGGGACGGGAGTTTCTCTCCCGCCTCGGACCCCTTCATCGGGGAAATGGTTTTCTCGGGGGACCGCTACGAAAGGAGCGGGATCGACCTCCCCATCAGCGGCCGACTCGTGCTCTTCGTAGTGGGCGACGTGGCTTCCACCCCCATCAAGGGCAGTGCGTTCCAACCCGGCATCCCTATCGACGGCATCCAAGTCGCCTCAGCGAACGACGGCCCCTTGGACGGCCCGGTCATCGTTTCGCACACTTACCTCATCGTAAAGATCGAAAACATCGCCGTCACCGGATTACCGCTGGTGGATGCGGCTGCACACCCGGGGTCCGTCGATCTTCCCATCCTGTACTTCTCGCTTGCGAACAACACGCGCGGCAACGTGCGGCTGGATTCCCTGCTTCTTACGAGCCTTGCCGCCGGGAAAGGCACCAGCCCGGAACTCGACGGCGAAACGGCAACGATCAGAGTCTACGAGGACGACGGAGACGGGGTCGTGGGCTTGCAGGACAACCTTCTCGGATCCGGCTACGACTTTTCGGGTGGGAAGGCGACGCTGGACAGCATCTTCCTGGACATCCCACCGGATTCCTCGAGATTCATCCTGGTGACGTGCGACGTAGACTCTTTCTGCTCGGCCGACGGAGACACGCTCGGAGCCGCCGTCGCCGGCGCGGCCGATCTCGCGTTCGATTCGTCCTACGCGATTGCCGGCTCCTTCCCGGTTGCCGGCTTCCCCAGGCGCATCATCGACGGGATGCTCGCCCACCAGATCACCGTGAATCCGCGCATGGACAGTCTCGTCGTAACGGAGACCAAGAACATCCTGGTTTTCGATTTCTCCCTGCCCGGCAACGGCTACCGGGCCGACACGCTCAAGTCGCTCCGAATATTCAACAACGGAAGTGCATCGACGGAGCATTTCGCGCTCCTGACTCTCTATCGCGACGGGGGCGACGGGACATTCGACGGAGGAAGCGGGGACGATGCGCCGGTTGGCACCTTCATAAGCATCGGAGGCAAGTACTACCAGGCGATAAATCTCAACGAACCACTCCCGCCGGGATGCAACGCCGAAACGCGCTTTTTCGTCGCCGCCGACTTGAACGACAGCTTCTCCTCGGGCGCTTCCATACAGTTCGGCATCCCGCTATACGGCGTCCAGGTCGCTTCCGGCAACGACGGCCCCATAGATTCGAGCGTAATCGATCCCTTCACGCAGTTCATACCGAAACCCGACCAGATCACGATCTTCCCGTACTCCGTCGGAGACAAGAACGTGTATCCGGGCGGCAAGAAGGTGCTCAACTTCGGAGTGGGGTGCTACAACGGTTTCAGCACGCCCCTTACGCTCTTCGGGGCGAGGCTCTTCCAGGACGGGAGCGCGCTCGATTCCGAGATAGAAGGTATATATGCATTCACGGACGCCGACGGCGACGGGCTCTTCAACGCCGCGCTCGATTCCCTGCTGGATACAGGCTATTACGCCGACGGCTACTACCGTCTGGACGCAATCGATCTGGAGCTCGCTCCGAGAAAGATCACTTACTTGTTCATCGCCTACGATCTGGGCCTGAACGTGAGGGATTCCGTTTCGATAGACCTGCAGATAAACGGGGCGAACGACGTCACGTTTTCCAAGACGACGGCCGATCTGCAGGGGGAATTCCCGATCAATTCGCCCGGCACGGACTACTCGGACGGAATGACGTCGAAACAAATTGCACTCGGCGACGT
>CAYXEN010000045.1:0-22780 GCA_964464035.1 uncultured bacterium | reverse complement strand
CGGGTCCTGTCGGCGATCTCACCCCACCGTGCTCACTGGCGTTGCGCGCGGCGGGAGCCCTGGCCGTCGTCACCCGCTGCCTGGTAGCTAGGGATCTGCAGCCGAGATGATGAGCCTGCCTCGACATGCTCGAACGCGACTCCGCAGCGCGCTATGATTGAGACATCGGCGCGCGAGGACGCCGGAGCGGGAGAGCATGTCGAGGCAGGCAAGAGAGCGAATCGCCGCCACCCGCTGCTTGGGTGCCGAAAGGGAGACACGCTATGAAACGGCGAAGACCGACGATCGACGAGATAATAGGCAGTATCAGGAAAGCCCTTCCCCGGGGCGAGCTTCCCGCCGTCTCCAGGATCGCCCGCAGGAAGCGCGATCCCTTCCAGGTTCTCGTCTCCACCATACTGAGCCTGAGAACCAAGGACGAGGTGACCGCGGAAGCGTCGCGAAGGTTGTTCGCCCTCGCATCGAGACCCGAGGAGCTGGCCGCGCTTCCCCTGGGAGTGATCCGGGACGCGATCTATCCGGTCGGGTTCTACAAAACCAAAGCCCGCACCGTGAGAGATGTCGCGCGGAAGCTGCTGGCGGAATACGGCGGCAAGGTCCCCGATTCGATCGATGAACTGCTCGCATTCAAGGGAGTGGGCAGGAAGACGGCCAACCTAGTGATCACTCTCGGCTACGGCAAGGACGGCATATGCGTCGATACGCACGTGCACCGGGTGTCCAACAGGCTGGGGCTCGTTGCTACGAGCGACCCCGAGGCGACCGAGTACGCGCTGATGAAAGTGCTCCCCCGGAGACATTGGATCGGCTACAACGAGCTGCTCGTATCCTTCGGCAAGAACGTATGCAAGCCGATATCGCCGCATTGTTCCCGGTGTCCATTGGCGTCGTTCTGTCCGCGCATCGGGGTGGAAAAGAGCAGGTAGCCGCTAGAGATCCTTGATGAGGATGAGCCTGTCGACGCCGTCCTCGTAGTAATTACTCTGGATCGCCCGCGCCTTGAAACCACGGTGATAGAAGAAAGTCCTCACCTTCTCGTAAGGCTTGTACTTGACGGTGTACGAAAGTGTGGTCGCGACGACGTGCGAGATACCCTGATCGCGGAACATCCGTTCGAGGCTCTCTAACATCATCGTTCCCAGGCCGAGCCCGTGGTAGTTCTTCTTCACTCCCATCCACAGAATCTCGGCCGTAGCGTCGTCACGGAGTTCGTAGGTGATGAACCCTATGATCTCATCGCCGAGAAGACCGACGATCGCCCTGTGTTCCTTGAGCGAGAACTCGATGATGGGGATGGAATCCTCGGGGAAGAATTCGTCGAGTTCCGCAATGAGAGAGATCACCTTGGATATATCGTTGCCTTCAATGGGTTTTACGACGAAAGTATGGGGAGGTCTCGATTTCATGTCGCTAAAGAGTTGATCGCATTCCACGTGTGTGATACCTTTCTTTCAATTCATTCTAGGACTTTTCATTGAGAAAAACAACTTAATTGGTTCCCCGAAGAAACGGGGAAGGGGCGATGGAATCGGTTCGTCGTCCTGAATTGTCATTTTCTTTCCGGGGCGGTGTTATCGGCATGCGCAAGTTATTGACGGCCTTACTGGTTATTCTGATCTCGTTGGCTCTTTCCTGCGGCAAGAAGGGGGGTGACAAGCTCGGTGCGGCCTTCCCCGATTCCATCGTCGACGATGCAGTGATCGCCACGGTAAACGACTACCCGATAAAGGGCAAGGAACTCAGGCTCTTCTCCACCATGTTCATGCCCCGTAATCATCCCGGAATACCCGACAGCACTTTCAACATAGCCGTCCTGGACCGCTACATAGATCGTATCCTGATCTGGCGCGAAGCGGTCGACAGCAGCACCACGGTGGACGACTCGACGAGCAACGCCATCATAGAGAGATTCATATCGTCGATGGGCGGTCAACAGGCTGTAGACGATTTTCTCGCCCGCACCCGTCTCGATCGCGACTTGTTGATGAAAAGCCTGAAGGAAGACCTGGTGATAAACCGGTTCATTCAGGATCGCTTCTCGAGCATGGTACAAGTTGATGAAGAGGGTGCGAAAGCCTATTTCGATCAGAACCGGGATCAGTTCATCACGCCCGACAGCGTTCGTGCGAGGCACATATTGGTCCTGGTCAAACCGACTGATTCGCCGGAGCTCAAGAAGGTGAAGAGAGAGGCGATCGAGAGACTCCTTGCACGCGCGCGGGCCGGTGAGGATTTCGCCAAGCTGGCCATGGAACACTCGGATGATCCGGTCTCCAAGGTTAGGGGAGGGGACCTGGGATTCTTCCCTCGCAAGGCCATGGTGGCGCCGTTCGACAGCGCCGCTTTCAGTCTGAAAGTGGGGGAAGTGAGCGGAGTGGTGGAGACGTCATACGGTTATCATATCATCAAGGTCGAGGCGAGGAGGCCCGGCAAGGAACTCGCTTTCGACGATGTGAAGAACGACATCATGGCCAAGATGTGGGAGACCCAGATGGCCGGCTTGATTCAAAAACACTTGCAGGAAATCAGAGATGTTGCCATCATAAAGAGGAACTATTGACGTGGTCGGGGGCTTAACTCAGCGGGAGAGTGCTACCTTCACACGGTAGAAGTCACTGGTTCAAATCCAGTAGCCCCCACCATTTTTTCACCCCCTCCCCAGCCCGGCCTTTCATTGCGCCGGAGCCTTGCGATTGCGCAGGATGTGACTGCGCAGCGCCTTGGCCTTCTTGATCATTTCCCGATCTCTCGTGGCGGAAAGGAGAATGTCGAGGTAGGTTCGAGCCCGCTCGTTTTCCCCGAGCTTGGCCAGCGTGAAAGCGGTGCCGTAGAGCGCATCGGGGTTGTCGGGTGCATACTCGATGACGGAGAGGAAGACTTTCTCGGCATCCTCGATCCTGTCCAGGGCGAGAAGAGTGGATGCGAGGGCAATCCGGGCGCGCGTGAAGAGCGGGGCCTCCTCGAGACAACGAGAGAACAATGAGGCGGCTTCGGCGTAGTTCCCACGCTTGTGGGCTTCCACTCCCAGCCCGTACATCGAGATCAACCTTATTGTGCGATCGTAGAAGGATTCGAGATCGTCGTGATGCCGTTCGAGGATGCCGTGCTGGTAGACGGGGGGGTGATCGCTCAAGAAATCCGGTTCTTTCTTTTTTCCCACCTCGAAAAGCCTGTAATTGTCATTCTCGTACACGAGCCGGAAGTACTCGAGGTTTTCGGGATGGAAATGCATTTCATAGGCCAGGCTCGCCTCACCGCGCCGCCGCGGCTCCACACCGGCGAGGTAGGCGGGCGAGTTCCGGGAGGCGTCGAGGAGGATGTCGATCGAATAGACGACGTACTTGATTCCAAGCGAATCACACACGCTGTAGAGCTTCGATTCGTCCCCGTAAAAAGCGCTCATGAGTCGACAGGTCTTGTCCGCGGTTTCCTCCGATTCGATCCCGGGAACGAACAGCGCCGTCCTTCCCGTGAAGCCGAGCAGGAACGAGGCGATCTCCGGGGTGGCGAGGACGGGATCCTTGACGGAAGTCCTGGCGGCGATGAACTTGACCAATTCGAGGTCCGCGTTTCCCACGCTCACCCAAGTGAAGCGACCGCCCGATTCTGCTTTCATCCCGAGCAGGTCGGCGGTTCTCCCGAGCAGGTCGGCCCTGCCGCCGGGCTGGACGGCCTGCAGAAAGACCAAGAGAAGCGCCGCCCCCAGAAATACGATCCTTCTTCTCAAGTGCTTGCTGAGCGCGAAGCAGGCCGGGCTCATGAATACGAAAGCGGCCGGCCCCGCAGACAGCACCATGTTGCGGTCGATGACGTAGAGGGCTGCGGACAGTAGCGCGGCGGCTCCGGCCGGGAGGATCCGCACGTGCCGTTCTTTCCGGACCGATCGCAAGCCTCCGACCAGGGGCGCTGAGAGCAGGAGGAGGGGAAGGAAGAAAGCCAGCAACTCCCGCGCGCCGGGGGAAGAGTTCTTCCAGTTCCACAAGTATCTGGTCGTGGGGGAGAGCGATGCCGGCTCGGGCGGTTTCCCGGCCGGGTGCGTGACGCGCTCGAAGAGGTAGGTCGACGTCGGGGCGGTGCCGCCGGCGAGAGGTCTCAGGAAGAAGACGAGCAGGGCTCCTCCCGCTAGCACGTAGAGCAGGCCGGGGAACAATCTCACCCTTTCCCTTTTCCAGGCCGTGTACGCGGTCGATGCGACGATCAGGACCGAAGGAAGTGAGACGATCAGACCCGTATGTCTGAAGTACGGGAGCAGGACGGCGGAAGCGACGAGGACGGCCGTGCTTATCATCGCGTGTTTCGATCTCTCCCGGGGGGGAAGCGAGGAAAAGACGATCAGAAGATGGTAGAGGGCGAGGTAGTAGATCCCGAATTCCCAGACAGCCACGAGTGAGAATGCGGTCATGCCCTGGAGGACCAAGGCGAGGGAATCCCTTCTTCGCAAGTATCCAAGAAAGAGAAGGAGGTGAACGGCTACGAGAAGCGCGGCCGGGACCATGTGGTCGAACTCACGGCCGCCCCCGGCGGCGATCAATGGAAACGAGAAAGCGGTCAAGAAGGCGGCGAGCAATCCCCCCGCCTGGCATCTCCACAAGCGGTAGCTTATCGAGAAGACAGGAAATACCATCAGCGAAGCGAGCAGGGCTGTGAGCATGCGCACGAATTCCTTTTCGCTCATGTCGCTGAAGTAACCGACTATGCGGTATAGGTAGCCGGAGAGGAACTCTGTGCCCTGGGCCTTGACGGCGACGGGGGCGAAGCCTTCCGGCCATTGGGCCTTGCGATCGACCCGCGGCAGCCTGCCCCGCTTGCTCAGCATGTAGGCGTAACGATAGTGGGTGGCAGATTCGCCCTTGAAGTAGAGGCGCCCGGAACCGCCGGCGTCGCGCATCCTCACGAGGAAGGAGCAGGCGAAGAGCATGAAGAGAAAGATGTTGATTGTGCTTCGACTGAGTTTCATTTCGGGATTCGATCCGGATTGCAGCGCCCGCCCGCGGTCGGAGTCCGGCCTGCGAAACCCCTGCTTACAAGCCGGTGGGCGCGGATACGAACTTGTATTCTATGGGGAACTTCTTCTCGAGGTGCCTCCCCAGGGCCTTGAGTCCGACCGTTTCGCTCGCGTAATGCCCGGCGAATATCATATTCAGCCGGGATTCTTTCGCGATGTGGTACCCCGAGTGGGAAGTCTCGCCCGTGATGAATGTGTCGCATCCCCTGTCGGAGGCTTCCGCCGCCAGGGAGGCGCCTCCTCCGCTCACGATTCCGACCTTCTTGACTCTCCCGGGGCCGAAAGGAAGCAGGCTCACCTTGGTGTGGAGTGATTTCTCCAGGGTGCCTATAAGCTCCTCCCGGGGCAGCGGCTCTCCGGGGGTCGCCAGGACTCCGATCTCGACTCCGTGGTATCTGGCGAACTTGGCCTGCACTTCGAGACCGAGGATGCGGGCCAGTTCCACGTTGTTCCCGACTTCGCCGTGACAGTCGAGCGGAAGATGGACGGCATAGAGAGAAACGCCGTTTGCCATCAAGACGGCCATTCTTTTCTTCATCACTCCTACGATCCTCTCGTTCCGGCTCCAGAGAAGACCGTGGTGGACTATCAACATGTCGGCGCCGAAACGCGCGGCGCCGCGTATCGTCTGCATGCAGGCGTCCACGGCGAACGCGATTTTCCTCACCCGGTCGGATCCCTCAACCTGGAGCCCGTTCTGCGAGTCGTCGCTCACCGTGTTTATCCCAAGGTAATCATCCAGGTATTCGACTATGGTTTTTCGTTTCGTGAACTCGCTCATTTCATCCCCTTCTTTTCCATGAACTCTAATTCAACCGGGCTGGATTTGCCAGAATAAAGGAGCGGGAACGTCATTCTATTCGAGGTTCTTGTGTTTTTCCAGGCGTGAGTAGAGAGTCGGCTTGGTGATGCCGAGGAGCGCGGCCGCCTTGCTCTTGGCCTTGGTATGCTCGACCATCTTCTTGGCTAGAAGGGTCTCCATCTTGGGCATGAGGGGATCCGCCTCCGAATAGTTCTCCAGGCTTACAATCTCGTCCAGCAGGGTTTCGAAATCCTTCTTCTTCTCAACGCCGGCCCCCGAGATCTCCCTGAGGAAGTCCTCCGGCAGGGAATCCGGGTAGATGACGTTGTCGTCACAAAGGAGCACGACCCGCTCGAGCACGTTTTGCAACTCGCGCACGTTACCGCGCCAGGGCGCCTTCTGGAGGAGCTTCATCGTCTCCGGCGCCACCGTCTTGAGCGGTATGCCGCGCTCCTTGCACTTTCGCTTTATGAAAGCGAGCGCGATGGCGATGATGTCCTCCTTGCGCTCCCTGAGGGGCGGGATGTTGATGAGTATCACCTTGAGTCGATAGTAGAGGTCCTCGCGGAATCTCTGCTCCCGGCAGAGCATCTCGAGATCCTCGTTGCTGGCGGCTATGATTCTCACGTTGGATGTGATCCTCTTGGTTCCCCCGACGCGCATGAAGCTCTTGCTCTCGAGGAAGTTCAAGAGCTTGGTCTGGGTCTCCATGGGGATGACGTTTATGTCGTCGAGAAATATCGTGCCGCCGTCGGCGAGCTCGCACAGCCCGAGCTTGCGCTGGACGGCGCCGGTGAAAGCGCCGCGTTCATGCCCGAAGAGTTCGCTCTCGAGAAGCGTGGTCGGGATCTGAGCGCAGTGGATCTCCTGGAACGGCTTGTTCCTCCTGGGACTGTTGTAGTGGATCGCGCGGGCGAGCTCGGTCTTGCCGGTGCCCGACTCGCCTATGATGAGGATGCCGGGCGTCATGTCCTTGATCTTGTTGAGAGTACGGAAGATCTTCTTCATCTCCTCGCTCTTGCCGATCAGGTTCTCGAAACGATACTCGTCCTCCACCCTGGCCTTGAGATCCTTGAACTGTTGCTCGAGCTGCTCCTCCTTGTAGAGGTGTTCCTCGAAATGAAGCATGAGGCGCAGGTTGCCTGCTATCTGCCGCCCCATCGAAGCGAGAAAGGTCCGGTCGTCCTTGGACAGGGGCAGTTGCTTGCGGGGGAAAACCAGATAGAGGCAGCCGAGGTCTTCTCCCATCGCCTTTAGGGGGATGCTTATGAAACCGGCGCCGGAAGGGAGCTTCAGTTCCGCTTCCATCGCGGCGACTTCGGGGGAGCCGCTCCCGAGGGGGCGGCCGAGGAGAAGCGTGTTCGAGAAAATCCGGCTCATCTCCGCGGTGGATTCTCCCGCACGTTCACCCGTCTCGTCGTAGAGGATGAACTGCTCGTCCTTGCCGCGCATCGCCAGCCTGCACGTGGACGGGGCGGCGATGCGCTGCACGATCTCGAGCGTCTTCTTGAAGAACTCGTGGCGGTCCAGTGTATAGTCGCTGAGCGAACTCAGCTCGTAGAAAGCCATCAGGAATTTCTGGGACGCCTTGCCCTTGAGAGGCGTCGTCCGTCGATGGGAGCTCAAGGCGTTCTGCAGGTGGATTATTTCCTCGGGCAGCTCGTAGCCGATCTCGGAGCCGGCAAGGTCCATCGCCCGGTCGAGGTGTTGCTTCGCTTCCAGGATCCTGTGGTTCTCCGCGTGGATCATTCCGATCTTGGCGAGAACGGCGGCGGCCTTGCGGTACTTGGCGAGGGTCGTGAACGCGCTGGCCGCCTTCTCGTAATGTTCCAGGGCCTGATCGGTCCTCTTCTGCGTGTACTCGAGTTCCCCCAGGATGAGATCGATCTGGGCCGTCTCGAATTCCGAGCCGATGCGCTTGGCCAGCTCGGCGGCCCGGGTGATGCATTTGCGGGCCGTCGCGTATTTCTTCCGCATCAGGTAGAGATTGGAGAGGCGCCGCAGGGCGCCCATTTCCTCGTTTATCGTTTCGAGCTTGCGGCAGAGTTCCAGCGAGTCGCGGTACTGCTTCTCCGCTTCTTCGAATCGCCCGCGCATGAGGGCGATGTCCCCGAGCGTGCTCAAGTTCTCGGCGGTCAACTGCGTGTTTCCGACTTGCTTGCTCAGTCTCAGGCTTTCCCGGCATTTCTTTTCGGCCTCGGAGAAGTTGTGCATCTCGAGGTAGAGAAGCGCGAGGTTGAGATCGCCGGCGGCTATGCCGGCGAGGTTGTTCTGTTTCCTCTTGATCTCGAGACTCCTGTTGTAGTAGTCGAAGGCTTTCTCGTACTCGCCCTTGGTTTGGTATGCGAGCGCCATGTTGTTGAAGCTGGCCGAGAGGGCGTTGTAGTCCTTGCCCTGTTCTCGGAGGTAGGCGCTCTGTTCGTAGTACGAGATCGCTTCGTCGTATCGACTCGTGTTGAAGTGGACGACGCCCATGATGTTCAGCGCCTGCGCCACGACCAGCGGGTACTGCCCCGCGTTCAAAGAGGTGAGGCTGAGCCTGCAGGATTCGATCGACTTGTCGTAGTCCCCGAGACGGTACTGGAGCCACCCTATGTCGTTCATGAGCCCGGCCTGGTCGGGGAGGGGAAGGCACGTTTGGAATCTCCTGCGCATCCTCGTCAGCAGGTCGAGTGCGCGCTTGTACCCGCCCTTGGATTCCCAGATGTCGGCGAGAGCACGCGACACGGAAACGATCAGGTCGGCGTGCTTCACCTGCCGGTCGAAGCCGGCTTCTTCTATGATGTCGACGGCGCGCCGGAGCAATTCCTCCGCCCGCGCCTTGTCGCCGGTGAGCAAGGCGTCTTCGGCGAGTTCCCTGAGGATGAACACCCTCCCGGGAAATGGCAACGAGGTGAAATAGCCCTTGGCGAAAAGCTCGTCCACCAGGCGGGCAAAGAAGGACGGGCGTCGGGCTCCCTTGTGCTTCTTCAAGTAATCGAGACAGAAACGTGCCGCCTGGATTCTCTCGTCCCCTTCGATGAGGTTGCGCAGGTAGTGGAAGGGCGGGACGGGACCGAGCTCCTCCGAGAGCACGGCGAGCGTCCGGCACAGGTTCTTTCGCCTCGCCGAAGGAGTCGCGGCGTCGATCAGGCGGGCGATCGAGTTGTATCGCGGGCGCACTAGCGCATAGAGTGAATTCTTGGGGTGAAAGAAGGCGTATTCGATTTCGATGAGGCCGAGGGCGTGGAGATGATACGCGGCGAAGGGAAGTTTTTCGCCGTCGTGCGAAAAGAGGGAGTGAAGAAGTTGGAGGGGCAACGTCAATCTCGTGACGGAGATGAACTCGAGCAATTGTCTTTCCTCGTCGTTGATCCCGGCCAGGATCCCTTCGAGAAGCTTTCCGGGTCCGCTCCGGGAACGGGCTTCTTCACTCGGTATGAGGCACTGAGCCGTTGAAGAGAGCAAACGAGTCACGGGATCCCCGGGGATTTTCTTCTTTCCGCCCCCGGCTCCGGCTCGCTTGTCCCGGCCGTGTCCGGGGAGCGGCTCGGCCTGCTCGAGGGCCACTTCGAAGAAGCGATCGCCCAATGCGTTCGCGATTTTTTCGATGAATTCTCCGGTCGTCCGGTCCATGCAGGACTTGTCCACGCTGAGGACCAGCAGCGTGTCGGGAGGCAGATCGGCGAAGAGGGCGGGGTCTGCGAGATAGGAATACACGAATGCCTTGTCTTCGATGTCGTCGACCAGAAAAGCCTGCTTACCGGCCGACGGCGACGATCGCCTGCGCCCCTTGCGAAAGAGGTCCCACTCGGTGGGAAGCGAGCATTTCCATTCCGTGGACGCGGAGAGTTCAGCCGCCAGCATGCGAAGAAGTGTCGTCTTTCCCGCCAGCGGTCCCCCGGAGACCAGTACGATG
The DNA here is from genome assembly GCA_964464035.1 of uncultured bacterium. Taxonomy (GTDB): domain Bacteria; phylum Krumholzibacteriota; class Krumholzibacteriia; order WVZY01; family WVZY01; genus CAYXEN01. Next base: position 13,075 of record CAYXEN010000045.1, on the reverse strand, counting down.
CAGCTTCCCTTGGAGGCCGCGTCCAGCACGGCCTCGCATGCCGCCTGCAAATCGACTGCGCGGGGGTGCTCGAGATCGACGAGTTTCTCGAGGTAGGGTTCTATTTCGCAATCGAAGAGCTCGCGGTATGCTTCGCAAGCACGGCGAATGTCACCCCGATCCACGGCCGCAGCAACGGCCCTCGATTTCTCCGGGAAACTTCCGGTGCCGTCCTTGCCGCAAAGCAGAGGGCCGAGATCGTCCAGCAGGTCGAGAAAACACCTGCATTGCGCGGAAAGGGTTGCAGCCGGCCCGCCTCGATCCTCCCGTTTTTTCCTCGCGGGTTCTTCCGTTGCAATGACTTCGTGTTCGGGCGGAAGGACGAAAGCGGTCGGAAAGATGCGATACCTCCCGTCCACGTCCCTCCCCAGCGAGGCGAGCGACAGGTCGGTCAGTTTGAAATCGAAGGCTTCGAAACGTGTCAATGCTTCGAGAACCGACTGCAGGAGCTCCTTCGCATCGCCGGGCTTCAGGTCGGCGAGCGTGACCCGGTCGAGGAATGGAGTCAGGATCTCGATCGAGCCGTTGTCCCTGAAGATGTCTATTATGGATGCGCAACCCCCCGGCGCTATGGCGTCCGCCGCGCGTGCACGGAAAGACAAGACGTCGGGGTGCACGCGAGCGCTGTCTTTCTCGTCCAGGACGAAGCTCAAGTATTTCTTTTCGCTTACGGGATCGATTCTCGGTGTGATTTTCCAGGGGCCGGTACTCGTCGTCCTGCCGGCTTCCTGGAAGCTCTTTTGCCGGGGTCGAGGCAGGTAAGACTCCATCTATGAGATCACCACCTTGGATCCGCCGCTGAATGGTGTGACAGGTAAAGTATTTTAACCCGGTAAAATTATTTTACGGCCATGCCCCGCCAGCTTCAACTATTTTCTTGAACGAAAGCGGATTGCCTGGTATCGATTAGAATATATTGAGTTACGATTTTCCTGGGAAGTCCTCGCGAAGGGAGTCCGCATGATCAAGAAGAGGCTTCTTCTGTCATCCATTCTGCTTTTCGTGGGCGCCTGCACGGGAGGCGGGGGCAAGATGGTCGAAGTGACCAGGTTCTCTCCGCCGACATCGGTAGAGGTCAAACCGGCGGCCCGTGCACTCGTGGTGAGTTGGAAGGCCAGCCCGGACGAGCCGGAAAAGGATTTCGCCGGTTACAACGTCTACGTCTCGACGAACAGCCTGTTGCTCTCGTCGAAAAACGATCTGCCGGCTCCGGTCGAAGTGAACAAGGGGACGCACTCGGTGACGGTGAAGAATCTCGAAACGGGAAAGGTCTACTTCGTTCACGTGCGTTCGAGGAGAAAGAACGGTGAAGTGAGCGTGCCTTCCTTGCCGGAGGTCGTCGGCAGACCCGAGTGATGGAGAGAGCCGGGGCTCCGCGGGCTCAGGTGAAGTAAAGCATCCTGCCGCAGTTCTCGCAGGTGAGAATTGTGCTCTTGTTCTGCAGCGAATGATATGAAGTGGGCAGGGTGATGAAACAACCCAGGCAGAGATTACCGGTGACGGGCACTATCGCCCGTTCGTATGATTTCGCCACCCTCTCGTAGCGGTTCAACAGTTGCGGTTTGATCTTCTTGGCCAGGTTTTCTCTCGCTTCCTGCAGCTTTGCCACGCCGTCCAGTTTGAATCCCATGTGCTTGAGTTCCGAGGAAGTGTCCTTGTCCTTCGCCTCTTTTATCATGAGATCCAAGTCCTGGAGGGCAACCAGCAGTTGAACTTGTTCATTCATTGTCGATCACGATCCTATCACTTCTTTGAATTCCTGGAAGCTCGTGACTTGCATCAGCTTCTTCCTTCTCGATGCGTTCTTGATCAACTCGACGAGACTGCCCAGGACCTGGAGGTAGAGATTGTCTTTGTCCTGAGGTGGAGCTATGGTGAGGAAGAAAAGATGCGTGGGTTTCTTGTCCAGCGAATCGAAATCGATTCCTTCCTTGGAGCAGGCGAACAGTATGGTCAATTCCTGAATCGCGAGCGTGCGACCGTGGGGAAAGGCCACTCCTTTTCCTATCGCTGTACTTCCAAGGCTCTCCCTGTTGAGAAGCATCTCGAGGATGATCCCTTTGTCCTTGAGGTTGCAGGCACGCGTTATGTAATCGACCATCTCTTCCAGGGCGGATTTCTTGTCCCTTGCCTTGAGGTCGAATATGCAAAGGGATTCTTGGAAATATTCAGCGAGTTCTACAGGCTGCATCTTGTACCCGGTGATTCACGTGCTAGGAGCTTCCCAAATTACCTCTTGGAAAATATCAGGAATTGCTATTATTCTCAATAACAAAATGAAGAAAATCGTCTTCTTACTCGTTGGACCACCTATTGAGATATGGAGAAAAACCAAGAAGCAGGTCTCGTGATCAGGGTCACGGGCGGGGAAGTCTGGGTCCAGGTTGGAGAGGAAGTCCTCTCGTGCGCCCTGCCCGGCAGGTTCCGCAAACGGGAGGAAGGTTTCAGGGTCGTGGCCGGCGATCGCGTCAAGGTCAAGCCGGTGAGAGAGGGCGGAGGCGTGATCGAGGAAGTGATGCCGCGCAGGTGCTTTCTCTCGAGAGCCGACGCATGGAGAGAGGGAAGCGAGAAAATGATCGTCGCCAACCTCGACCTGCTTTTCGTGGTCTCCTCGGTGGAATCCCCGAAGTTCCACTACGGTTTCATCGACAGAGTGCTCGTCTCGGCCGAGAGGGGAGGAATCCGATCATGCATCATCCTCAACAAGGTGGACCTTTGCAGGCGGGAACCGGCGGTGATCGATGATTTCATCCGTCTCTATGACTCGTGCGGGTACCGTGTGATATGCACGAGCGCCGTGGACGGTGACGGGGTCGATGAAGTGAAAAGCGAGCTTCGCGGCGGCATATACGCCTTCGTCGGGCAGTCCGGGGTCGGGAAGAGCTCGTTGCTCATGCGCATAGCCCCGGGGCTGGACCTGCGGGTGAGGGACGTGGCGAGGAAAACCGGCAGGGGAAGGCATACGACTTCCTTCTCGGAGCTGTACCGGGTGGAAGGGGGATACATAGCTGACACGCCCGGCATCCAGGCTTTCGGCTTCCCGGGGGACAGCGAAATCGAGCTGCAGGAGTGTTTTCCCGAGTTCGAGACCTACGCGGCGGATTGCCGTTTCAACCCCTGCACGCATTCGCACGAGCCCGACTGTGCGGTCAAGGATGCCGTTGAGAGGGGAATGGTTTTCCAATCCCGCTATGGGAGTTACATGGAAATGCTCGACGAATTGCGGGCGTCGGCGAAAAGACGCTCATGAGGCCCGAGGTGGGCAAAACAAGGGGGCGACTCGGATCGCCCCTTTGCATGAATCGGCCTTCGCGTATTCACTCTCTGCAATGCTGTATTATACCGCCCCGGTCCCGAATAGTTCCTTCTCGATCCTCCAATAGTATTGAAAACCGACGGGGGAACCTGTGAGAAAACTGGAGAGAAGCACGAAAAGAATGCTCGTCCGGCTTCTTACCGGACTGGTCGAGACGAGGAAGGTAGGGCGCGACGAGCTGTTGGCCGCTCCCGTGAGGCGTATCCTGGTGATCCGCCAGCACCACCAGATGGGGGACATGCTTCTCGCCGTCCCTGCCTTCAGGGCCATCAAGGAAACCTTCCCCGGCGTGAGGATCGGAGTCGTGGCTTCCAGGCTGAACGGCGGGGTCCTCGCCAACAACCCCTACGTCGACGAGGTCTTCGTCTTCGACAAGAAGAACCCGGCCGGCCACGTACGCCTCGTCCGAAGGCTGAGGGCGGAGCGTTTCGACCTGGCCATAGTGCTTCATACGTCGTCTTTCTCCTTCACGAGCGTTCTGCTGGCCTTCCTCTCGGGCGCCACGTTCAGGGTCGGCTCGACGTCGAAGCCGTTCGGGCATTCCCTGAGCAAGGCGTTCTTTCACTTCGAGCTCCCGCTGCCTTCGCGCGAAGCCCTGGAAGGGATGAGCGAGACCGAGCACAATCTTTATCCTCTGGCGGCCCTCGGCATCCGCACGGATGACCTCGCGCCCGTCTTCGTGCCTTCGGCCGCCGACGCGGCCTGGGCGGACGGGGTAGCCGCGGAGTTCGCAAAGGATGGATGCATCCTGCTGGCGGTCCATCCGGGGGCGGGGAAGAGGGAGAACATATGGGGAGCCGAGCGCTTCGCCGAAGTCGCGGATCGGATCGGGAAACTCGCAACCGCCCGTGTCCTGCTGGTGGAGGGACCGAGGGACAGGGAGGAGGCGGCAAAGTTCGCGAGGAAGTGCTCTCTGGATATTCGTGTCGTGCGAAACGAAACCATAGGGCGGGTGGCGGCGATCCTGAAGCGTAGCGATCTCGTGCTTTGCAACGACACCGGTGTCATGCATCTCGCCGCCGCGGCCGGGGCAAGGACGCTGGCGGTTTTCGGGCCGACCGACCCCTCGCGCTGGGCGCCCCGGTGCGGGAATCTCCACTTCGTGAGGGCACCGGAGGGAATTCTCCGCGAGCTGGATGCGCGCACGGTCTTCGTAGAAGCGGCCAGGTTGCTCGATTTAGAACTTGGGGCTGAGGGTTATTCTTAACGGGATGCTCTTCTTGGCTTCCACCGTGACTTCAGATGTCCACGTGTTGAATCCCGCCTTTTTCAAGGTGAGTTGATGCCTGCCTGCATCCACCGTGATGGGATCCGCCATCGGCGTGACCCCCACGAGTATTCCATCGACGTAGAATTCGGCTCCGGGTTGCGTGAACAGCCTTATCTCGCCCTCCAGCTTCTTGAGCTTTATGGAACGCCGCGAAAGCTCGCCGGCCGTTATGTGCAATTCCTCCCTGTAGGTCTCGTACTGGGGATTGCGGCATTCGAGTGTATGTCTTCCCGCGGTCAACGTGAGGGGAGAGCTCGTTGGGGAGTCCATGCGGTAACGTCCGTCCACGAATATCTCGGCCCAAGGGTCGACGGTGACCGAGAGCCAGCCTTTACGAACTTCGGGCACCGGCTTTTGCACGGCTTCGTCGCTTGCACTTTTCGCACCTTCACCGTCGCGGGCGGGTTGCGCCTCGTTTGCCTTTGAAGTCTTCATCGACGTGTCCGCGATCGCTTCCGAGCTGTCGTCGGATTGGGGGACGAGAATCGCTTGCGCGACCGGTTGGTTCCTCGCCGCGGAATCCGGCCTTGCCGCGTCGACGGCGGCCGGCATGGATGCAGAGCCGAGCGAATCGGTCGGGTGGCTTGGAAAAATCGGCGGTGCCCCGATCCCCAATCGGCTCTCCATTACGAGCGGCGCCCTTCCCATGCCCTCTTCGGCGTGTCCGCCGATGAAGATATCGGTGATCATGTCGTAGTGAAATGCAAGGCCGGCAGCCAGGATCGAAAGGCCGGCGGCCGCCAGGGCCGATCGGATCCTTCGCCTTCTCCTCCGGATGCGGCTCGTGGTCGACTGATCCTTGCCCATGACGCTGGTCTTGTCGTTGTCGATGAGGAGCCCGGGCAGTTTCTCCTCGGCCCTTTTGAGTCTCACGAGGCCGAGGTAGCCCTCGATCGCCCGCCTGAACTCGGCCGCGCTCTGGTAGCGGCGGTCGCGTTGCTTCTCCAAGGCGCGAAGCACGATCGCATCGACCTCGTCGGGGATGTTCTCGTCTTCGGTCGAAGGCGGATCGATGTTGCACTGTATGATGTTGGTGATGATTCCCATGCAGTTTTCGCCGTAGAAGGGTTGTTCGCCTGTGAGCATCTCGTAGAGCACCGTTCCCAGTGAGAACAGGTCGCTTCTCATGTCCACGCTCTCGCCGTAGGCCTGCTCGGGAGACATGTAGAGCGGGGTGCCCAGAATCGACTCCGCCACGGTGTGGCCGGACGAGCCCTGGGTGAGCTTGGCGAGCCCGAAGTCGGTTATCTTGACCCTCCCATAGTTCGTTATCATTATGTTTCCGGGCTTTATGTCGCGGTGCACTATCCCCTTGGAATGGGCGTGCTCGAGCCCGAGGCAGACCTGGTAAGCGATCGCCAGCGCCTGGTCCAGGGGAATCTTCTTTCGCCAGCCCAGTACTTCCTTGAGACTTCGCCCCTCGACGAATTCCATTATTATCCGGTAGTTCTCTCCCGATTTTCCGAAGTCGATGACGTGGACGATGTTCTCGTGGTCGAGGCTGGCCGCGGCCTTGGCTTCGAGGATGAACCGGCGCGTGAAGTTCTCGTCTCCGATCAGGTGCTGGTGGAGCTCCTTGATGGCGACGGTTCTGTCCAGGGACGTTTGTATCCCCTTGTAGAGGACGGCGGTCCCCCCTTTGCCGATCATCTGTATTATCTTGTAGTGTTCTTGAAGGGACAAAGCTACCTCACCTTGCCAGCAAGAGTCTCTCGGCCAGATAAGAAGGGAGCCCATGTGAAAGGATCTTCCCTTGCGATGTGGATATGTCGTAGGGAATCCTCACGAATTCGATGAATTCCTCGTCCTCGTCGAATATGACCGCGCAGGCGTCGGGATTGCTGTCCCGGGGCTGCCCGACGCTTCCGACGTTCACGAAGAAGCGTTTGTCGCCCGAGGTGGAGACCCTGTTCCCCTCTATTATTCTCATCTTGCCCGTCTTGTTGTTCATTTCGACCATGATGGGAAGATGCGTGTGTCCGACGAAACAGTACTTCTGGCCGATCGAAGAGAATATCTCGCCCACTTCATCCAGCATCTTCACGTAGTTGAATTGCATCGGCTCCAGGGGCGATCCGTGAGTGAAGAAGCATTCGCCGTCTATGTAGACGAGGGGGAGGTTGCTCAGGATCTCCTTCTCCTCCGGGGTCAGCATCTCTTTGGTCCATTCTATGGCTTTTCTCGCTATCGGGTTGAAATCGTTGCAGGGGATCACGCCCGCGGCGGCGAGGTCGTGATTGCCGGCCAGTATCATTTCCGCCGATGAGCTTATCCTGTTCAGGCAGGCCTCGGGGTCGGCGCCGTAGCCCACCGTGTCGCCAAGGCAGAGCAGATGACATGGTTCGAGCTTGTCTATGAACGCGAGCACGGATTCGAGTGCTTCCAGGTTGCCGTGGATGTCCGATATCAAAGCGTATCGCATCTTGCTCTCCTTGGATGTCGTTTACTCGAGGAAAATGAATTCATGGTTCGCGATCCGAATACGGGTGTTCGGCTTCAAAACGGATTCGTTCACCGGCCGTCCGTCGACCGTGACTTTTCTGAGGCCGCTCAAGTGACGTATGACGTATTGCCCGTCGACTCGTTTTATCTCCGCGTGCTGTTCGGCGACGAACCAGCCGCCTATGGGTATGTCGGCCTCGTCTCCCTTGCCGATGATCAAGCTGGGGCTCGAGAGCTCGATGACCTTGTCCCCGCTGCGGTTCTTTTCGAGCAGGCGCGGAGCGGCCGGTTGCGACCCTTTTACGGCGTCCCGTGCATCGAGGTGCTTCTCTTGCCTCTCCTTCATCCGGTCGCGCTGCGAGGGAGTTATTATGAACGTCTGATCGAATTCCTCTTCGGGGAAATTGGCGCCTGGAGCCTTGCCGCTCTGTTCTTCGAAAACCAATTCATGCTTTCCGATGGTTATGACGTCCCCGTAGCCGAGCCGCGTCCTGTCTATCTTCCTGCCGTTCACCATCGTTCCATTCAGGCTGTCGCAATCCTTGATGAAATAGCTCCCCTTGTCCTCCTCTATGATCGCGTGCAGCCTGGATACCGCGAGGTTGTCGATCACGATGTCGTTGTCCTGGCCTCTTCCGATCTTCGTGACCGGTTTCTCGAGCGCCAACCTCGCCAGCTCCTTGTCCTTGAGCTTGAGCACCATGACGGGAGGCTTGGAGAGAAAGAGATTCCAGAAGCTGCCCTCGAAGGAATCGTCGATGAGCTTGGCGTCGGAGGCGAACTTGACGAGAAGATCCTCGTACAGGCTGATGTAGAGCTGTTTCTCCGCGCTGAGCGTGTAGATCTTCACCAGAAAATCGTCTCTGAACGTCTCCTCCTTCGGTAGGAGCGACGATTGTTCATGACAGAGGGCCGTGACCTCTCCTTTCTCGTAGCGGAGCAGAGCGAGGAAACCTTCCTGCCATGCGCTGACGATGCAGCTCTTCTTTTCCTCCTCGATCTTGTCGAGGAGCTTGTCCACGTCGACCAGCGAAGTGACGATCTGCAGGGATGGTTTTTTCTGAAAAAGAATCAGGATGGAGTGAAGAATCTTGTTGTTCACTTCATACGAAGTCAATCTCGGAAAATGAAGCTTCGTGCTGCCCAGCAGGAAATCCCTGATAGTGATGTTCATGAATTGCTGCTTCTCGATTCTTCCGGCCGAGTAGATCTGTCTCTCCCGGAAAAACAGAAAGTATTGGACGGTTCCGTCCGCCGCTTCGAGATAGCACGGTTTCTTCGCGCTGAGAGCGACGCAATCCCGGATGACATCGTCGATCTTTTCCGGTGTGAAATCGTCGATCTTATTGATTACTCTTATATGAGGAAGAGTTATGCTCAATCGTCTCGCCTCCGGATCTTCGCTTTCCGTGTGACCTCGTATAGACTCGGCGGGCAAATTCTATGCCAGGGATCGGGTATCGAAAAAGCGAGGCGTCCAGCGAACAGGTTGCGTAGTAACGGCTTACAGCGCGAGGTTCGGCCGTCGAACGGGAGGGTTCCGCGGGGGCGGGCATGTTTGGTAGAACGCAAGCAATGCGTGGCAACTTAGCTGCAAAGTTTCCCATGCTTCCCTTCGATTCCTCGAAAAAGACGATCGCAGCCCGGTGCAAGTGAATGCAACTTACGTCTTGACGCATCGGAAAGCTTGGGGTATAATAAGTCGGTATTGGAAATGGTCGGCTAGTACTGGTAGTTCTATCGTCTCAACAATCCTTGTTTTTCGTTAGATCCGCTGGTCTTTAGCAGGCCGGCGGTTTTTTTCACGTTCCAAAGGAGGAGTCTCATCTTGCGCGTTACTGGTAAGGTAAAATGGTTCAATGACAACAAGGGATTCGGCTTCATCGAACAGGAGTCGGGCAAGGATATCTTCGTACATTACTCCGAGATTCAAGGTGAGGGTTACAGGACCCTCTCCGAAGGAGAACTGGTAGAGTTCGAGATAAAGGAAAGTCCGAAGGGACTCCAAGCCACGGGCGTGGTGAAAGTATCCGAGAAGAAGGAAGACGCCTCCTAGAACGGCCTCATCTCGTCTTCTCAGCCAACAGCCGCTTGAGATAGAGGTTGGCTTTCTCGTTGCCGGGATCTATCTCGAGAGCCTTCTCCCAGGCTTTGCGAGCCTTGTCGTGTTTACCCAGCTTGTAATACGCATTGCCGAGGTTCGTGTACGCCGAGCTGCTGTTGGTGTTCCTGCCGAGGGATTCGTTGTACATCTCGATCGCCTGCTCGTACTTTCCTCGTTTGTGCAATAAGTAGCCCATATTGCTGTAGGCCGCCGGGATGTCGGGGTTGAGTTCGGTCGCCTTCTTGAAGGCTTCGGTGGCTTCGTCTTCCTGGCCCATTTCCGTGCATGCGAGCCCCAGGTTGTTGTACGCTTCCGCGAACTCCGGGTCGAGTTCTACGGCCTTGAGGAATTGCTCCTTGGCCTTTTCGAAGGCGCCGTTGTGGAAACTCGTGACTCCGAGATTGTTGAGGAGCTTGGCTTCCTTCTTGTCGGATCGCTTCTGTTCCTCTTTTCTTCTCGCGGCGTCCTCTTTGAGATACTCGAGCAGTTCCGATTGGCCTTCGGTGATTCTCTCGAGCCGTTTCTCCCAGCCTTCCTGCTTCTCTACGAGTTGTTCCAGGCGTTCTTCGAATTGAGAGCGCCAGGACGATATCTTCTCCATCACTTCTTCATGCGCTCGAACGATTTCTTCGAGACGCGATTCGATTTGTCCGCTTTCCGCGGAGGGGTCCTTCTTCGCCGCCTGGTCGATTTTTTCGATCACGGCGTCCAACGCCTTGAGCATGGCATCTCCCTCCGGGAGCGATTTCATCGTCTCCGTCAAGCTCCGGGAGAGGTCCTCCGTCCTGGACTTGACTTCTTTGACGGTGTCCTCGAGGTTGAGGATCATTTCCGAGATCATCGCGGAAAAGTTCTCGTTACTCTCGTCCTTCTCCGATATTCGTATTTGCAGGGATTCGATGCTTTGCTTCAACGCTTCCAGATCCTCGGAGCTCGACTTGGACGACACCGCCGAGATGCTCTTTCGCAATTCGTCCAACTTGGCGCTGAGATCCTTCTTGAGCTCGTTGACGGTCTTGGTTTGCTTCTTCTCCGTGTCACCCATGTGCGACAAGAGCTCAGAGACGCTCTTGGTCTGGAATTTCCATACCTTCTCGACTTCCTTGAGAAGCTTGGGGTCGGGCTTTGAAACGGATTTCGACTTGCCCTTGCCCGTGTTCGGCTGCGATTGCAGGAGCGAGAGCATCGCGTCGAAAGTGCAGTCTTCCGTCTCCTTGATGTAGAACCGGCAGGAGTCCTTGAGGCAGAAGAGGTGGGAGTCTCCGTGTTCCGCGGCTTCTTCGACCGCCGTTTGTGCAGCGGCTTGTCCCTGCCCCTCGTCGTAGCCGAGGATCACGATGTTTTCCTTGTCGACTTTGTTCGATCCCGTTGAAGCTCCCCTCAGGGCCGGATCAATGGTCAGAATGGCTGAGTTGTCGTTGCCTAGCATGTGAGAAATGAACGGGCAGATTTTCATTTTTTCTTCCTCCTGCAATCCGGGCTTAGAAGATTCTGCTGGATTTCTCCAGCGTGACGGCCCCTTCGGCCAGTTCACTGAGATAATCGGAATAGTTGCGTCTTATGAGTTTCTCTACGTTGTCTTGCCCCGGCCACTCACCGGCCAGCCTCAAGAGTGTAGTCTGGGCGGCCTCGTACATGTGCAGTTCACGGTAGCAATTCGCCAGCTTGATCAGGACCTCGCGCTTGTCCTCCGACTCTAGGTCCTCCAGGCGAATGGACTTCAGCGCGGCCAGCGCCTCGAATGGCATTTCACGAAGCATGTAGTATCTTGCGGTCAGGATCATCCGCTTGCACGCTTCCTTCGCGTTCCTGGGGACGAAGGACAGGAGCTCCCTGGTCTTGCCGAAGTTCCCCTCCATCAACGCTTCTTCTATCGCGCGGAACGATTCGTGCTCTTGGATGGAAGGATCCGGAGCGGTCTTGCGCGGTCGGGGTGGGTCCTCCCTTTGCGAATCGGTTGCAGGGTTGGGGGCTTCGCCTGCCGGGGAAAGGGGCGCCTCTTCTTCAACACCGCCGCCGACCTCCAAGGAGTCGGTCGCGCCTGTATCGGCGCCATGCGGCTTCGGGTCTTCCCGCGGAGGAGTCGTTTCTTTGCTCGTGGGCGTGGCGTCGTTTCTTTCGATCCATCCGCCGTGCGATGGCGTAGAGGAGAAGATCCCCTCGTCCTTCACGAAAGGCTCCGCGGTGCTCGTTTCGAATCCCGGCGCTTCGTTCTTTTCAATGTGGAATTCGCTCTTCTCGAAGTGCTCGATGGCGAATTCTCCCGCGGCGGGCGGCTCCGGCGTGGAGTCGGATATGCTCTGGAAGTACTCCTCGATCTTCGGGTCGGCGTCGCGGTGTTTCTCCACGATTCCCTTTATCATGGGAAGATCGGCCGGCGAGAGTTCGGAGACGCACTCGAAGGATTCGAGCGCCCTGTCGATCAATCCCTCGTTCAACGCAAGTTCGCCGTAGTAGAGAAGAAGCTTCGGCGGGAGGAAACATTCGTTGAATTTTCGTTCCAGCCAGGCCATGGCATCCGCCTTCGTGTCCTCGTCTTCGCATAGCGCCTCGAGCCTTTCCATTGCACGACCGTATTGCTTTGCGATGATGGCGGCCTCCACGATGATGTATTCAAGGACCGGTTCACTCGGGTTGTTCTCCGTGAAGCTCCAAAGGAGATCCACCACGCGGTTGGCCATGGAGGGCTTGCCTTCCAGCAGTTTCGAGAGGACCTCGACCGCTTCGGCGTATTCCGACTTGCGAAGGAGCGCCTCGGCAAGGACGAGATCGGTCTCATGGGAAGGCGCGTCTCCCGACTCGCTTATCTCGGCCAGTTTTTCTGCGATCCGATCAAGCATGGCCGGCCCGATTCTCATGCTCTTTGTGAAGTGTTCCAGCGCCTTTTGCGCTTGTCCGGCCAGGAGCCGGCAGCATCCCAGGCAATAGGCGATGCCGGCGTCTCCCTCGAAGCTCTTCTCCGCCCGGGATATGAAGGGTTCCATCGTTTCACGCTCGTCGGGTTTCCTTTCGAGGATCTCGACCAGGATGGCGGAGGCTTCACGCACGCGCCCAAGCCGCATGGCGAAGAGCGCTTCGGCGTAGACGTTCGTCAACAGGTCTCCCTTGAGCCCCGGATCCCCGTGCGAAGCGGCAAGAAGGGTTTGCTTCTTTACGCGGTTTCTCTTGAGAAGTTCGTTCGTGGTGCTCTTGTCGATGTCGTTCAGGATGTCTCTCGCCGAGCCCAGGTCTCTTTGCTTGATGGCGAGGTCGAGAAGGGTTTTCGCGAAGACGGGATCATTGCACTTCTTGACTTTCTCCTTCGCGAAAGCCCACATGTTGTTTCTCTCGGATGGAATGCGGGCGTAGGCCTGCTTGAAGGCCTGACAGGCCTTGAGGGATTCCCCGGCTTCGAGCGCCGTGTCTATGGCCTCTGTGTAGAGGGAGCTTTCCTTGGGGTGCTTGGCGATCAGCTTCTCGAGCTTGTCGAGGGCCTTCTTGAGATGCCCTTTGCTCTTGAGTCCCTGGATCTTGCCCAGCATCGAGTTGAGTTTGTCGTCCATCACGTTCCTTGTATATCTGGTCGGCGGTCTGGAATCTCATGTTTTGCTTGTAGCTGACGGAGTCTGCATAAGCGAATCACGTACCAGTCGGAGGACTGATCGGCCGGGTTTGCATTGGAGTTAAGTGCCTGTAGGAATGCCAGTTGGAGGCGACGCTCCGCCGCCGGCGATGTCTTTCTGATAAATCGGAATGCATTTTCTAGGAGTTGATGCAAATTGCACATGAATACCGGTTGTTCCGGCGCCTCGGCTGCTGCCTGGGGCTCGCAGCCGGAGTGCCGCGGGTCCTGTCGGCGATCCCACCCCACCGTGCTCGCTGGCGCTGCGCGCGGCGGGGGCCCCGGATCGCCGCCACCCGCTGC
>CAYXEN010000044.1:0-22998 GCA_964464035.1 uncultured bacterium | reverse complement strand
GTGCTCGCTTCGCTGCGCGCGGCGGGGGCCCCGAATCGCCGCCACCCGCTGCTTGGAGTAGTGGCGCCGGTATGGGGGTCGACGGCGAGTTCCGCAGCGCGCTATAATCATCCGCGCGCGAGGACTGTTTGAAGCCGGAGCGCCCCCATGCCGGCGCCCCCGTCCTAGAAACATCGGATCGCCGCCACTTACTTGGGCGGCTCATTCTTGTCGTCTATCACTTCGAGCAGCACGCCGCCGAGGGCCTTCGGATGCACGAAAGCATACTCGCAGTCACGGAACTTGCGCGCGCCGCCGAGCAGCGGGTAGCCCTTCTCCTCGAGCTCCGCCATCGCCTCGCGCGTGTCGTCCACGTTGAATGATACGAGCATCACGCCCTCGCCCTTCTTCGCTATGAACTTCGCAACGTCCCCGTCAGGCGAGGTCGACTCCATGAGCTCGAAACCTACTTCGCCGATGTAGTAGCGGGCGACCCTTATCTTCTCCTCGCCGTCCGTGTACTCATCGTCCGGCTCGTTCTTGCCCAAGACCGGCTCCCAGATCTTTCTCGCATCATCGAGGTTTCTCACCGCGATGCAAATGTGATCGATCCTGTTTACCTTCATGCTTCACGCTCCTTGCCGGTCGCACCGGCTCGGCCTTAATCAACGCCCGCCGTAACTGCGCGCTCCTGCAGTATCATCCGTTTCTAAGCTGCCGGGTCGCTTCCTCGTCGAGGACGAAACTATCCGGATCGACGACCACCCCATAGACTTCTCTCGCCTGCTCGATGCTGATTATCCCGTTCTTGACTTCCTCCGCGACCTTTTCCGCTTTGCGCAAGCGCGGATCCCCGTACCCGCCTCCGCCACCGGCCTGCTGAAAGAGTATCGTCCCCTCGGGCACGTTTTCCACGAGATCCTTGGTCGTGGTCTTGTAAATCCTGCCGTCGGGATAGTGGAGCTCTATCTTGTTCAAAGTCGAATCGCGCCCCCCGAAGAGGCCGAAGGCGGGCTCCACGTCTCCGTCGCCGAAGGTGACGACTTTCGTCCTATCGCCGCCTATCCGGAACCTCGTCTCGACACCCAGGCCGCCTCTCCACCGGCCGGCGCCCGCCGAATCCGTCCAGTACTCGTGCTCGAGGAGCAGGTGCGGGGTCTGCTGCTCGAACATCTCGTAATCCTGGTCGAGAACCCCGCCGCTCGCATCGATCATCCCTATGTGGTCATAGCCGTCCACTCCCTTGGTCGCGCCCGAACCGCCCTTCAAGCCGAGAAAACCGATATCCACGTAGTTGTCGTTCTTCCGCTTGTCGAATCCCGTCGTGAGATAACAGAGGAGCTGGTTCCAGCCCGCCGTGACTCTTTCCGGCACTGCCTGCGAGAGAGCCCTTATTATCGCATCCGCATTGGGCGGGCAGAGGTGGTTGCCGAAGGTCGTCGCCGCCGGGTACCTGGCGTTCAAGATCGTCCCCTCGGGAATGATTATCTCTATGGGGCGGATCATCCCGTCGTTGTGGGGCATGTCGGGATTCACCATCTGGAGAAAGGTGAGGAGGGTGGCGCTCGCGCTCGACGTGTACGTGCCGTTCACGAAGCCGGGCGTCTGGGGATCGGTCCCGGAATAATCGAAGGTTATCCGCTCGTCCTCGACGATCACCTTGACCCTTATCTTGTACTTGGATCCCGGCGTGAGCCCGTCGTAATAGACGTTGGCTTCTCCCTCGTAGGTGCCGTTGGGTATCGTTCGTATCTCCGCCGCCATCATTCTCTCGGTGGAATCGAAAAGATACTGCTTGTGCGCCTCGAAGACGTCGACGCCGTACTTCTCGATCAACTTCAGGATCCCCCGTTCGCCGACGACGCAGGAGCCTATCTGCGCCTTCATGTCCGCGGCCACGATGTCGAATCTTATGTTGGCGAAGATGAGATCCCAGACGTCCTTTCGGAGCTTCCCCTTTTCATAGACCTTGACCGGCGGAATCCTCAGGGCCTCCTGCCAGACCTCGGTGGCCCGTGGATTGTATCCTCCCGCCACCGCTCCCCCGATGTCGGCCTGGTGTCCCTTGGCCGCCGCCCAGGCGACCAGATGGTCTCCGTGGAAGATCGGCTTGTAGACGGCCACGTCGTTGTTCTGGTTGCCCATGGAGAAGACATCGTTGTGAAAGATCACGTCGCCGGGATAGATCTCGTCGCCGAAATAATCGACGATGTACTCGCACACGGGTCCCAGGGAGAAAGAAAGAATGGGAAGGTTCTCGGTCTGCTCGAGCATCTTGCCCTCGGCGTCGTAGAGACCCGTGACGAAGTCCTTGGCCTCGCAGAGAATCGGCGAGCGCGTCGTTCTCGTGAGCGCGATGCTCATCTCCTCGGTTATCGACTTGAAACGCCGCTGGAACACCGAGACCAGTATCTTGTCTATCTTCACGATCTGCCTCTCTCTCGCCGCGCGGCGGAACCGCTGCCCGGCGCCGCCGGTTCTACTCGCCGGTCTTCAGATACAACGTATAACTGCCGTACTTGTCGCACTCCATCCTGTACTCGGGAGTTATGAAGACGGTGGTGTTCACTTGTTCTATGAGGGCGGGGCCTTCCAGCTTGTTCCCGTACCCCAATTTCGCGCCGTCGAAGACCGGCACTTCTTCGAAGGCACGCCTGGACGGCAACCATACCCGTCTTTGCTTCTTGAAAGCCCGCGACGGATCCTCCCCCATGTATTCCTCTTCGAGGAACTCGGGCTTCTCCGCCCTTCCGATACCGACGAGGCGTAGGTTTATGAGCTCGATCGGCGTCCCTTCCTCTTCGAGCGAATAGCCGTAGAGGCGGTTGTGCTCGGGATGAAACCTCCCCGCCATGCTCTCTACGTCCCCCTTTTCAATCTCCTCCCTAGTGACGACGACGTTCATCTCGTGGTACTGCTTGAGATACCTCATGTCGAGCGAGTAGACGAACTCCATCCCGTCCTCCGGGATCCCTTCCTCTTTCAGAAGCGACCGGGCTTCCCTCTCCATCTCATCGAAGAGCGACTTGAACTTAGCCGTGTCGAGGTCGCCCAAGAGCGTGGAATAGGTTCTCACGAAATCGTGCTTGAGGTCCGACATCAGCATCCCAGCCGCGCAGAAAATGGACGACTCCTTGGGGATTATCATCACGGGGATCTCGAGCTCGATGGCTATCATGCACGCATGCACGGGTCCCGCCCCGCCCGCGACGACGAGGGGAAACTCGCGGGGATCGTCGCCGCGCTTCACACTCACCTCTCTTACGCCCGAGGCCATGTTCACGTTTATCACCCGGTACATTCCCGCCGCCGCTTCCTCCACGTCCATGTCGAGCTTGCTTGCGACGTGTTCCTCTATGGCCTTCGCCGCCTTGTCGTAGTCGAGGGGGATCTTTCCGCCCGCGAAGAAATCCTTGTCGAGGTAACCGAGAACGAGATCCGCGTCCGTGCACGTGGGAAGTTCCCCGCCTCGACCGTAGCAGGCGGGGCCCGGCTTGGAACCCGCGCTCTTGGGGCCCATGCGAAGGAGTCCTCCATCGTCGACCCAGCCGATGCTGCCCCCGCCGGCGCCGATGGTGACTATGCCCAGCATGGGAAGCGCGATCCGCAGGCGGTCGATCTTCCCTTCGGTCGTCACCAGGGGCGTCTTGTTCTTTATCAATGCGGCGTCGAAACTCGTCCCTCCCATGTCGATCGTGATGCAATCGCCGCGGCCCTGGGCCGAGGCATACTCGATCCCGGCCACGGGGCCCGCCGCGGGTCCTGACAGGAGCGTCACAGCTGCATTGTCCATTGCGAACTGGGGAGAGATCACCCCGCCGTTCGACTGCATTATGAGAAGGATTCCTTCGAAGCCGATCTCCGCGAGCTTTCGCGTCAAATTGGAGAGATAGCTCTTGAGGATGGGACCGACGTAAGAATTGAGCACAGTCGTGCTCAAGCGATCGTAGAACCTTATGCTGGGAAGAAAAGACGACGAAACTGTGAGGTAGGCGTCCGGGAATCTCTCTCTCACGATCGCGGCCGCCCTCGCCTCGTGTTCGGGATTGGCGAACGAGTTCATGAAACAGATCGCGATCGCCTGCACGTTTTCTTTCTCGAAGAGATCGACGGCGGCCAGCACGTCCTGCTCTTCGAGATCGAGAACGGGATCCCCCTTGTAATCGAGCCTCTCCTCTATCGGGCGGCGCAGGTACCTCGGCACGAGGGGTTCGACGTTGGTATAGCGGTTGTCGTACTGCTTCTCGCGGATGCCGCGGCGCATTTCGAGGGCGTCGCGAAGTCCCTTGGTGGTGAGAAGCCCAGTCTTCGCTCCCTTGCGGGTAAGGACCGCGTTCGTCGTGACGGTCGTCCCGTGGACTATTATCGCCACCTGTTTAATGAAATCCGCAAGCGCCACTCCACGGGCCGCCGCCATTTCCTCGAGCCCATTCACCAATCCCTCGGACGGGTCGTCCGGCGTGGAGAGAACCTTGTAGACTTCCGACTGGCCGTCCTCCGACGCGAGAAGAAAGTCGGTGAAGGTGCCGCCTACGTCTATGCCGATCTTGTAGGTCATTTCACATCGCCGTTACAGATCACACGGGCAAGGGAGAAAAGCAATCGGGCGGGCTTCCCGTTCATGCTCAAACATCGATCGGCTCTTGGAACTCGCCGAACACCATGCGGAAGACACCGGTCATCTCTCCCAGAGTCGCATAGCTCCTCACAGCTTCCAGGATGCAAGGCATGAGGTTCTCCTGCGACTCGGCTGCGCGCTTCAGTGCGGCGAGAGCGCTCTCGACTCGTTCGGCGTCCCTCGATCGCTTCACTTCTTCGAGCCTTCTCTTTTGTTCCTCGGCCGACTCCGCGTCGAAAGGATGAAACTCTATGTTCCTCTCTTCCTCCTCGCCCGAGACGTACTTGTTCACGCCGATCTTGGGAATCTCGCCCTTCTGGATCCGCTTCTCATGGAGATAGGCCTGGTAGGACACTTCCCGCTGGATGTATCCCTCCTCGATCGCCTTTATCATGCCGCCCCGCTCTTCGACTTTCTCCATGCATTCCCTGATTCTCTTCTCCATCTCGCAAGTGAGCCACTCTATATAATAGGAGCCGGCCAGAGGGTCCACGGTGTCGCGAAGCCCCATCTCGTCGGCGAGAATCTGCATCGTCCTGAGTGATATCTTCGCCGCTTTCTTCGAGGGGATCGTGTAGGCCTCGTCGTAGGAACAGAGCGCCATCGTCTGCGTTCCGCTCAAGGCGGAAATGAGTGCATAGTACGCTCCCCTCACGATGTTGTTCTCCGGCTCCTCGACTGTGAGACCGCCGCCCCCGCCTCCTGCGATCATCCGCATGGTCATCGAGCGCGGGTTCTTCGCGCCGAACCTCTCCTTCATTATCCTCGCCCACAATCTCCTGCCCGCCCTGAACTTGGCTACCTGCTCCCACAGGTTCCCGTGGATGTCGAAGTTGAAGGCTATCCTCCCCGCGAAATCGTCAATAGCAAGCCCGCGCGAGAGGATATGTTCTATGTAGGCGATCGCCGTCTCGAAGGCATAGGCCATCTCCTGGGCCGGAGTCGCGCCCGACTCCCTTATGTGATAACCGCAGACGCTGAAGGGATTGAACTTGGGCACGTTCTTCGAGCAGAACTCGACCATGTCGCCGATGAGGCGGATCGAGGGCTCCACGGGGAAGATCCACGTCCCCCTTCCTATGTATTCCTTGAGGATGTCGTTCTGCGTGGTTCCCCTTACTTTCTCCCAGGGAACGCCGTGTTTCTCCGCCACCACGAGATACATGGCGAGCATGATCGAAGCGACGGGATTTATGGTGAGCGAAGTGCTGATCTCGTCTATGGGGATTCCATCGAAGGCTTCCTCGAGATCCTTGAGAGTGTCTATCGCCATCCCGACCCGGCCCACCTCGCCCTCGGCCCGCGGATCGTCGGAATCGAGACCCAACTGGGTGGGCAGGTCGAACGCCACGTTGAGAGCCGTCTGGCCCTGTTCGAGAAGCCACTTGAAGCGCTCGTTCGTCTCCCTCGCCGTGCCGAAACCCGAATACTGGCGCATCGTCCACGGGCGCTTGCGGTACATCAAGGGATGAATACCTCTCGTGAAAGGGTATTCGCCGGGGCGGCCGATCTCCCGCTCGAAATCGACACCCTCCACATCTTCGGGGCCGTAGACCGGTTTGACCTCTATGCCGGATTCGAGAACGACTTTCTCGAGTTCTTCGGATTCGCGTTCGGGCATGGTGTTATTTCACCCTTTGCTTTATGAAATCTATTATCTCATCGAAACCCGATCCGGTGGGAAATACTCCGTCCACGCCGTAGCTTTGCAAGGTCGGGATGTCTCTCTGCGGAATGTTTCCGCCGACGAGAACCAGCTTGTCGTCTAGCCCCTTGGCTTTGAGTGCTTCCATGAGTTTCTCGCCCAGCGGCAGGTGGGCTCCCGAATAGATGGACATCCCTATCACGTCCACGTCCTCCTCCAGGGATATTTTCACGATCTCATCAATCGTCTTGTGAAGCCCGGTGTACATGACCTCCATCCCCGCTTCCCGCAAGGCATGCACGAGCACCTTGGCCCCCCGGTCGTGCCCGTCCAGGCCGGGCTTGGCTATCAAGACCTTTATCCTCTTCTTGCCGGGATTATTGCGCATTTTCATTGATCCACTCTTGCGGCTTCGCACTTCGTGATCCGGGAAACCAGTCCGGGGATTCCATCGATTTTCCTGGTGTCAATGGAGGCGGTTTTCCCTTAAGCTATACTCGCCGGTGGGCCGATGCCTGAAGGATGCCGGCTACGGCTCAGCGCGCGGCACCGGGAGGACCCGCCCGGAACCGGTTCGACGCCGGGGCCCGGATGTTCGAGGCTCTCCGGCCCGGCAAGACATTATAAAAACGATTATTGCTTATTTTTCAACAGGTTTTTTGCCTCCGTGGGCACGTTCCCGAGCTGGAAGGGGGCTTCCATTGCTCCTAATGGAAACCTGAATAGCGGATCCGGCGAACCGGCGCCAAGGCCCATCGATGAGCGGCGAGGCAAAGGGAGGCTGAGATGGATTTCAATTTCACGGAAGAACAGGAATTCTTTCGAAACTCGATAAGAAAAGTCGTGGACGAGTTGATAAGACCGAGGGTCGAAGAGATCGACCGGTCCGACGAGTTTCCCCGGGACCTCTGGAATAAAATAGCCGAACTCGGCTACCTCGGCTTGAGGCATCCCGAGAAGTACGGCGGCATGAACGCCGACACCGTCACCTCGATGATATTCTACGAGGAGCTCGCCAGAGGCTCGTGCGGCTTCGCCATGTCCGTGACAATGCAGATATTGATGGGTACGTACTTCATCGGGCGCTTCGGCACCGAAGAGATGAAGCAGCGCGTGCTCGTCCCCGCCATAAAGGGAGAGAAGATAGGGACCATTTGCTTCACGGAGGAGCAATCAGGGTCCGACCTCGCCGGTACCCGCACCACCGCGACGAGAAAGAAAGGCGGCTGGGTGATAAACGGCCGCAAGATGTGGATCACGAACGCACCCATATGCGATTTCTGCACGGTGCTCGCCACCACCGACCCCGCGAAGGGGCTCGAGGGATTGAGCTTCTTTCTCGTCGAGAAAGGCACCGAGGGATTCAGCGCAGGCCAAACCATAGAGAAGCTGGGAGCCCACGGCTCGATCACGGGCGAGCTCGTCTTCGACGACGTCTGGGTGCCCGACGAGAATCTTCTCGGCGACGGCCCCGGAAACGGTCTCAAGTACACGACAAGCATTCTGAACGAGGTGAGGGTGATGACCGCTATCATGGCTTGCGCAATAGCCGATGAAGCTATGAGCGCAGCCGCCGCCTTCGCCCGCGACCGCGTTGCGTTCGGCAAACCCATCGCCAAGTACCAATTGATAAGAGCCAAGTTCGCGAAGCACTGGGCATGGTACGAGGCCGCGAGAACTTTCGCCTACAAGGCGGCGTGGATGATCGAAGAGGGGATGGATTGCCGGTACGAGAGCATGCTCGCCAAGATGTTCGCAGCCGAGATGTGCATGTCCGCGGTCGACGAGGCGGGCAGGATCTGCGGCGGCAACTCTTTCGCCATGGAGTACCCCCAGCAGCGTTTCCTGCGCGATGCACGTTTTCTCCTCTTCGGCGGCGGATGCCACGAGGTGCTGCAGAACGCGCTCGGGGCGGCTTATCTGAGAAAGGATGGTCGCGAGGGCGGCGCCTGAGACACGCTGCGCCGCCCTCTGTATCCGTTGTCTATCACCCGTTTCTCACGGCGCGGCCAATATCTCCAGGGCCCGTTGATTGGCGTCATTCAACAAGGCCATCAGGAACGTGTGATTGTGAAAACCGCCGCTCTCATCCGATTCCGCATATTCCAGATTGTGCTGCGCTTCTTCGAGTTTTGCCAGTAATCCCGCATCGCTCGATCCGACCAGCGCTTGCGCGGCCGCAGCGACATTGGCGGCAGTCGTTGCATCGAGGTCCCCGAATTCCGTCTTGAACTGGTCTATCTTGGCTTGCGCCGTTGCCGTGTCCCACGATGGATGACAGCGAGTGCAGGACGTTGTGCTCGCACCGCCGCCCTCATCCACCGTGATGGCGAATCGATGGCCGTGCATCATGGAGGAGTTGCTGCCGTCCACATCGCTCACGAACATATGGCAATCCGCGCACCCGGCGGACGGCATCAACTGCTGCGCGGGTACGTTGATCCCGCCTTCTCCGGTCCTGATGTCGTAGCTGAGATGATCCGTGTCCGGAAAGCGGAGACTGCCGTGACATTGGCCGCACAGCCTGTCGACTATCATCATCGGCTCGTATTGCCGTGTCGCCGAGTTGAAGTACGACGGCATTTCAGGATGATGAGGATCATGGCAGGCGCTGCATGATACGTCAGGCCATTCGTCAGCGTGATCCGGAGCGGTCCCCTGCGTGAATACTCCGCCGGTGGTCGTAAAGAAATAGCCGAGGGCTTCTTCCTCGCTCATGCCGCCGTTTGCAAGAACCGCCGTGGGACCGTGACAGGCAATACAGTTTTCGGGATCGCTCCCGGCAAGCACCTCGTGCGGACTCTCGCCCGCCCGCTCGGCCGCCAACTCGTCGGCTACGTCCTGCTGGGTTTGAGCATGTCTGCTCGCTGACCAGGCGTCGTGCGTCAGGTGATCGGTATCGGCGAACCGCAGGCTTCCATGGCATTGGCCGCAGAGAGTACTCGCATTCGTCATCTGGATGTAGCTTGCGGTGCTCGAATTGAAAAGAGCAAGCGTGGGCATCACGGCGGGATGCCCATCAGGCGCATTGTGGCATACCTCACAGTCTACGTGCGACCATTCGTCTTTGTGCAGAGCCTGTGTATTGGACGTGAACTTGCCGCCTTCGGTCGAGAAGAAATACGACATTGCCTCGCTTTCCGTCATGGAACTATCCGCTTTGACGGCCAGCGGGCCATGGCAAGCGATGCAATTCTCGGCGTCCGCGCCGTGAAGGACCTCGTCCGGAGTCTGCCCGGCGCGTTCCGCCGCGAGTTCCCCGGCGACATCGTCTTGCGTGTCGGCATGCAAGCTGATATCCCACGACGCAGATGCAGACCCATGACACTGTGAGCAATCGGCTGTAGTTACGCCTGTGATCCCGGAGCCGGGTTGCGTCTTCTTGTTGCTGCAGCCCAAGCTCAACAAAACAAGACCGAAGACGATCACCACCGTTGCAATCAACCAGTGTGCGCTTGTTAGCGCTGAATGTTTCATTGCACACCTCCCTGTTGAATCCCCCCAATACGGATTGCGGATGCGAGTTCACAACGAACATCGAGGACCCGCACTGCTCCAGTCTCGGAGACGTTGAACTGCTGCACGTGTTGCTCCCGCTCAAGACGCGTTCAGTCGAGTGCAGCCCACCCTTGGTTGACACAGTTCATGTTATATCTGCATTCAACGACGAACAACAGTATTCTCTTGCGAACATTAAGGAGTCGGAAAGCAATCAATGCGGGGAAATAAACGCGGGTATGGAAAAGGACATTTCAAGATCGCCCAGCATCATTTTTCTCCGTCGCGTCTCTTCTCTTTGAGCGCTCGAAGTATCTTCTCCGGCGTTATCGGCAGGTCTCTTATCCGCACGCCGATTGCGTTGTAGACGGCATTGGCGATCGCGGGAGCGGTGGGAACGAGGCCGGGCTCTCCGACCCCCTTCGCACCGAAGGGCCCGAATTCATCGTCGGTTTCGACCAGATCGAGTTCGATGGGAAAATCCATCTCGCCCGCCGTGGGGATCTTGTAATCCCTGAAGTTCGTGTTCATTATCCTCCCCTTCTCGCTCTTCAGTTCCTCGTAGAGCGCATAGCCCACTCCCTGGGCGAGCGCACCGTATATCTGTCCTTTGAGAGCGAGGGGATTCAAGACCTTGCCGACGTCATGAGCGGCCGCCATGCGAAGGATTGTAACCTCGCCCGTTTCCACGTCCACCTCGACCTCCGCTCCCTGGGTTCCGTATGCATAAGTCGCCGACATGTTCCCTTTGCCCTTGACGAAGTCGGGGAGCTCGTTGGGAGGATCGTAGAAAGCCTCGGCGGTGAGTACCTCCCCCTGCTCGCGGAAATGTATCGCCCGCAGGATCCTGCCGAGATTGACATCGAGCCACGGCTCGTGAGGAACATCCTTCAAGAAGACGAAACCGTCCACGAGATCGAACCCGCCTTTTCGGGATGCTTCTCTTATATCGATCCCGGGAGGTTCGTAATGAGGATTCTTCTCGAGGAACTTCTCGAGGTTCTTTAGCGCCAACCCGGGATAACACTCCCCGGCATGTTCGAAGATTCTCGCGCGGAGCTTTTCGGCCGCCATTATCGCCGCGTTGCAAGCGATGAAAGCTCCCCGGCTCGCATGAGTCCCCACGTCCCACGGGCAGGTCCCCGTGTCGGTGGGATTGATGAAAACCTTCTCCGGGCGGACACCGAGTGCTTCGGCGACGGCCAAGGTGAGAACCGAGTGGAGCCCCTGTCCCATCTCGACGCCGCCGCAATAGACGTTCACGTTTCCGAAGTCATCGAGCTTGAGGATGACACCGCCGCCGTCCGAGCGATAGATCCTTCCGCCTCCGCCCACGTGAAAGAGCGATGCCATCCCCACTCCCCTGTGCCTTCCCCGCCGGCGCCCTTTTTTCCAATCGAGCTTCTTCGCCACGCTCTCCAGGCATTCCTTGAGCCCGCAAGTGCTTATCTTGAGTCCCATGGGAGTCGTCTCGCCCGGCCGGTTGCAGTTCAACATCCGAAGCTCGAAGGGATCGATGCCTGCTTCCTCGGCGAGCTCGTCCATGTTGCTCTCGAGCGCCCAGTTGAACTCGGGGTTCCCGTAGCCCCGCATCGCCTGGCAGTAAGTATTGTTCGTATAGACGAGCCTGGCGTCGAAATAGATATTGTCGACCCTGTAGAGCGACGTGGCGGGAAGCATCATCACGGTGGGATACGTGGCTCCCCACGAGGTGTAAGCCCCGTTGTCCTGCACGACCTCGGCGTAGCGGAAGGTGAGCCGGCCGTCTTCGTCGCAGCCCTGTATTATCCTGGTCCGCGAAGACTGCCGGGGCGAAAGGTTGGCGAATTCCTCGTCGCGCGTGTAGACGATCTTCACCGGCTTGCCCGTCTTGAAGGCGAGAAGGATGGCGATGTACTCGTATGCATGCGTGTCCAACCCCGTCCCGAATCCTCCCCCGAGCGCGGGAACGATAACGCGGGCGTTCCTGTCGCGAAGCCCCAGACTCGCAAGCGCTTGGTTGAAATCCCTCTGGGCGAGAAAAGGAATCTGCGTCTTCGCCCAGATGGTGAGGTTGCCCCTCATGTCGAACTCGGCTATGCACCCGGCTGTGCCCATGCAGCTCTGCTGGATGAGCGGAGTGGAGAATGTGCCCTCGGCGGTGAACCTGGCTTTCTTCATCCCGGCCTTCCAGTCGCCGGATTCGTGATGGAAGCTCAAAGGGAGGAGATTGTCCGAACGCGGCTTACCCTTAGCGTCGGTCTCGTGCACGAGCGGCGCGCCCGGAGCCATCGCTTCGTCGGGATCGAACACGCCGGGGAGCGGCTCGTACTCGACTTCTATGAGATCGACGGCCTCTGCGGCGATGTCCGGATCGACGGCTGCGACCGCTGCTACCTCGTCACGGTACTGGCGCACCTTGTCCTTCTTGAGAGCGGTGTTGTCGCGAATGAAACCGAAGCGGATCTCGGGCGTGTCGAAAGCGGTGATCACCGCTCTCACTCCGGGGAGTTTCTCAGCCTTCGAGGTATCTATCCCCTTGATCCGGGCATGGGCGTGCCCGCTGAACTTGATCTTGCCGTAGAGCATGCCGGGGCGTTCGAGATCGTGGATGTAGACGGCCTTTCCCGCAGCCTTGTCCGGCGCATCGGGACGGGGAATTTCCTTTCCAATATAGTGGAGAGAGCGCTCCCGTTCCCGCCCGGTCGCTTTCTCTTCTTCTGTGATCCGTCTCGTCATCTTCGCACCTCTTGCGCTTCGCCGCTCTGCATCCTCTTCGCAGCGAGCTTCACCGCTTCGATTATCTGGACGTAGCCGGTGCAGCGGCAGAGATTGCCCAGGAGAGCGTCCCGGATCTCATCCTCGGTCGGGTCGGGGTTCTCGTCGAGAAGCGCCTTGGCCGACATGATCATGCCGGGCGTGCAGAATCCGCACTGGATCCCACCCGCATCGACGAAAGCCTGCTGGAGGATCGAGAGCTCGTTTCGCTCCGAACGCAATCCTTCTATGGTGACGACCCGCTTGCCTTCAACCTCCATCGCAGGATACAGGCATGAATTCACGGCTCTTCCATCTATAATCACGGTGCACGCTCCGCACTCGCCCTCACCGCAGCCTTCCTTGGTTCCCGTGTGGCCCAGCTTGTCGCGAAGAAGATCGATCAGGCGCATGTGCCCCGTGATTTCGACGCACACCCGTGATCCGTTGAGCTCGAATTTTATTTCGTTTTTCATGTTCGATCGCGCTCACTTGAGTCATGCATCGGCGATCGCCCGGATCGCCCGGGCGAGATACACTCCGACTATCTCACGCCGGTACTCTTCCGTGGAACGGATGTCGGTTATGGGCGAGACGCTCTCCTTCGCCAGCTCGCGCGCGCGGGCGATAGTCGCATCCGACAGGGGCTCCTCCTCCAGGAACTCCTCCACCCGGTGCAGGCGAAGCGGCACGGGTGCCACGGAGCCCGCCGCGATGCGGGCTCTCCGGCACTTGCCGCCCTCCGCCTCCATGAGCACCGCCAGGCTGGCGACGGCGAGATCCATCTTGACCCGCCCCTTCTTCATGAAGATTCCCCGCCCCTTGGGTGGAGGATCGAGCAGGACGGCGGCGAGGATCTCTTCCGTCTCGAGACAACTCTTGCCCGGGCCGAGGAAGAACTCGTCCAGGGGAACTTCCCTCGCCCCGGCGGGACTCGTCAAGACGACTCTCGCTTCGAGCACGAGAAGGGGAAGGGCCGTATCGGCGCAGGGAGAACAGTTGCAAAGATTCCCGCCGATCGTCGCCGCGTTCCGTACCTGCACGCTTCCCAGCCTCTTCGCGGCCTCCACGAGAACGGGGTAATCCTCGGCGAGCACCGGATTCCCCGCTATCTCGGCGATGGTCGTCATCGCCCCGATGCGGACACCCGAATCTCCATCGATCCCCCGCAATTCGCTTATGGACCTCAAGGAAATGAGAGCGGGGGGATCCATCGCCCGGTTCTTCATCTTGACGAGCAGGTCGGTTCCCCCGGCGATAAAGCGCGCGCCGGGATTCTTCGCCTTGAGCTCCCAGGCTTCGTCCAGGGTGCGCGGCTTGTAATAGGCTATGCGCTTCATGCGATCACGCCTCTTTCCCTCAAGGATGCGATCTCCCCGGCAGTGAGCCCAGCTTCGGAGAGTATGGAGTCGGTGTGCTCGCCGTACGCGGGAGCGAACGGGAGCTCGCCGTCGAGTTTTTCCAAGTGCCCCGTGGGCACCGCGGGTGGCGGGAGTCTCACCGCCCGGCCGTCCGGCGCTTCCGTCCTGAGAAGAGAGGAAGCGACGAAAGGCAGGTCCGCGACTTCTTCTATGGGCGTTATCGGCGAGTGGGGAATCGAAGCTCCCTCGAGCACGCGTGAGACCTCGGCGGAGGAATACTCGGCCGTTATCGCCTCTATGCTCGAATGCAGTTCGGCTTTGTGCTCGCGCCTGCCCTCGTTGGTGGAATACCGCTCCTGGTCGAGAGACGCGAACATGGGGCGGGAGGTGAAGCGGCTCCACTGGGCGTCACTTCCGATCGCCATGTAGATATAGCCGTCCCTGGTCTTGTATGCGTTTACCGGTATGAATTGGCGGTGCTCGTTTCCCGAGCGCTTGAGTTCGGCCGGCGGGCTTCCCATGTCCAGCATCGGCAGGAAAGTCTGAAGCCAGGACACGGCCACCCGCGCCATCGATATGTCGATCTGCTTGCCCTTGCCCGTTTCCATCCTTTCCATGAGAGCCAGTATGACCTGGGTGAACGCCTCGTCGCCGGCTTTGAGATCTATGATGGGAGGTCCGCATTGCAAGGGCGGCCCGTCGGGATAACCGGTGAGATCCATGTAACCGCAAAGGGCTTGCATCACGGGATCGTAGCCCGGGACATCGGGATGGGCGAGTCCCATGGCGGATATGCAGCACCATATGAGCTCGGGACGGACGTCCCTCAATGTCTCGTAGTCGAAACCGAGCCGGCGATGGCGCGCGGGGAGAGTGTTCGTGCAGAAGACGTCGACGTCCAGCTCGACGACGAGGCGCTTCAAGAGTTCGCGCCCCTCGTGCTTCTTGAGATCCACGGCGATCGCTTCCTTGCCCACGTTGGGCGCCACGAAGTAGCTGTGCCTGTCCTCGCCCGCCACCGGACGCCCGATGTAGCGGTTGGGATCACCCTTGGCTTTTCTCCCCGGCACCGGCGTCGGCTCCACCTTGATCACACGCCAGCCCATGTGGACCATGCGAAGGGTGGCATAAGTCATCGTGAGAGCCTGTTCCACGCTCAAGACTACCTGAGGTCTCAACGCCGGGTCTCCTTTCTGGTGTCACCTCAGGCATGTTAGCATAGAATTCCGGGGGGCTCAACTCGATCGTCGATGGTGCAATCCCGGCAAGAACAGATCAGTGTGGAAGTATCGGGGGGAGAGGCTTCTCTAGCGTCCCAGCTCGTTGATCCGCCTGATCATCTCGACGAGCCGCCCTCCGCTCTTGTGATTGTATGTGAAAACGATCCTCGGCTTGTCGGCGAGTTCCGGCTCGTTCGCTTCCTCGGGCAAGGCATCGGTCTTCTCGATGCCGCCTTCCTCTATTATATCCTTGAAGGCGCCGTTCAATTCCTTCAGCGCGGCATCGGACAGTTCGCGCTCCAGGCGGATGACGAGCTTGCTCCCCACCTGGCGGGTCGAATGAAAAGTCGAGTAGAAGAAAACTATCTCGTCCACCGCCTTCTCGGCGGAATAGACTATCGTGTAGAGAGAGACGTCCTCGGGGGATATCAGTCCCCGGGCGAGAAGCTGATCCTTGACGAACCGATCCCACTTTTCCCAGTAGTTCTCTCCGGGGATGTCGAGAAGGAGAAACGGACGCGGCGAGGCCTTCTCGGTCTGGAGAAGCGTGAGCGTTTCGAAACCTTCGTCGTGCGTACCGAATCCGCCCGGGAAAAGGGCCACCGCGCTGGATTCCATCACGAAGAGAAGCTTGCGCGTGAAGAAATACTTGAACGTGACCAGCTTGGGATCATCGACGATGAATTCGTTGGGGCCCTGCTCTGCCGGCAGGTGAATGTTCACGCCGAAGCTCTTGCCCTTGCCGGCGCCTTCGTTCCCGGCGCGCATGATACCGTCCGCGGCTCCGGTTATCACCATGAATCCCTCGTCAGAGAGCAGTCTTGCGAATTCGACGGCCGTCTTGTAATAAGGACTGTCCTCGGGAGTGCGCGCCGACCCGAAAATGGAAACCTTTCTTATATGGCGATAGGGTTTGAAAACCTTGAAAGCATACCTGAGCTCCCTCAGCGCCCGGTTCATCACCTTGAGGTCGAGCGTGTCCAGGTCGCTGTGCTTGAGCTTGATGACGTTGAGAAGGAGTTCCTTTATGAGGATATCCGAGAGATCGTGCCCGGGAGCCTGGAAGATTTCCCGAACCTCGGCCAGGATTTCGTCTATATTGTAGTTGCTGCGGTTATTCTTGTGGTTCGTCATGCCCATCCTCGGCTCTCTACGGTTTTCTCGGGAAGTTCGATCGGATCATCCTATCCGCTGTCCCGCGACGGGCGCATCGCCGGTGCTCCATGGCATCGACCACGGACATGCAAGATTCATACTACCTTACTCGAAAATATCCAGGAGCAGGCGAAGGTTCTTCTCTTTTATCACCAGATCGGCTCCCGCCTCGAGTTCAGGCGATCTGGCATTGAAGGCCACGAGGTACCCCACGACACCCAGGAGCGGCACATCGTTGTCGCCGTCGCCGACGAAGGCGGTGCGCTCCAAGGCGATGGAATGCTTTCTCGCCAGCTCTTCCAAGGCGACTGGCTTGCCGTGAAGATCGAACGGCGTGGCTTGCCACGACGCCAGTCTCCCTTCCTCGTCGAAGAAGATCTTGTTCGTGAAAACGTCGTCGAAGGGATGATCCGGGAACAGGTTCTCTATAACTACGTCCAGGGTGCCTGATATCACCGCCAGGCGATACCCCCTCGACTTGAGTTCGTGGAGCGTCTCCAGGGCGCCTTCGATGAGTTCGAATTCTCCGACGGCGGAGATTATCTCCTCCCTCGTCGCCCCTTTCTCGATCCATCCGCCCACGTCCAGGGCGACCCATTCGTCATACGTGATCTTGCCGGCATGGTACATCTCGTAGCGCTCCCTGTTCACCCGGTCGTCGCCGATGAATTTGAGATTCAGGACTTCCCAGATCACGCGGCCGCTCGGGTGTTCCACCAGGGTGCCGTCGACGTCGAAGCATATGAGATCGAACCTGCTCATGAGCGTAGGATGATACATGAAAGCGGACAAGAAAGCCACATCCCGTTCAGGATCGCATAACGGGCCCCGACCCCGACGGGTACACTCAACCCGGACAGGCAAGCCGAGTTAGGCCGCCCGAAAGAATCTTTGTAATATATCCGCCTCCGAAGCAACTAACTGTCAGATGAGCCGGCGAAAGGATTCCGGCAAGAACAGAAACCAACCTTCAAGGAGGTAACGAAATGTTCCGCAAATTGTTTGCAACCGTATCGATCTTAGCCCTGGCGGCTTTCTTCGTGCCGTCCCCGGCCCTTTCCGACAGCGTCGAGTACAGCGCCAAGAACGAGCTGGTGCAGGTTACGTCACGGCAATCTTTCGACAATACCGTGGCCAAGCTCAAGAAGCTCATATCCAAGAACGGTATGATGGTCATGGGTGAAGTGAACCAGGGCAAGATCATGTCGATGACGGGTACGTCGCTCAAGGCCGTTTCCCTGTTCGTGGGAAGTCCCATGGTGGGCAAGAAGCTGTTCAATGAGAACGTCGGCAGCGCCGTGGCCGCCCCGTTCAGAGTCACTGTCTACAAGGCCAAGAACGGCGAGATCATAATTTCCTATTACAAGCCTTCACACCTGTTGGCCGCTTTCGACGGCGAGAAGATAAGCAAGATCGCCCAGATGCTGGACAAGAAATTGGCCATGTTGACCGACAACGCGGGGAAGTAGGAAATGTTCGGCCGCCTATTAAGAACAGATAGTCTCATCACCCTTGCGGCGGTGCTCCTCGCCGGCACCGCCCCCAACCTCTTCGTCGCCGCACAGGCGGGCTATGCGAAGTTCTCGATCCTGGGCAAGTTCGTGCTCCTTCCCTCGGCGGCGGCGCTGATAGTGCTCTCGCTAGCCGCCCTGCGGTTGAGCCCGGTCCTGGGCAGAAGAATCTTCGCGGGCATTCTGGCCGGCATCATCGCTACGGTGGGCCTGGAGCTCGTTCGCGAGATCGGTTTTCACCTGGGAGCGATGCCGGGCGACCTGCCCAAGCTGATGGGGGTGCAGTTGCTCGACAGGTTCATGGTCGGACCGTCATTGGCATCGAACCTTGCAGGGTGGGGATACCACTTCTGGAACGGTGCATCATTCGGCGTAATCTTCACCCTGCTCTCAGGCGGCAGGCGCTGGTGGGCGGGCCCGATGGCGGGCACTATCATCGGCGTCGTCTTCATGGCGAGCCCGGCGGTCACCGCCTTGGGTATAGGCAGGTTCGGAGTGCTGATGGGTCCAGGCTTCGCCGTTACGGTCGTGCTCGCGCACCTCGCTTATGGACTCATTCTCGGCGCCCTGGTCGCGAAATGGGCTCCTGAGAACGGCATCATCTTCTCGCTCTTCGGTGGTTGCAGGAGCTGCGATTGCGAGATGGACGCAGAGACCGCGGAAAAAGTGCACCCACTCGTCAGCGGTGCACGAACGAGGCCTTAGAGCGAGGACCGTTCTCGAGGAAGTTGCGGACCCCGATCTTCATGTCCTCGGTCTTGCAGACTTCTCCGAAAAGTTTCGCTTCGAGTTTGAGCCCCTCCCGGAGGGGCTTTCTCGTTCCCTCGAGAAGCGCCCGGCAGAGTATCGCGTCGACCGCCTTGGACAAGTGCCCGATGTCCATGCCGGGAAGTTCATCCGGAGGCGATAGCGGGCCTTTCTCCACCTTGCGCGGTTCGGCTCGTCCTTCGGCGATGTCGAGCGCGAAATCCACTGCACGATCCATGAGGTCGGAGTCGACCACCCTGTCGACGAGCCCTATCTCCAGGGCTTCGCCTGCGGAGACGGTTCTTCCCGTACGGAGCAACTCCGCGGCCTTCTCAATCCCCACGAGACGGGGGAGTCTCTGCGTGGCCCCGGCGCCGGGGATGATGCCGAGGTTGGGTTCGGGTTGAGCCGCCAGGACTCTCAGGCCTTTGAGCGTTATTCTCGCGTGACACCCCATCGCGATCTCGTTTCCACCGCCGAACGCCACGCCGTTGAGGGCGCACACGACCGGCTTGGGGCAGTCCTCGATGGCGTTTATCGCGGCCTGGGATTCGAGGCTGGTCTTCTCGCCCATCTCGGGCGAATCGATCTTCGCGAGAAAGCCGACGTCGGCGCCGGACACGAAAGCCTTCTTGCCGTAACCGGTGAGCACTATCGCCTTGACGGAAGGGTCATTGCCCGCTTCCTCGATCCGTTCCCTAAGCTCCATGAACGCTTCCCGGTTCATGGCGTTCATCACGGCAGGACGCCTTATCGTGAGCACGACGACTCCCCGGCGGTCGTCCCTGAGAATCACCGGCACTTTCCACGGCTCGTTCTTCTCGGCCTGCCCGCGCAGGACGCCGGCCACCTTGAATCCCTCGTGGTCCCGGGCGTACTCTTCCACGAGTGCCAGCGCTTCTTTCACTCCCACTTCATTCATCATCTTGAACGGAGCCTTGACGACCAGGGCCAGCTCGGTCGCCATCTCGAGGTCCGAGATGTTCGTGATGCCGCTGTCCAGGACTTCGGTCACGAGGCCGAAATATGCCCCTTTCATCCTGCGGGCGATCTTGTCGGCGCGCTCGGGATCCACTTCGACCTTCTCTCCCCGGGCCGGGACTTCCCAGGGCGTTCCTTTTTCCATCGCTTCATGCATGATCCGGGGCGACTTGAAATAAGGCATGATCTTCTCGTGCATCTCGTCCAGGCCGTGATGGGTGATCGGGTTGCCCCCGGTCAGGTTCATCGCGGTGAAAGGGCCCACCCCCAGCCCGAGCGTCTTTCGCGCCACCGCATCGACTTCCTTGGTCGTGCCCAGCCCCTCTTCGACGCAGAGCGCCGCCGCCTCGAACAGTCCCTCGAAGATGGGGTCGACCGCGTAACCGTATCGGCTCTTCACGTTGATCGGCACCTTGCCCATCCACTCGTATAGATCCATCACCCACCGCACCAAACCCGGATCCGTGTCGGTGCCGTGTACGACCTCGACGATAGGATTCCTCTCGGCCGGGAAGAAATAATGAATGACCATCGACCGGTTCCGGCAGGCGAGGTCGCCGAAGATCACCTCCGGCTCCATGTGAGACGAGTTGGAGGCGAAGACGGCGTCGCCCGCACACAGGGTTTCGAGCTGGGAGAATATCTTCTCCTTGAGATCCCGGTTCTCCGTGGCCGCCTCGACGATGAAGGAGGCACCTTCCAGCGCAGAGTAATCCGAAGTGAACGTCATGTTTTCCTTCATCTTCTCCGCCGCCTCGGGCTTGAAGGCTCCCGTCTCCACTCCCTTGTCGATCTTGCGGTGCGCCTTGGCGCGGCCCTTCTCGAGAGCTTCCTCGGATACATCCACCACGATCACGGGGACGCCGTGGGGGGAGAAAACCTTGCTGAAATACAGGGCGATGTCCGGACCTATCTGCCCGGATCCTACGACGCCTATCTTGGCCAGTGAACGATTCTTGAACGTGAACATCTCTTACCACCCCTTCCATCATTCAAGACGATAGATATCCTTGCTTCACCGCCAGCATATCGCACAAGCCGGTCGAAGACAAGCGTTTCATGGGCCTTGAAAAAATCCTCTTCCGACCGAACCGATCGGCGAAAAAGGTGTATAAGCACACGTCCCCGGCAATGCCTTGTTCCGAGCAGGCCGAACGTATATAATGACACCGCCGGTATGCAGCCGGCCGCCGCGCCCGGAAGGCCCGGCATCGAGAAAGAGGTCGAACGATGCAATCATTCGCAAGAAACATTCTCCACGGGGCTCTCCTCATGGCGATAGCGCTGGGCATAGGCCTTGTGCACAACTCACTGCGCGCGCACAAGATCAAGCTGATACCCGGGATAGCGTCGCGCGCCCTGCCCGCGGAGGCATCGCGAGGGCCTGAAGATGCGGCCTCGACACAAGCGACTGGAAAGACGGCGGCGGAGAGTGAGCCCGAGTCACATACCGAAGGTCTCGCCGCTGCGGGGAACGACGAGGAACTCCCTTCCGGGGAAGAATCCCACGGGCTCCCGGAGGGCGCGATCACGCTGCGAAAGGCAAAGGATCTTTTTGACTCGCAGGAAGCCCTTTTCATAGACGCCCGCAGCGAACGGGCCTACAGCGAAGGGCACATACCCGACGCGATCAACGTTCCCTATGACAAGCTGGCCGATTATTACGATACTCTCACGGCCAACGCTTCGCAGGACCAACTCATCGTATGTTATTGCTGGAGTCCGACGTGCGATTTCAGCGACAACCTGGCCCGGGAGCTATTGTTGATGGGGTACGAGAAGGTACTGGTTTTCAAGGGCGGCTGGGAGGAGTGGCAAGACCATGGATACCCGGTGGAAACTTCCGGTGGTGAGAACTAACCGATTCCCAGGTGTTTCTCAAAAGCGGTTACAAGGGAACCATGACTGAGAAAGAAGCGACGAAAACAAGCACCCCCCTGGCCCTGTTGGGGCGCAAGGAAGTCATAGTAGTATTGAGGCTGTTCCTCGGAGTTCTCTTCATCTACGCCTCTTACAACAAGATACTCCGCCCCGAGCAGTTCGCCATCGCGGTTCGTGCTTATAATATCGTCCCTCTGGAACTTTCCAACCTCTTTTCCTTGATGCTCGCCTGGAGCGAGATGATCGCCGGTGTGCTCTTGGTTCTCGGGATCTTCACCAAGAAGGCGGCCGGGACGATTTTCATTCTTCTCTCAATGTTCATCATGGCAATAACGATATCCCTCGTTCGCGGCCTGGTGATAGATTGCGGTTGTTTCAAGGCCGGCGAAAGCAATCATCCTATCGACGTCTGGCTGCTTGTAAGGGACATATTCCTCCTTGGCATGACTACTATCATAATTATTTACGACAAAGGGTACCTTAGTCTTGCCAGTAAGCTCTCTCGATGATCAACCGATCACTATTTCTCAACAATTATCATGATTTTATCCAGCAACCATCCTGTCAGGACGTGCCCGGCATGCATCATTCACTATTGATGATCCCGATTATGGACATTTGGTTCATGACATAAATGACAATTATCAATAGTGAACAATCGGCGTTTATCCAACCATGCTTCATCTTTATCGCCGCATGTCTTGTTTGCTTGACACTGACAACCATCCCTGATATAATCTACCCTGATTCGCAATCTATAAACGGAGGGGATAATGGCTTGCAGAGCGGCTTTGCTACCGCATGGAGCTCGGCTCAAGCAACCAGGTTTGTTTACTAGGTTCATTTCCTTTGAAATGGATATCATTGAGTCTCGCCATTCTCTTGTCATCTCCCCTCCCAATCAAGCTCTGATCGATTTTTCAATCCGTTTTTAACAGGCTTCGGCCGGCAAGAGAACAATGCTCTTTCGCCCAATCTTGAAATCGATTTGTTACGAAAGGGACAGCTTATCGAAAAAGATGGTTCGTGCGCCATAACAACGCTACACCTTTTATCACGAATGAGTACGAGCACGTTAAATCAAATCGATGCCTTATTCATCAGAAACCGCACCAACGGAGGGGATTGGTAGAAATGAAACGCCTGAAAGTATTCACAGCTGCATTTACCTTGATTGTAGTCATCGGTACTATGGCTGCTTGGGCGGCCACGATTGATGTTACTCAATTCACATATGCTACCGGCAACAATGAATATGACAGAAACCCGTCGATCGTATACGACGGATCACAATACTGGCTCTTCTACACCAAGGGAGACGATATCTCGACGAATGGAGTCAGAGGTCTTTCCTACAACCCTGACTCAGACACCTACGTGGTCTATTACAAGACCGCATCCACGATCGGCGGCCTGGCTTCCGCAGGTGAAACGAAACTCGCCTTGTCCGAAACCTCGAGGCCTGCCAATTTCGATCAGCGCGTGGTATCGGCAACGTACTTCAACAATAAGATCTATGCTTTCGTATCAAGCGGCCAATCAAGCCTTATAAGGGGCCTGTACTACTATGTATACGATGGCATCAGTTGGAGTGGGCCGACGACTCTGATTGCCGATGCCACCGCGCGCGGCGGGCACGTGAATGTGACGAATGACGGCGGCCATG
>CAYXEN010000043.1:0-23199 GCA_964464035.1 uncultured bacterium | reverse complement strand
TAAGATCCGAAGGAAGCGATCTGTCGGCGCGAGTCAAGATGGAGCCCTGGGCCGGCCTCGAGCTCTACGGCTACTATGGAGTTCCGGCGCCGCTCGGCCCGCGCTTCTACGTTGCCTTTAGATGGAGACATTGACGTTCGACGCTCTCGGAGGGGAGTCGCACCGCCTTTCGGCTCTTGAATCAGCGTAAGCCTTTTTCATACAAGCCGTTTGACAAAAAGTTGAATGGTTGTTATTCTTGCTTTGCACTGGGTCTGCCGCCGCCGAATGGAATCATCGGAAGGAGAGGGGTACGAAATGTTTGCAAAGAGGATGGATCTGCTGGGGACGGAAACCGCCTTCGAAGTGCTGGCTCGCGCCAAGGCCTTGGAGGCGGAGGGCAAGGACATAGTTCACCTCGAGATCGGCGAGCCCGATTTCGACACTCCCGCCAACATAATAGAGGCCGCCGTGAAGGCGATGAAGGAGGGCTACACGCACTACGGGCCGTCGGCCGGCCTGCCGCAGGCGAGGGAGGTTTTCGCCGAATACATAACGAGGGACCGCGGGGTGCAAGTGCTTCCGGACGAGATCGTGATCACTCCCGGTGCCAAGCCCATCATCTTCTTCACGATACTGGCCTTGGTCGACCCGGGTGACGAGGTCGTCTATCCCAATCCCGGTTTCCCGATTTACGAGAGCATGATCAATTTCGTTCGCGCGAAGGCGGTTCCCATACCGCTGGAGGAGGAGATGGGCTTCTCCTTCGATCTCGACAAGTTCGCTTCGCTCGTTTCGGACAAGACGAAACTTTGCATCATCAATTCACCCCAGAATCCGACCGGCGGGGTGCTCGGCGGGGATGTCCTGCGCGGGATCGCAGAGCTGGCCGAGAAGCATGATTTCTTCGTTCTCTCCGACGAAGTCTATTCGAAGATCGTCTATGACGGCTCCCATGAGAGTTTCTTCTCCATTCCCGGGATGAAGGAGAGGACGATTCTGATAGAGGGACATTCCAAGACCTACGCTATGACGGGATGGCGGCTCGGTTTCGGCGTCGCCACGAAGAAGATCGCGGACAAGATAGCTCAGCTCCAGACCAACTCGAACAGCTGCACGTGCAGCTTCACGCAGGTGGCGGGTATCGAGGCTTTCCGCGGCCCGCAGGACAGCGTGGAGGCGATGGTGAACGAGTTCAAGCAGCGCAGGGATCTCATCGTGGCGGGCCTGAACGAGATTCCCGGAATCCGGTGCCACAAGCCCGCCGGCGCCTTCTACGTTTTTCCCAATATCGAGGGGTTGGGGATGAGCTCGCGCGAGGTCGAGACGTTGATGCTCGAGAAGGCCGGCGTAGCCGTTCTGAGCGGTACTTCTTTCGGATCCTACGGCGAAGGGTACATCAGGCTTTCTTACGCCAACTCGCAGGACAACATCCGCAAGGCTCTCGAGAGGATGGCTTCGGTCCTGGCTTGAGGGCGGTTCCTCGTCGATGGGCGCATCACGGTAGAGGTTGGATCTCGATGAAGAACGTTGACGTAATTGCTCTCGGCGGTAACGCCATCCTTCCCGCCGGCAAGGCGGGGACCATAACGGAACAGTTCGAAGTCACCCGCGTGACCATGGACCAGATCGTCCGGCTGATAGAGCACGGCAGGACGGTCGTCCTGACGCATGGAAACGGGCCGATAGTCGGCAACATCGTCCTTCGCAACGAGGCTGCGAGCGACATCATTCCTCCCATGCCTCTCGACATCTGCGGCGCAGATTCCCAGGGGGGCATCGGTTACATGATACAGCAGACGCTGGGGAACATCCTTCGCGAGAACGGAATCGGCAAGAACGTGGTCTCGCTCGTCACCCAGGTGCTCGTGGACAAGGATGATCCCGCCTTCAAGAACCCGGTCAAGCCCATAGGCCCGTTCTATTCCAGGGAGGAGGCCGGGAGGCTCACCGAGCAGAAGGGATGGAGCATGATAGAAGACAGCAACAGGGGCTACAGGAGAGCCGTGCCCAGCCCGAAACCCGTGGAGATCATAGAGAAGCCGATCATCGAACAACTAGTCGAAAAGGGTGAGATCGTCGTCACGGTCGGAGGAGGGGGAGTGCCGGTCGTCCGCGAAGGAGATAACATCAGGGGCGTGGAAGCCGTGATAGACAAGGATCTGGCGTCGGCGGTCCTGGCCAGGGATCTCGACGCCGACAGGCTCATCATCCTCACCAGCGTGGACGCCGTCTACAAGGGCTTCGGAACCCCTCATGCCGAGGCACTGCATGAGCTCTCCGACGAGGAAGCCAGGAAGCTGCTGGCGCAAGGCGAATTTCCTCCGGGCAGCATGGGCAGGAAGATCGAGGCGGCCCTGTCCTTTCTCAGTTCCGAGGAGAAATTGGCCGTCATCGCCCAACCGGAGAACCTTGCGGATGCGCTCGAAGGAAAAGCGGGGACGAGGATATTCAAAGCTTCCAAATGAACATAGACCTACCATACGGCAGGGCCAAGGTGAGCTTGAAGCTTCCCGCGGAGACGGCGGCGGACTACATCACCCCGCGGGAGACGAGTTCTCTCGACGACCCTGAAGCCGCTCTCCTCGCCGCGTGCAACGATCCAGTCGATTCATCTCCTCTGGGCGAACTTGCGAAGCGCGCGGGACGGATACTGATTCTCATATCGGATCTGACGCGTGACGGCGGGGTCAAGATTCTCCTTCCCCTGCTCGTCAAGTATCTCAAGGGGCTCAGGACCGCCGGCGCCCCGCTCAGTGTGGTGATGGCGAGGGGAACTCATCGCAAGCTCACCAAGGAGGAGAAGCAGTTCTTCCGGGAGGGGTACCTGAGGGGCGTCTCCTTCGAAGAGCACGACTGCGACGATCCCTCCGTGCTCAAGGCCCTGGTCCTCACAAGCCGCGGAACACCGGTGAGAATAAACAAGCGCCTCAAGGAGGCCGACCTCGTGATCATCCTCTCCTCCGTCTCCT
Organism: uncultured bacterium; assembly: GCA_964464035.1. Lineage (GTDB taxonomy): Bacteria > Krumholzibacteriota > Krumholzibacteriia > WVZY01 > WVZY01 > CAYXEN01. The sequence goes on along the minus strand of CAYXEN010000043.1, from coordinate 20,248 downwards.
TCCATTATTTCGCCGGCTTCGGGGGAGGACGCAAACTCATTCTCCCCGGCGTCGCGGACCGCGCGTCGATAGTAGCCAATCACAGGTTGAGTCTCGTCGATTCCGTTCCCGTGAGATTGAACCCCATGTGCCGCAGCGGCGTTCTCGAAGGCAACCCCGTGCACGAGGACATGTGCGAGGCTCTACGGGCGTTGGATCGCATCTACGCGGTCAATTTCTTCACCGACACGTCAGGCAAACTGGTTTTCGTCAACAGCGGCGATCCCGAATCCTCACATCAAGCGGCATGCGAAGTCTACGCCGATGTTTTCACTCGGCCTGTCTCGGGTCTTTATGATGTTGTCATAGCCAGCGCCGGAGGGTATCCTTACGACATGAATCTGCTTCAGAGTCACAAGGCGCTTCGCAACGCGGCGCGCGGAACGAGGAAGGGCGGGAGCATACTCCTCTTCGCCGAGTGCGCGGAGGGTGTGGGATCCCGGGCTTTCGAGGAAGCCTTGGAGAGGCCGCGAGGGAAGTTCATGGAAGAAGCCTACAGGAAGTACCAGTTGAACAACCAGACCGCCGTTTCGATTCATTCTCTCGCTGCCGACTATCGAATAGGAATGGTGACGATGCTGCCCGGGGAATGGCTGGAGAGAGCGGGCATCAAGTACTGCGACAATCCCGAGGCGTACCTCGCCGAAGTCATGACCGATCCTGCGCGCTCGCGCGTCGCGGTGATACCGTACGGCGGCAGGACTCTGCCGGATAGAGAGAGGGAGGTGGACAAGTGAAGGTGTTGGTAGTCGGAAGCGGTGGGAGAGAGCACGCCCTCGCATGGGCCGTTTCCAGGACCGGGCGGGTGAGCGAGCTTTTCATCGCGCCCGGTAATGGAGGCACCGAGACCTTGGGCAGGAACGTACCCATCGCCCCCACCGATATCGGCTCTCTCGCCGATTTCGTGGAGGAAGAGAAGGTGGATCTCACGGTGGTGGGTCCCGAGGCGCCTCTCGTGGCCGGCATCACGGACAAGTTCGTGGAAAGGGGGCTCGTCTGTTTCGGTCCTTCACGCAAGGCTGCGCGTCTCGAGGGAAGCAAGGTCTTCGCCAAGGAATTCATGCGCCGCCACGGCATCCCGACGGCGGAATTCGAGGTTTTCGATTCCCCCGAAAAGGCTCGTGAATACGTCCGCGCCGGGAGCGGATCCCTCGTCGTCAAGGCCGACGGTCTCGCGCAGGGAAAGGGCGTCTACGTTACGGATTCGGTGACGGAGGCGGAACAAGCGATAGACGAGATAATGGTGAAAGGAAAATTCGGAGAGAGCGGCGGTTCCATAGTCGTCGAGGAGAGACTCGAAGGAGAGGAATTGTCCGTGCACGCTTTGTGTTGTGACGAGAAAGCCGTCTTCTTTCCCCCGTCGCAGGATCACAAGCGCGCCTACGACGGCGACAAGGGGCCCAACACCGGCGGGATGGGAGCGTACGCGCCGGTTCCATTCGTTACGGACGAAGAAAGGGAGGAGATAGCCGACAAGATCATAAGGCCCGTCCTGCGGGGGATGATGGAGGAGGGTTGCCCTTACCGGGGGGTTTTGTACGCCGGGCTCATGCTCACGGATTCCGGCCCCAAGGTTCTCGAATTCAACGTGAGATTCGGAGACCCCGAGACCCAGGTGATCCTCCCGCTGGTGAGCGGCGACCTGCTCGAGATCATCTACGGGGCCGCCCGCGGGGAGATTCCCGGGGACATCAAGATCGATTCCCGGCTCAGCGCCGCCGCGGTGGTCATGGCGTCCGGGGGCTATCCGGGCGCATACGACAAGGGCCATTCCATCGCCGGCCTCGGGGATGTGGACGGCTCCGGTTGCCTGGTCTTTCATGCAGGCACCAAGCGGATCAAGGACGGTTGGATCACTTCCGGCGGGAGAGTGCTTGCAGTGACCGGTCTCGGCGACACGTTGTCGGAGGCGATCGCGCGAGCTTACGAGAACGTTGGGCGTCTGAGTTTCGAGAGGGCGTTCTACAGAAGAGACATAGGCAGGCACGCCCTGGAGAAATCGTTGTGATTCGTTGAAACCCGAAGCAGGAGAATCATGCCCAAGAATATCGAAGTAGCCGTGATTGTCGGCAGTAAGAGCGATCTGGAGTTCATGGAACCGGCTTTTTCTCAACTGGACGAGTTGGACGTGGCCTGGGACAAGAAAGTGCTCTCCGCGCATCGCCGCCCGGAAGAGCTGGACCGGTACGTCACGGAAGTGTCGGCCGCCGGGGTGCGCGTGATAATCGCCGCCGCGGGACTGAGCGCCGCCCTTCCCGGAGTCGTGGCTTCGAAGACCCTGGTCCCGGTCATAGGCGTTCCCGTGCCCGGAGGTCCGCTACGCGGCATCGACGCGCTTCTCTCCATTATCCAGATGCCGGGAGGCATCCCCGTGGCCGCTGTCGGCCTGGGCTCGCAAGGTCCGCGCAATGCGGCTCTCCTTGCAGCCGAGATTCTGGCCTTGCAAGACCGGGAGCTCAGGCAGAGGCTCGAAGCGAAGAGGGAGCAATACAAACAGGGCCGGTAAGGAGCGGATCGCACGCGGCGAGCCTGAACCCCATCCAGGGAAAGCGATGTCCCCAAACTTGGTTTACATAGATGAAAGACCGGTGCGGAGGAGAGTATATAAGATTCTGGCCGGGGGCGGGGTCGTGGTTCTTCCAACAGACACTCTCTACGGGCTCAGTTCCCGTCTGTCCAGCCGGGAGGGGTACGAGCGCATCATCGAGCTCAAGATGTGCGGCGGGGAGAGGAACTTTCTTCTCCTGGCCGATTCCGTGGAGATGGTGAGCGGGTTCGTGGCGTCGTGGGGCTGTTCCAGCCGGGAGGAACTCGAGGAGATATGGCCGGCGCCGCTCACCGCGATCCTTCCCGCGGGAGGCAGGTGCCCGGACTGGGCAGGTGATACGATAGCGTTGAGGATCCCGGATTTCGAACCGCTTCGGGAGATCATCGGGGAACTCGGTGAGCCGATCATCTCGACGAGCGCCAACCTGAGCGGAAGGCCTCCCCTCCACACTCCGGAGGAGATAATGAAACTCTTCGGCAAGAAAGTGGATCTTATCGTGGCCCGAAAACGCGCAACCCAGGATCTTCCATCCACGATCGTCGACTTCACCAAGGCGAAGCCGCACCTGATCAGGGTGGGCAGCTATCCCTGGTGAGACTCCCGCGGAAAACCCTCGAACGCCCGGTCCTTGTACGCCTCGCACCGCGAGCAAAGGAGGATCTCGTCTCTCCTTCCCTGCGCGAGGAGATCGCGGTAGCGGCGGTTCAAGACGCCGTTCCATATATCGAGGGTGTTCTCTCTGGTGACGTCGCCGATGACGGCCCGCTCATTGGTATCCCAGCAGCAAAGGGTCGCTCTGCCGTCCACGTAGAAGAACATCTCGCGGAGGATCTTCAAGCAGGGGAGCATCACCGCCTTCACCCCGGGCTCCCACGGCCACCTGTAGAGAGTCGTTATCACCGGGACTGCTCCTTTTTGCGACCAGAAATTCTTGAAGGCGTCTTGCTCGTGTCGGTTGGATTCCATGTCGATCATTCGCACTTCTATTCTTCCCGCACCTCCGATCTTCCGCGCCGTCTCGATGAAAGCGACTGTTCTCTCGACCACCTGTTCATAGTCGAGTCCCTGCCTCGATGCCGAATAGGACTCGTGTGAGAAACCGTCGATCGAGAAACGGATCACGTCTATGCCGGCGTCGAGGATCTCCTCGGCCGTCTCTTTCGTCATCAAGGCTCCGTTGGTGTTGAGCTCGATCTTGGCCGTGGGATCCTTTCTTATGTAACGCATTATCCTTCCCATCCGCTTGTCGGTCAGCGGCTCGTTGATGAGGAACGGTCGGTAAGTGATCCCCATGCCCCTGGTTTCGTCTATGATCTTTTTCCATACTTCGTCTTTCATGACACCGGGACGGCGATCCACTTCCTTCTGGGGACAGAAGGGACAGGTGGCGTTGCATGCTATGTTGGTCTCGATCTGTATGAAATCCGGATGCGACGGATGGGACATCTCGTTCTCCTTTTATGTTCGCATTGCTATGTGATGAGACCGGATATTGCATCGAGGCATCGGCGCGTGGCTCCCAGCTTGCCGAGCACGTATGCGCCGGCTTTTTCTCCCGTGTCTCTTCTTTTCTTTGCGTCCGCGTAAAGGGATCGCAAAGTTTCGAGCATCTCTTCGCGCGAATCGACCTCGACGGCGCCTCCGAACCCGATCAGTTCGACCGCCTCGTGCGAGTTGTCGTGGGACGGCCCGAAGAGGACGGGAATGCCCATGATGGCCGGTTCGATCACGTTGTGGACGCCCGTTGAGAAAGCTCCTCCTACGTAGGCGATCTCCCCGAAACGGTAGAGCTCGGCGAGAATCCCGACCCGATCGACGACGACGACGCGCGGACCGGGGGATGCGGGAAGACGCGAGAAGCGCTGCGCTTCGAATCCCCGTGATTCCGCCCAGGCGAGCAGTTCCTCCACTCTCTCTCCGGTGGGTTCGTGGGGAGCGACGAGCAGGAGAGCTTCGGGGAAGTCTCCGAGGATTTCCGCGGCCGCCGGGAGAAGTCTTTCCTCGTCCGGGGGCCACGTGCTGCCCGCCACCAAGACCCGCCGTCCCTCGAAAGCCGGCGGTCTGGGAAGGACGGTTCTACTTCGCTGGGCCACGCGGTCGAAGCGCGTATCGCCTACGGCGGTTATCGAAGCGTGATTCGGGACGCATCTCTCGAATCTCTCGGCGTCCTCGGGGGATATCGCCAGGATGCGGTCGATCGCTTCGTAGACGCTTCGATAGACGAATCTGCCGGCTGCACTCATTCTCCGCGAGGACGGGCTCAAGGTCCCGTCTATCAATACCACCGGGATGCCCATCGCGCGTGCTTTCCAAATCAAGTTCGGCCATAGATCGAATTTTACGAAAACTAACAGCCTGGGTTTGAGCAACGCAAGGCAAAACGAGGCGTTCCAGGCGAAGTCCAGCGGGAGGTAATCGATGAAGTCTATCTCCCCGGCGATCTCGTCCCGGCGGGAAGCGGCGAAACGGTATCCCGAGGGGGAGAAGAAGGTGACGGCGATGGGAGTCGTGGGGAACCTCTCCTTGAGCGCCGAGATGAGCGGTCGCGCCTGCTCGAACTCTCCGACGCTGGAAACGTGGAACCAGATGGGGCTTCGCCCGAGGGACGCGGCCTTGCTCCGCCACCTCGCCCTCAGCCCTATTCGTCCCCGCAAGGTTTCCCTCACCTTGGTGTGAAACGGAGCTGCGAGCAACGCCGCCGCGGAACCTATCGGCAGCATGCAATCGTACGCCATCTTGATCATGATTCGTCCCTTGTTTCTCATGGCAGGTAGTATCTCGACGGGCCCCGCCCGAGGACGAGGTCCCTGAACACCTCTTCCACGGCATCGACATCGATCCCGGCGAGGCATTCACTCGTTCCCAGCATGCACGGGCGCGACCCGTTGCGCGAGCACGGCCTGCAGGGAATGATCCTCTCGCAGGTCTTGCTGGCCGGAAGCGACGGGTAGTAGCCGAACTCCTCGGTCGTGGGCCCGAAGAGGGCCAGGACCGGGGTCCCGACCGCCTCGGCGAGGTGGAGGAGACCGGAATCGTTGCAGATCAGGCATTCGGAAGCTTTCAGGTAGCAGGCCGTTTCCAGGATACCGGTCTTGCCCGTGAGATCCAGGGCCCTTCGGCCGAGCGATTTCGCAACCGTCTTCCCGGCCTCCGCGTCTCCATCGTCGCCTAGGACGATTATATCGTAGCCGTGATCCGAGGCTATCCTGCCGGCCAGGCGGGCGAAGTTTTCCGCCGCCCATCTCTTTTCGTTCCAGCGACTTCCAGGCGCAACGGCTATGAACCTTTCACGCATGCCTGCCAGCGACTCCTTCACTTTCTCTTCGACCCTCGGGGAAATGGATATGAGGTCCTTGCCCGGGGGCGGAATCGGACCCTCGATGTCGCCGTCGAGGAGTCGGGCGTAGCGCTCCCGCATGTTCGGGATCTCCACATGCTTTTTCCACAGGAGGAGAGCCGTTCTCGCCAGGTAGTGTTTCTCGATGCGGCGCGCCGCTCCTCCCGCAAGGGCGCTCAAGAGTCTGCTTCGAAGAGAGTTGTGAGCGTCGAGGATCTCGTATCCCGCTTCTCTCAGGAAGGTTGCGAGCCGAAAAAGGGTCGTGGGGCCGGCCCTGCGCCCCAGGGCGATCACGTGATCCACGCCCCGGGCGGAGGCGAGGAGTTCCTTGTATTGCTCCTTGGTCACGACCGCCACCTCCTCGGCTCCGTTTTCCTTCATGGCTTTGAGGACGGGGAGGAGGAGAACGCAATCACCGAGGGAACTGAATCTCAAGACCAGGTATTTCATGGTTCGACCTGTATCGAAGGGGCTTTCCGAGCCGCCGGGGAAGCCTGATTTCCGGAATAAAAATCCTTGATTTTAGTCGCTTTTTTGTCTATGCTCCCATAAGTTTATCGAATCCATCATCATAAATCATCAGATGTTGTACTTCTGTTAAAAATTAACCATATTATGGAAATTTATCTTGCATGGAAACGGTGCTAAGCTTATTATTCACCCATATTTGATATCGGTTGAGCAATAGATCTCCGGTTGTTCAGTAGTAGCTTCACACCTTTTGCATGGAGGAGAATCAATGCCGAGCAAAAAGGAACTTGGCCAGCGGATCAAACGTTTCCGCTTGGAGAGAAACCTTACTCTAAAAGAGGTCGAGCTCAAAGCAAAAGTTTCGGCCACGCACGTTTCTGAAATCGAGCGCGGAATGACGTCACCAACCGTCGGAGCGCTTTCCAAGATCGCCAAGGCTCTCGGGACCGAACCTTCCTATTTTCTTCAGAACAACTCCTATCCTTCCGTCTCCGTGGTGAGAAAAGACAACAGGCGCGTTCTGCATTTCGAGAACTGGGGGGCGAAGATCAATTGCTTGTCCCGCGGCATAAACCGGGCGAAGATGTCGTTCGTCGAAATGGTCTTGGAACCGGGCTCGGGAAAAAACCTCGAACCTCTCAAGCACACCGGTGAGACGCTTCTTCACGTACTCAAGGGAGTGGTAGAAGTATACATCGGGTTGGAAAGGCATCTTCTCAAGGAGGGTGACACGATTCATTTCAAGTCGCGCGAACCTCACACGATCCGCGACATAGGCGACGGTCAGGCAAGAGTCATGGTGGCGGCTCTCCCACCTTTCTACCTGTAATGCAGAAGTAAAGGAGTGCAAGATGTTGGACAAAGCAGAACTGGGAAAAAGGATAAAGAAGATTCGTGAGGAGAGGCACCTCACTTTGAAGAACATAGAGGCAGAAGCGTCGATATCCGCGACCCACATATCGGAGATCGAAAGGGGCAAGACCTCCCCGACCCTGGGAGCTCTGTTGCGCATAGCCAAGGCGCTGGGCAAGGATCCCTCTTACTTCATAGAAGAAGACGAGCTCAACGACTTCTCGTTGGTGACCCTCGAAAACCGGATAAAGGAAAAACTCGACGCGGGTGGGGGAACCAGGGAGAGGTTGACCACTTGCATCCCCGGGGGCAGGATTCAAGCGAACATAATCACGCTCGAACCGGGCAAATCGCCCAGAAACGAGCCCCATTCACACTATGGGAACGAGGCGGCCCTGGTTCTATCGGGCAAGTTCGTTTTTCAGGTGGGCGAAGAGACCTTCGAACTCGACGAAGGCGATTCCATTTACTACAGTTCACACGAGGAGCATACGTACAAGAACGCTTCGGGCAAAGAAGAAGCCGTAATGATCTGGATCTCCACCGAAAGAGGGTACGACTGATCCAAGCGTGGGACGATCTCATTAAAGGCCCCGCCACCAGGCGGGGCTTTTTTTGCCCCGGGAGGAAATCTCTATTTTCGAAGCATGCTCTCGGGCTGCGGATTCCGATTAGAATAGTTTTTCTTTGACAAGTTTCTCGGAACGTCCCTATCCTTTGGCATAAAAACGGAGGTAGCACATGGATAAAGAGAAACCTTCGAACGAAGCCAAGGGAGAGGAACTTTTTATCCAATTGGTGACGATGTTTCAGGTGGCCGCGATGCAGCAGATGGGGAAGATTCTCAATCCAGTGACCAACAAGATAGAGATTGACCTGGAACAGGCGAAAATGTCGATCGACATGATCAGCATGCTCAAAGAAAAAACGCACGGGAATCTCAGCAAGGCCGAGGAAGATTACATGGACAAGGTTCTTTTCGAACTGCAGATGGATTACATAGACGAGATGAACCGTTCGAAAAAAAGAGAAGAAGGCCCAAGCAGCGAAGCGAGCGGCGGTGATGAAACCGCGCAACAGGCGGACGAGACCCGGGGAAGCGGCAAGAAGGGACCGAAGAGCCGCAAACGGAAGGGAGCCCAAGGGGAGAAGGATCGGGAGGAGCCTCGGGGATGAACGGCCTTTCATATGCGAACATGGTGGGCGGCGGATTCAGGGGGTTTTTGGAACTCTTTTTGCTCCTCCCGGGTATTTCCCGGGTTCAAAGCAGGAAAGGAGACAGTCGCGATGAAAGTGAAGGCACTAGCGAGTACAGTGTGCCTGGTGTTGCTTGTTGCTGTAACCAGCTACGCTGAAGTGGGTTACAACGGCACTCGAGGCCTCGTCAGAACCAGATCGGCCGATGTCATCGGCAAGGGTCTGCTCAATTTCCAGCTGGGAGGATACTATTACCAGCAGGGCGGGCAGTTCAAAAATACAAAGGTGGATTATCATTTCGTCATCAGCCGCGCCTCCTTGACCTACTCTTTGAGCGACTACTTCGAGGTGGGCGCCAGCCTTGACGTCCGCAACTGGATAAGGACTTCGGATTCCTTGAAGACCTTCACGCGCGGTGGGGTCGGTGACACCGACGTGCTGGCGAAACTGATGTTTCCCATACCCAGCGATCACTTCAAGCTCGGCGTTTTTTCCCAGGTCAGTTTTCCCACGGGAAACGAAGATCGCGGGTTCACGACAAACTCGACCGACTTCATGCTTGAAGGCCTCGCCACGATAGACTTGACCGACTGGGAGAGCTTCGTTCCCACCAGGATTCATTTCAATGCAGGTTACCGGTGGAACCGCAACGAGGACGAAGGATACGGGATGTTCTTGAGCGAGTACCCGGATTCCAACGGTTTTCAACCCCCGGCGTACCCGCCGAACCAGGCGGACGAGAAAAATTCGTTCAATGACCTGCTGTTGTTCAACACGGCGATAGAATTTCCCGCTCCGCAGGTTACGTTCTTCGTGGAGTTCAACTGGGAGAATCTGTTCAACTACTCGACGTCCGATTCTAGCGTGAGCAAGAGTACGTACACGATCACACCCGGGATCGCGTTGATCTCGAAGAGTGGGACTTCGCTCAAGGTAGCCGGGGACATAAACCTCAACTCGGGAAGCAAGCCGGCCCTCACCGGTGCTCCCGATTGGGCGGTGTGGGCGATGATATCGCACACTACGACTCTGATTCCCCGTGACACGGACAAGGACGGCATATCCGACGAGGAAGACGCTTGCCCCGAGCAGGCGGAGGACATGGACGGGTTCCAGGACGACGACGGTTGCCCGGATCCCGACAACGACGGTGACGGCATCGCCGACGTCGACGACAAGTGCCCGGACCTTGCCGAGGACAAGGACAACTTCGAAGACGACGACGGCTGTCCTGACCTGGACAATGATCAGGATGGTATAAAGGACGTCGACGACAAGTGTCCGAACGAACCGGAGGATTTCGACGGCGACCTCGACGAGGACGGTTGCCCTGATCTCGTCAAGGACAGTGACAACGACGGGATAACCGACGACGTCGACAGGTGTCCGCTGCAGGCGGAGGACCTGGACGGGTTCCAGGACGACGACGGTTGCCCGGATCTCGACAACGACCTGGACGGCATCCCCGACAGTGATGACAGCTGTCCGAACGCTCCGGAGACTTTCAACGGTTACATGGACGAGGATGGCTGTCCGGACGAGAAGCCGATCGAGAAGCAGTTCATCCTGAAGGGAGTCCATTTCGAGAGCGGAAGCGCCGCCTTGACGCCGGATTCCTACCCGATTCTGGACGAAGTGGTGAGATCGCTTCTTGCCTATCCGGAAGTACGGGTCGAGATAAGGGGCTACACGGACAGCGTCGGCTCTGCGAGCTACAACCTGAATCTGTCACAGAGGAGAGCCGATTCCGTGAAGCAGTATCTGGTGAACGCAGGTATCGATCCTTCGCGCCTGATCGCCAAGGGCTACGGGGAGACCGATCCTGTGGCCAGCAACTCGACGCCGGCCGGCAGGGCCGAGAACCGGAGGATCGAGTTCCACAGACTGAACTAACTGGGTTGGAAAACTGACGCTTGCGAGCGGGCGCGGCTTGAGGATGTTCGTAATCCTCCCGCGCCCGCTTCGATTAGGGCTCGTATCCAAAGTGCCGCGGGTCCTGTCGGCGATCCTCCCCCAACATGCTGGGCAAGGCTTGGGCGCGGGGGAGGTGCGGGGCGCTCTCCTCCGCTCAGGTCCTCGCGCGCGGAAAGTTATAGCGCGCTGCGGAAATCGCGTCGGAGAGCCCCCGCACCTCTCTGATCCATGGGCCCCGAATAGCCGCCGCCCGCTGCTTGGGGGCGGCAGCCAAGATGAAGAGCCTGCCTCGACATGTCCGAACGCGACTCCGCAGCGCGCTATGGTTGAGACATGAGCGCGCGAGGACGCCGGAGCGTGAGGACATGTCGAGGCAGGCATAAGAGCCGACCGCGCCACCCGCTGCTTGGTGCTAAGAGCCAAAGTGCGGCGGGTCCTGTCGGCGATCTCACCCCACCGTGCTCGCTTCGCTGCGCGCGGCGGGGGCCCCGAATCGCCGCCACCCGCTGCTTGAGTTTGAACAATGTGGGGTTGTGCGGGGATCAATCTTCGGCTTTGACCAGGTTCCAGTAGGCATCCAGTTCGTCGATGTTCAGGGAAGATATCTTCTTGCCGTCGCGGGCGACGAGCTTTTCCATTTTCCGGAATCGCCGCAGGAACTTGGCATTGGTTCCGGATAGAGCCTGTTCGGAATCGACGTCGAGGAACCTGGCGAGGTTGACTACGGTGAACAGGAGATCGCCGATCTCGTCGATGATCTCCGCTCTCGTCCCGTCGGCCGTGCAGCGGGAGACCTCCTCGACCTCCTCGCGCAACTTTTCCATGATGCCTTGGACGTCAGGCCAGTCGAAACCGACTTCGGCGGCCCGCCGCTGCATCTCTTCCGCGAGCCTCAGGGGAGGAAGGTTGCCCTGGAGATCTTCCAGGACCCCGGTCTCGAGGGATCTCTCCTTCTCGGAGCGCTTGACGTCGTTCCAACGGTCTATGCTCTCGCCGATGTCTTTCGCTTTCTTGTCACCGAAGACGTGGGGATGCCTGCGCTCGATTTTCTCGTATACGTGGTCCGCGAGGTCGTCGATCGACAGCCCGGGTTCATCTTCCTGCAGCAGAGCCGTGATGTAGCAGCAAAGATAGAAGACGTCGGCCAGCTCGTCCTTCGTTTCTTCCATTGAATCCTTCTGGCAGGCCCATTGGAGTTCGTAGGCTTCCTCGATGAGGGCGCCGCTCATGTCCTTGGTGTTTCTTTCTCGATCCCAGGGACAGCCGTTTTCGGCACGCAGGAAATGGACGAGTCGAATGAGATCCTCGAGGTTTCGTTTCGTCATGGGCGGATGATAGCGTCGGCACCTGCTTGCATCAAGCTGTAATTCCATCCTTGAACGCCGAGGCTCCCGCGGATAGAATGAAAGTTTGCTCAAGGAAACGGGCTCGAATGGAGGATGAAATGCCCGGAAGCGTCGTCATCAGAGGTGCTAGGCAGCACAATCTCAAGAACCTCGATCTCGAGATACCGCATCACAAGCTGACGGTGATAACCGGGGTATCGGGGTCGGGCAAATCCTCGCTGGCCTTCGATACTTTGTACGCGGAAGGACAAAGAAGATACATAGAATCACTCTCCACTTACGCCAAGCAGTTCCTCGAGAGGATATCCCGCCCTGACGTGGACGAGATCAGCGGCATATGCCCTTCCATCGCCATACAGCGAAAGAACACGGTCCAGAGTTCACGATCCACGGTCGGAACGGCAACGGAGATCCACGACTACCTTCGGCTGCTCTTTGCGCGGATCGGCCGGACCCATTGCCCGGACTGCGGTTTGCCGGTGGTGAAACATGCTCCGGACGAAGTGATCGACGAGCTGCTCTCGAAGTACGAAGGCAAGGTCTTCCTGGTCTGCGCGAACATGGAACTGCAACGAAACTCTCTCGACGATCTCTTGGCCAGGTTCGTAGCGGAAGGCTACACGCGGATCGTGGCGGGGGGAAGGCTGGCAAGGATCGACTCGGAGACGAGTGCGGAGTTCGCCGGCGAGAACCGGATACGCCTCGTCCTGGACCGCCTGGAGATAACCCGATCGGCTCGAGCGCGGTTGCTGGAGGCGATCGAGGCGGCGTACAGGTTCACGGGGGGGACGGTCGAGTTGCTCGACGAGAACTTGTCCCGAACCGCGACGTTCACCAGCCGTCTGGCCTGCACGAAATGCAAGCGCTCCTTCACCGAGCCCCGCCCCATCCTTTTCTCTTTCAACAACCCGTACGGCGCATGCCCCTACTGCAGGGGATTCGGCAACCGGATGGAGTTCGACGAGAGTCTGATCGTTCCCGACCCGGAGCGTTCCTTGCGGGATCGCGCGATCGAGCCTTGGGCCTCGCCGAAGATGGAGTACTTCCATGAAAAACTGATGAGTTATTGCCGGAGAAGAAAGATCCCCGTGAACAAGCCTTTCGGCGAACTCGAGCCGGAGGCCAGGCGCTTGATACTCGAGGGTGACGAGGGTTTCAAGGGAGTGATCCCTTTCCTCGAGGAGATGAAGGAGAAGAGCTACAAACGCTATGCCCGTTTCTTCACGCGAAGGTTCCTTTCCTTCCGTGAATGCAGGCATTGCCGCGGGGGAAGGTTGCGTGAAGAAGCGTACTACGTCCTGATCCAGGGCAAGGACATAAGGGACGTGAGCAGGATGACCCCGGCCGAGGCTCTCGCCTTCGTGGAGAGTATAGAACTCGGCGGCAGGGAAGCGGTGATCGCCGAGGACATCCTGCACGAATTGACTTCGCGCTTGAGATTTCTGCTGGACGTCGGTCTCTATTACATAACCCTGGACAGGTTGACGAGAACGCTTTCGGGGGGCGAAGCTCAGCGCATAAACCTGGCGAACTCCCTGGGCGCCAATCTGGTGGACATACTCTACGTGCTCGACGAGCCGAGCATTGGGCTGCATCCGCGTGATACGGCCAAGTTGATGAAAGTCCTGAGGACGCTTCGTGATCGGGGCAACACCGTCGTGGTCGTGGAACACGATCTCGATATCATAAGGAGCGCAGATTACATGATCGATCTCGGTCCGGGGGCGGGAGAGAAGGGAGGAGAGATCCTCTACCGAGGGCCCGTAAGGAAATCCCGCCCGGGAAGGTCGAAGACTCTGAAGGTGCTGCAAAACGGGCTTCCGGTAGGCCGGCGCAGGAGGAAGAGCGCGTTCGAACAGGGCTGGATCAAACTCAGTGGAGTGACCGAGCACAACTTGAAGAACATAGAAGTCGCGTTCCCCCTGGGGGCTTTGACGGTGGTGACCGGCGTGAGCGGTTCGGGCAAGAGCACCCTGGTCTGCGACGTGCTCTACCCGGCGCTCAAGACGGGAGGAAGGGGAGGTGCGGGGGCATACACCGGCATCGAGGGGGCGGACAGGATAGATCGCGTGATGATGGTGGATCAAAGTCCCATCGGCAAGACCGCACGCTCCAACCCGATCACCTATGTGAAGGCTTTCTCCTTCATCCGCGACATCTTCGCCTCCCGCCGGGAGTCGGTGAAGAGGGGATACGGCTCGGGGCGTTTCAGTTTCAACGTGCCGGGAGGACGCTGCAGCCGGTGCGACGGCCTGGGGTACGAGAAGGTGGAGATGCATTTCATGGCCGACATGATGGTCCCGTGCTCGGATTGCGGCGGGAAGCGTTTCAATCCCGAAACCCTCGAGATCACGTTCAAGGGCAAGAACTTGGCCGAGGTTCTCGAACTCACGGTCGAAGAGGCGCGGGATCTCTTCGGTGAATTCAGGCCGCTCGCAGCGAGGCTTTCCGTTCTCGAGAGAGTCGGCTTGGGATACCTTCGTCTCGGCCAGCCGAGCACGACACTCTCGGGGGGCGAATCGCAGAGGTTGAAGATCGCCCGGGAGCTCGCCGAGAGTGCCGGCGGGGGCTCCCTGTACATCCTGGACGAGCCGACGTCGGGGTTGCACGTGCTGGACGTCGAAGTCTTGATCGACGTTCTCTTCGAGCTCGTGGGCCGCGGCAACACGGTCATAGTGATCGAACACAATCCACAGGTGATCTTGCGGGCCGATTATGTTATAGATTTGGGGCCGGGGGGCGGCGAGGAGGGAGGCCGAGTAGTCGCTTCGGGAAGCCCGGAAGAAGTCGCCCGGACGCGCGGGAGCCACACCGGTGTTTTCTTGAAACGCATACTTCGCGAGAAGAGGAGAGTGAAATCATGAAACTGTTCGTGACGGGGGGAGCGGGATACATAGGCTCGATCGTAACCGAGCATCTACTGGCGGGAGGCCACGATGTGGCCGTATACGACAACCTGTGCACCGGCCACCGCGAAGCGGTTCCTCATGGAGCGGTATTCATTCAAGGCGACGTGAGAGACCGGGCCGCTCTCGAGAAGGCCATGCCCGCCGAGACGGAAGCCGTGCTTCATTTCGCCGCCTCCAGCATCGTCTCCGAATCGGTGAAGGATCCCCTGGCTTATTTCGACAACAACGTCGGCGGCGCCGTGAACCTGCTGCGGGTGATGCAGGAAAAAGGAATCGACAAGATCGTATTCTCCTCGAGCGCGGCGGTCTACGGCTCCCCCTCGAGAATCCCCATCACCGAGGGCGAATCGTGCAAGCCGGAGAACCCCTACGGGTACACCAAGCTGTTCATCGAACACATCCTCGAAACGTGCGAGAGGGCATGGGGCCTGAAGCACGTATCCCTGCGCTACTTCAACGCCGCCGGCAGCACCGAGTCGCACGGCGAGGATCACCGTCCCGAAACCCACCTCATGCCCATCGTGCTCGATGTGGCCCTCGGCCGCAGGGAGAAGCTCGTCATATACGGCGATGACTACGAAACCGCCGACGGAACCTGCGTCCGTGACTACATCCACGTCGTCGATCTAGCACGCGCTCACGTCCTCGCGCTCGACGCCTTGGGGAAGGGGTTCACGGGACCCCTCAACCTGGGCAGCGAGAAGCCTTTCTCGGTACTCGATATCGTCGAGGCCGTGGAGAAGGTGACGGGGCGAACCGTGGAGCGCGAAGTGGGACCGAGGAGGAGCGGCGATCCGCCCACGCTGCTGGCCTCGTCGCGCAAGGCGGAGGAAATCCTCGGCTGGAAGAAAACCCACAGCTCCATCGAACAAATAATCTCTTCGGCCTACCGCTGGCGTCTCGACCATCCCCAAGGCTACGGCGATTGAACACATGCCGCGCCGCTGATCCGCAGGTTTGTGGCATGATGCTTGCGTTCTAGTGTGGGTTAACCGCAATCCCGCTTGAGCCTTCGGGGGAATCGCTCGATGTCACGACAGAAAACCGAACTCGTCGAATTGTTCTATCTCTTCCGGATGATGCAGTTGTTCCACGAGTTCGAGAGCATCGACAAGATAAGCCGCATGCTGATCGCCCTCACGACGTTCGGGGACATGGTGGGCTTCAAGCGCTCGATCATTTTCGCAGTCGACGAGGAGAACGGGATCATCAAGGGAGTCATGGGCTGCGACAAGTCCGATCTCCCCGCCAGGGGGGACGTCGATGGTTTCACGT
Source organism: uncultured bacterium (assembly GCA_964464035.1). GTDB lineage: Bacteria > Krumholzibacteriota > Krumholzibacteriia > WVZY01 > WVZY01 > CAYXEN01. Next base: position 4,360 of record CAYXEN010000043.1, on the reverse strand, counting down.
TCGAAGAGTGCGCGCGGATGGTTTTCGAATGCTTCGATCGCACGGAGAGTACGAACACGACCTTGCAAACGAGAGCGTTCTCCGTACCCCTTGACACGTTCGACAGCGCCCTGGTCAAGGCCCACCGGACGAGCTATCCCGTGCTCGCCGAGGCCGCACTGAGCGAGTTCAAGCAGGATCCGTTCTTCGCAAGCTTCAATACGGACGCCTACGTCGCCGTTCCCCTCGTCTCGCGTTTCGATGAGGGTTTCACTTCCGGTGCCAAGAGCGCTTTCATCCTCGCCGCCGACAAAGGTCCCGGTGCTCCAAGGATAAGGACTCATCAAGTATCCCTCCTCTTCAGCCTGGCCCAACAGGCGTCACTCGCCATGAAGAACCTCGTCGCGCGCGCCGAGAGCGGTAGGAGGATGCGCGTGATGAAAAAACTGACGCGAATACTCGCGTCCGACCGGGCATTGGAAAAGTTCGAAGGAAGCCTCCGCCTGGCGATGACCATGCTTTGCACTGCGGTGGGGGCGAGCGGATGTATCTTCAAGGATTTCTCGAGGAACAAGACGATACACATAAAGCCCGTCAGGAGTTTTTCGCTGGCGGGGGATGACAGGGACGTTTCCGTCGGGGGGTGTTTCGATTCGATCCTCGAACGCGCGGCCACGAGGATGCGAACGATCGTCGGAGACTCAACGCATCCCTTGTTGGTGGAGGAAGCGGCCGTCGACGGTTTCATCGTCTCGCCCCTGAGGAGCGCCGGGGACGTGATGGGAGCCGTCGGAGTATATGTGCACAAGGGAGGAAGCAGGAAAGGCGGTTTCTCTTCCCAGGAGATAACATTCTTCGAAATATGCGCTCGCCTGATCGCATCGGCGGTGGGGGAGAGATGGATGCTGGACAGGGCGGCGAGGAGCGATGACATGCTCGAAGAATTCAGGTCCAACATGATGAGAGAACGCTCCCTGGCCCGCCTCGGGCAAAGAGGGATCGCTTACGCGCGCAACATGGAAGAAATGCTCGAGCGCCTCGAAAAGTTGCTGAAGCCGTATTGTGAACGGCGCGGCGGAGAGGACGCTCTGAGCGCGCTCATCCTCGAGATGAAACAAGAGACGAGCATGTACCGCGACGAGTCCCGCAGGAACCGTTCGAAGTTCGAGATGCTGGACTTGTTCCGCATCGTCGACGAGATCGCTTCGAGCTGGGCGCAGGCGCTGAAAGGGAAGCGCGTCAAAGTGGATGTTTCCATTCCCAAGGAAGGTCCCAGGCTCCTCATGGACCGGGAGAAGATTTCGCTCGCCGTCCGGAACATACTCGAGTGCGTGGGGTCCTCGCTGATCGAGGGTGACAAGGCTAGGATCGAATGCGAAGAGGACGACGGCGCCGTGAGGATCGTGGTGGCCGACACCGGGCAGGGTCTCCCCGGCGACCTGCTCTCGCGCCTGTTCATGCCTTTTCGCGACGCGAAGGACGGCGACGAGAAGATGGGGGCGCTTTCGCTCGCTGGAGACGTCATCAGCTCTCACGGCGGCGAGATATTCATGAGGAGCTCGGTCAGTTGGAAGACGATCCTCGTGTTGAGTTTCAAGAAGGCGGCGAACCGGGATCGGCGAAGGAGCACGCGGGACAGGCGTACAGGGAGGCGTGACCGCAGAAAAACGACGGAGAAAGTGTAGGCGCAGGTGGGAAAAAAACCACCACCTGGGAAGCTTTTCATTCGCCCGGCGGGGCCGCCGGGCGAATTTTTATGGCCCCTGCCGGCAAGTGATTATACTACAGTGGCTTACGTGTTGGGCCGGCGCCTCCCCATCTGCAACGCTTCGTCTTCCTTGGCATGCACTTTGCCCATACCCGTGGACGTATGAGGAAACGACGGTCGGATGAAGAAGAAAACCTGGGCTTCAGGAAAGAATTCGATCTCATCATGGATCCGGTCATCGTGCTGGGATCGGATGGTCGCGTCGTCTACGCCAACGATGTAGCCCGGAAGAACTTCGAGTTCGGTCCGCTGGACCACATAGGCGATTTCAGGATCAAGCCGGACGGCCTCTTCCGAGGTTTCGATCCCTCCTCGATCGTGAAACTCCTCCCCAAGTCGCCGGTTTCCGCTTATCGCCTGGTGGATCTCAGGGGAAGAAAGAGCAACGTGGTGGTGGACGTGACGCCCCTGGAGACGGGAAATGTGATCCATTTCAAGGATTTTTCCGAGCTGGCGATCGAGGAGAAATGGAAGGATCGGGCCGTGGAAATGGTTTCCCATGAGCTCAAGAATCCCCTCTCGGCGGTCAAGAACATGGTCGCACTTCTCTTGTCGAAGCAACCAGGCCCGCTGACCGGGGATCAGAACAGGTTTCTCCTCGCCGCTCGTCGCAACATCGATCGCCTCTTGAGGCTCCTCGACGACCTGCTCGACATATCTCGCCTCAGTTCGGGGAAATTGGCCCTCGAGCCGTCTTGGATCGAGGTCCGGGATTTCATGGAGGAAACAGTAGACGCCTTCACGGCTCTTTTCAGCGAGAAGAAGGTGGATCTCCGTTGCAAGGTTCCGGAAGGGATGGGCGGGATCTACGTCGACGCGACGAAACTCGAACAAATCCTCATGAATCTGTTGATAAATGCGTACAAGTTCACGCACGAAGGAGATGAGATAGAAATCGAGGTGGCCGAGGCCGGCATGGAATCGATGGCCGAGGATTTGCGGCTGCTCCCTTGGGGGGATCTTCCCGCTCCCGGGTTCGTCTCCTTCAAAGTGAAAGATACCGGGATAGGGATGAACGAGGAGACGTTGGCGAATCTCTTCACTCCTTACTACCGAAATGTTCCGGGAGCCGCTTCGACCGGTTCTCATCTGGGGCTTAGCATATCGAAGCTTCTCGTCGAGGTCCAAGGCGGCCATCTCAGCGTGGAGAGTCGGCTCGGGCTGGGCACCGAAGCCACGTTCTGCCTGCCGCGCGACGAGAGAACGAGCTACATGATGAAGTGCATAGGCGACTTGAAACGGTACATCGAGCGCGTAGGACGGAGGAATCTTCCCGCCCTTTTCGTGACCGTCGGCAAGGAAAGTGGGGAGTGCTGGATGAATTTGGTCAAGTCCTGGAATTGGATTCCGATCATTAATCCAGCGGACGGCGCCCAGATAGCTCGTGAGTTTCTCTTCTGGCCGCTGAGCGAGTACATCGCATTGGGGCTGCTGGTGGGAGAAGAAGCGAGCGATGCTTTCGAGAACGCCGTCGGCAGGGAACCTTTGCAGAAGCGTGAGAACGCCGTTTCCTTCGATGCGTTCAAGGCCGGCTTGTGCCCGGCTGGGGCACGCGATTTCAAGCTGGAGAAGCTCTTCAACTTCACGTTGAGGAGGATGAAGGATGCCCCGGTCATGGCGACGGGTGAAGCTTGATCCACCACGCCGGGATCGGAGCGGAAAAGCAGGAGCGTAAAATGGACGATCTTCAAGTTTTACTGGTGGACGATGAGCAAGACATCGTCGAAACCATCAAGTACAGCCTCGAGCTCAGAGGGTTCAGGGTGGATACTGCCTATGATGGTCTTGCTGCCTTGCGCAAAGCGAGGAAGCATCGTTACGATCTGATGATCCTCGATGTCATGCTTCCCGGCAAGAACGGTTACGAGGTGTCCAGGATTCTCAAGGAGGAAATGCAAGAGAAGAAGCTGGATCCTTTCAAGATCCTTCTCATCACGGCGAGGAAGCTGGACAACGAATTGCGCGAGGATTTCGTATCCACGTGGTCGAAGGCTGATGCCTGTCTCTACAAGCCGTTCGAGCTGGAGGAGCTGATCGCCAAGGTCACGGAGATCGTGGGGACGGAGGAAGAGGTCTCCAGCTGAAGCAATCCGCGTACTCGGTTCTTGTGATGGCATGCTGCCGCGGCTGATCTCATCTTCGAAGCAGCCGGGCGGGTCTATGTGTAATTGCTTGGCCTTCAAGCGAATAGCATGCCCGACCAAGAAGAATTGAGTTGACTTGCCCGCCCCCAGATCTTAGAATCCCCACGAGCAGTGAAGGCATAGGCCCCGCGGCGCGCTCGTTCGGCGCCATTCATGGGGCTCGCTTCTCCTCATTGCAAACTCATCGGTGCGAAGGTAGCTCAGTCGGTAGAGCAACGGACTGAAAATCCGTGTGTCGGCGGTTCGATTCCGTCCCTTCGCACCATTCTTATATCCACTGCGCCACCCGCTGCCTGGGGCTCGCAGTCTGAGTGCCGCGGGTCCTGTCGGCGATCTCACCCCACCGTGCTCACTGTCGTTGCGCGCGGCGGGGGCCCCGGATCGCCGCCACCCGCTGCCTGGGGCTCGCAGTCTGAGTGCCGCGGGTCCTGTCGGCGATCTCACCCCACCGTGCTCACTGTCGTTGCGC
>CAYXEN010000042.1:0-23401 GCA_964464035.1 uncultured bacterium | reverse complement strand
CCTTTTACAACTTCAAGGCCGCTACGGCTGCCGCCGTCCCGCTTGCCGCCGTCACACTGATACTTCTTCTCGCGGAGGCCGCGTTCCTGCGTGAAAGAACCTATCAACTGCGTCCATCTCCCGAGCTCGAGCGTTTGCCCCTGATCGGGCTCGGGGTCCGCCGTAAATGGTTGTTCGTGTCTGTTGCGATCACAGGACTTGTCATTGTGATCGTGCCAATCGTGGTCCTTGTCATTCAGTCGTCCGGCGTGAATGCTTACGCCGAAGCGCTGAACAGGGCCGGGGGGAGCCTCCTGCGAAGTCTCATGTATGCCGTCATCGGGGCGACCCTCCTCACCTTTCTGGGTTTCTTCACGGGCTACCTGATACAAACGAAGGCGTTGAAGTTTTGGCGATCCGTGGATTCGTTGACAATTTTCCTTTTTGCTCTTCCAAGCACGGTGATCGGTATCGGCCTTATCAGTCTGTGGAACACGCCGTGGACAAACCTTGTCTATAGTACGCCCGCGATCATCCTCCTCGGCTATCTTGCCAAATACACGGCCCTGACCAGCCGAATCTCGGTCACACAGCTTGCACAAATCCCGCCCTCCATGGAAGAGGCTGCACAGGCAGCAGGAGCGGGATGGTTTCGCAGGATGGCCTTGATTGTCGCGCCCCTGGCCCGGCGCGGGCTGTTAGCCGGTTGGCTGGTGGGCTATATCTTTTCGTTGCGGGATACGGGGATCACCATGCTGGTTTACCCTGCGGGGCATGAAACCCTGCCGGTGCGTATTTTTACACTCATGGCCAACGGATCTCCACAGCTCATATCCGCCCTTTGCGTGGTCATGATAACAGCTACCCTTATGCCGGCAGGAGTTTTATGGATGATACCAAATCTCATCGTCAGAAAGGCAACCAGATGAAGATCGTAGACATCGATTCCATCTCCAAGATCTATAACGGAGCAGAGGCGTTGGACAACGTTTCGTTGGAAATCGACGAAGAGGAGCGCATTGTCATCCTTGGCCCGTCCGGCTGTGGTAAAACGACGATCCTCCGGCTGCTTGCGGGTTTCATTGCACCGGACAGAGGAAGTATTTCGATAGCTGGGGAGTTGGTATCCAAAAACAGCCGCATTATCACGCCGCCTGAGCAACGAAATCTCGGTATGGTCTTTCAGGACCTCGCCCTTTGGCCGCATCTCAGCGTGAAAGGAAATATAGAGTTCGGGTTGAAGGCTAAAGGGATAGCCAAAACCGAGAGAGTAGAGAGAACCCGGAACATACTGAACCTTGTGGGCATGGCGGACTACGAGGACAGGAAGCCCGCTGAGTTGTCGGGTGGACAGCAACAGCGCGTGGCTCTTGCAAGGGCACTAGTTCTTGAACCTGATGTGCTCCTGATGGATGAACCGCTTTCCAGCCTCGACTTAGAACTAAATGTGCGGCTGCGAAAAGAAATTCTTCGACTTCAGGAAAAACTTGGTTTCACCCTGCTTTACGTAACACATGATCGGGAGGAGGCCTTCAATATAGCCAGTCGGGTAGTTATTATGAACAAAGGGCGAGTGGAATATGATGGAACTGTTGAAGACGCACAGAAATATTTCAATAAATAAAAAAAAGGATATTAACCGAAACATTATGAAAAAGGCTCTGCGAGCAATGAAAAGTCAATTTAGGTTATCGCTTTTTCTATGGATTCTATTGTTATCGGCATCATTTACTTTTGCCCAGGTATCCCAACCGGATGTGATTGAAGCTTTTTCCTCTACGCATCCAATAAGGTTGGATGGTGAATTGCTCGAACCCGACTGGCAGCAGGCAATGCATGTTTCCAACTTCACCCAGCGGGAATTGCATGAAGGGCAACCGGTCAGTGAACGTACCGAAGTTGCCATAGTCTATGATGAGAATAACCTGTATGTAGGTGTGTGGTGTTACGACAGTGAGCCTGACGGAATCATCGCGCAAAAGATGAAGCGGGACTTTGATTTCGATACGGAAGACAATTTCGAGATTATTATCGATACTTATCACGATCGACGAAATGGCTATTTATTTGTTACCAATCCCAACGGTGCCCGCTTCGACGCGCTGGTTAGAGATAATGGACAACAAATCAATGAATCCTGGGACGGCGTGTGGAATGTAAAAACAAGATTGACAGAGGAGGGATGGTTTGCTGAGTTCGCGATTCCCTTTTCAACGTTAAGATTCAGTACCGGTAGTGAACAGGTATGGGGCATTAATTTCGAACGGAACATTCGCCGCAAACGGGAGCAAGTATTGTGGCAGGGTTGGTCCCGGGATTCGGAATTAGAACAGGTGGCTCGAGCCGGCACTCTGGTGGATATAAACGGTATTAATGGTGTTACTCTGATTGAACTAAAACCATTTGGTCTCACGGGCATTGAACAAGAATCGGGGGCCGGGAATGATGTAGCCGGTCATGTCGGTGGTGATCTCAATTATCTGGTTACACCCACCATGAAATTGAACTTGACGGTCAACACGGATTTCGCCCAGGTGGAATCCGATCGTATGCAGGTGAACTTGACCAGGTTTTCGCTGTTCTATCCCGAGAAGAGGGAGTTCTTCCTTGAGGGCCGCAACTACTTCGATTTCGGTCTCGGCCACAGCATCCAACCTTTCTACAGCCGGCGCATAGGTTTGGGCCCGGACAATTCCGAGATTCCCATCCTCGGCGGCGTCCGCCTGCTCGGCAAGACCGGACACTCCACGCTGGGAGGCATGAGCATCCAGACGGCGCGCAAGGATTCCATACCATCCACGAACTACGTGGCCTTGCGCTGGAAACAAGACGTGCTCGAACAATCCAGCATCGGCGTCATCGGAGTGGGAAAACTGCAACCGAACCATCAGAACCTGGTTTACGGAACGGATTTTCTCTATTCCACTTCGAGGTTCTTGGGTGACAAGACGCTTGCCTTGGGCGGCGCAATCGCTCAAAGCTACACATCGCAGGGCGATCACAGGATAGGCCTCGCCCATCGCTTGTTTATCGATTATCCCAACGACTTTATCGACTTCTCATCCGTCTGGGATCGTTCCGGAGTTCATTTCAATCCGGAAACGGGCTTCCTGCGTCGCAACAGCTACCAGATGTTCATGGCTGATTTGCGCATCAAGCCGCGTCCCGAATTCCTGCCTTTCATTCAGAACCTGGTGTTCAAGCCGTTTGATTTCAATTATTACATCGACGACGAAACGCATGCTTTGCAATCGCTCTGGTCGGAATTCCGCCCCATGGGTTTTACCACCAGGAGTGGGGAATTCTTCGAAGCCAATTATCAACGGCGGGCCGAGAATCTAACGGAACCATTCGAAATCCACGACGGTGTCGTTATTCCTGAAGGGGAGTACTGGTTCTCGCGCTATGAATTGCAATTCGGCACTTTTCAGGGCAGGAGAGCGTACGGCTTCTTGTTCTGCCAGTGGGGGGATTATTACACGGGCACGCGAACCGAGTGGTTCATCCGCAGCGTGGTAAGATTCAATCGACATGTGAGCATGAGCTGCGATTGCACCCGAAACACCATCAATCTCGCTCAGGGCGATTTCACGGTGAATGAATTCGGAAGCCGCATGGAAATGGCCGTTTCACCTGATTTGTTCGGGTCGGTTTTCGGCCAGTGGAACTCGGATGACAACGAGATCTTGTTGAATTTCCGCTTGAACTGGATTCCAAAAATAGGCACCAATTTCTTCTTCGTCGTCAATGAAACAATAGACACCCATGGAGATAAATTGAGGGTTACGGATACGACCATTTTGAGCAAGCTCGTGTGGCGTTTCGTGCTGTAATCGTGCCCGCAACTGATACGGATCCAGCCAACGAGAACGTCGTCCGGGATTTAGCATCCTCCCACAACCGGACCAAGTGCCAGAAGATTGTGGGGCTTTGTTGGAACGCCTGGAACGATGAACCGGATAGGCCGAATGTCCAGTAAAGGCGGATTCTTGATGCGCTGAATAATCTCTAACCTGGAAGGGGTGAGTGTTATGAAATCGACCGGCAAGCTTTTCCCCCTCGCGATCATAGCGGCATGTTTGATCATATCTGCGGCGTTGGTGGTACGTCGTGCCGCGCCGGCCGGCGGGAGCGCCAAGGATTACCTGGTCAAGGCGTTTCGAAACGACCCGGTCATCAAGAACGAGCTACGCAAGTATGAACGGGGCGGCTACATGGATGAAGGTACGACGACTGTGACGGTGGACGGAACTTGTGGTATCGCAGGATGCGATTTCGCGACGCTCGTTGTTCGGGTTTATAAATCCAAGGGCGTAAACCCTCAGACTCGGTCGGTCATGGGCGTGGTGCACTGGAACGCGGAGAAGGGGATAACCGGCGTCGTGCGTGTAGAGTTGGTTCCCGTCGACAAGTGAGCGAACTTGAATGTGCAGCCAGGCGGCTTGGCCCGCGAACAGCCTGTCTTGCTAAGGATGCGAATGCACGGACCGGCTCCGGCACGAAAACCGGGGCCGCGTAGATGAAAACCAAGCCTAGCGCATCAGCACGGCCTTCCTGCTGATCGTTTTCCCGGTCGTTTTCAGCAAGTATATGTAGATCCCCGACGCAACCGGCTTGCCGGAAGTATCCAGGCCGTCCCAGCTCTCACTGTGCCATCCAGCCTCCAGAGGTTTGTCGACGAGCGTTCTTATGAGCCTGCCTGTGATGTCGTAGACGCTCAATCTTACCCTGTCGTTCTTGTCGAGACTGAAAGCGATATCCGTCACTCCGCTGAACGGGTTGGGCTGGTTTTGATAGAGCACGAGTTTCGGCGCCGGCGTCATTATGCGGGTTTGCATGCTGCTGAGCGGGCGTCCGTCTACGAGTACCTCGAGCCGGTAGTCATAGCTCTTTCCCGGCGGCGCCGAGTCGTCCGTCGACTCGAAGTAGGAACCACGTCTGGATATGGCTTGTGGGTCGAGTCGGACGGGGTTTCTACCTCCAACCTCCGAGCGTGTGATCTCGAAGTCCACGTTCTCGCCCGCGTTCGACGCGGTCCAGCTCAACAGCACGCGCCCGCCGCTCCAGACCGCCTTGTAGTTCTGCACGAGCACCGCTACCGGCTGCTGCCCCTGGCCGGAGCAGATGATCCCGGGCCCGAAACCCGTGGAGATAGTGCATTGCGTGGATCCATCCGCGGCGGGAACGAAGAGAACTGTTACAAGCAGCGATTCATCGGCCGCAAGGCTGTAGGATCCGGCACCCGCCGCGATCCGGAAATCCGGGCAGTTCTCGGCGACTTGGCCGCCGAGCGTGCCCGCGCAGACGTTTCTCAAGTAGAAACAGCTCCTCGCGGTATCGCCGACGGCGACTGCGCCGAAATCGACGACGTCCATGTCCTGCGCGTAACAAGGTTTGCCTTCGCATTCGTCGGGAATCTCGTTTCCATCCTGGTCGTGGAGGATGCGGGCCGATATGTCTTCCGTGTCCGGAACGCCGTTCAGGTTGCAGTCGCCCGTGCCGGTTCCGAATGAATCGGGCTGGCATTTGCCGGCGTAATCGGCCATGTAGATGCCATTTATTTCACTCTGGGTGAGAGCGCGGGCGAAGATTTCGACTTCGTCGAGGTCTCCGGTAAGATAATAAGCGGGCGGATCCGTGCCGATATCGAGGTCGTATGGGTTATCCATGTTGCCGGCGCAGTAAGATTGCAGAGAGTAAGAACCCACCGGGACGCCGTTGGCGAAGAAGCTTGCCGTCTTCGCCGTCCGGTCGACGCTGACGGCTACGTGTGTCCACTGCCCCGGGGCGACGACCGGGGGAGTGATGGGAGCACACCAGAACGGGTTGCTTGCCGTCATCAGGTACAGTTCCAAGGCTCCGTCTCTGACGTAGAGAGCATATCCGGGGCCGAGCCCGAACGGGGCTGGTTTCTTCGCGACGATAGGATGCTTGCCGCTCACGTCGGGCAGCAGAACCCAAGCATCGATCGAGAAATCTCCCACCCCCTGGCTCGAAGCGATCCCGAAATCGAGACTCGGATCGTCCGGTACCTGCACGTAGTTGGAGCCGTTGAAGTGAAACGCCCCGGACGCGACTTTGGGGAAGTAGGCGAAGGCCTGCCCGTTCACGAAAGAGCCGTGGTTGTTGAAGACCGATTCGTCGTAGGCGTTGAGATCTCCTTTCCACCAACCCCTGAGACCGACCGGTGCGTCGGTGCAGGGAATGCTGTCCTGCATTCCGCAGAATACGATGTCATCGAAGCCCACGCGGACGTCCGGATTCGAATCGAAAGTGAGGGTGACCCGTTTGATCCCGTTGGCTTGCACGTGGAAAACGTAGTTTCCGGGATCGCCCGTAGCGGCCTGGCAAGCGTCGCCCAGGACAGGGAGGACGCCGCCGGTGAACGAGAGCACGTCCTGGTCGATCTGGACGTTGTTGCCGTCATAAGCGGTGAGCGACACTTGATGCAATCCGGGCCCGTAAGGATCGAAGTAGTCTCCGAAATCCAGCATGCGCATCGAAAAACAATTTACCTTGTAGCCCGGAGCGAAAGTGAATTGATAATCGAGAACACAACCATTGGGATCGCCGAATCCCTGCTTGCCGCTGAAGCAGCCGTTCCAGGGAAAGTTGCCCGACTTGTAAGCCCAAAAAGGCGTTGCGAATCCTTCGCGGAGAATCCTTTCATCGTCCGGGACGCAGGAGCTGTAGTTGGGATTGATCATACTCTGGATGTTCAAGAGAGGATCCACGGTTCCCAGGCCCTCTATAGACTGGTTGGCTAAATAATTCATGTTTTCGAAGGACACGGTATCGGGATACAATCCCGCTGCAGGCACGCATGCGCTGTCGCAAGCCGCATTGAAGAAAGTGACGCAGGGTATCGTATCCTGGCAAACCGTGTTCTGTCCTGCCATCCACATCCCATCGGCGGTTCGCTGATCTCCAGGAGATTCGCATTCGAAATCCTCGTAATTGAGAAGCGTTTGATTGTTGGCTATCACCTGGATGTTGTCTATGATCGCCGCCCCGTCGGAATCGAAGAGCATGTCCTCGTCGGACAGGTTGGGATCGGAGACGAAGCGAAAGCGCAATTTGAGGATTCCGCTCGAAGGGGGGGGAATCGGCACCATGTCCTGCAATCCCCCGGGACCGCCGCCGTAGCTCTTGTGCGTGGTCCATGCGTTGCCGTCGAAAGATTCGAAATAGAGAGAGTCCTTGCCGTCCGTGTGATAGACGACCGTGTACCATACCGTGAGCGATTGCGTGGGCACTGGAAGTTGAATATCGCAAGATTCCCAGCACTCGCTCCAGTTGTTCCCGTACCCGTCGCTCTGATAGCCGGATTGTGTCGCCCTGACGCCGCACCAGAGCGATTGCTGCCCGTAGATGGGAACCAGGTAGCCGAAGGTCCCGCCGTAGATGCCGGCGAAGTCTTCCACGTGGAAATAGTTTCCATTGCAGGCGGAGAATGCTTGAGGGGCGTGAATCGTTGTCAGAGAAAGAATTGCAGAAACTGTCAGAACAGCAGCCAAGGATCTGCGCATTTTGCCCTCCTCGGGGAAAATGGGAGCGGAAAAGAGGAGATTAGCGGGATTGAATAGTCGCAAGGTATTTAATTTTATCAGAATTATTGCGCCGTTGTCAATTGGTTTTTCTCGTTCCGGCTCGGATCACCCCGGACGTCAGTCGCGTTTCCTCGCGACGACGATCATCGTCTGCGGTCGGCCTTCCTTGGGCAGGACGGAGCCGAGCTTGTAGCGCACGAGATAGGTGAAGTAATTCCAGGTTCTCTTGATGATCTTCTTCAGCGGAAAGTCGACCTGCCCTCCCGTCGGGGGCGCGGTGCATCCGCTCGCGGATGCTGATTTCTTCCCCGCCTTTCCATACTTGGCATATAGGATGACGCCCATGAGGGCGTTGGTGATGCGCAGTTCGGGCAATATGGAATATCGATATATCCTCACGAGCTCGAAGCCGGTTCGCGAGAGGAGTTCTTCGAGGTTACGGGTGTTGAAGAAGAACAGGTGGTCGGGATATTGGAAGCAGGAGACGTGCTCGAGGTATCTCGGCTCGACCTCTCCGAGATTGCCCGTCTCGAAGACGACGTATCCCCCCTTGGCCAGGACAGCGTTGAATTTTTCGAACTCGGCGATCGGGTCGTAGAAATGGCTGATCACGTCGCAATGATAGACTACGTCGAAGAGCGTTCCCTCGAAAGACGATGGATCGAGAGGTTTCTCTTCGCAGGGTATTCCCATCTTCTCCCTGATGAACTTTGCTTGTACGGGATTGAACTCTATGCCGAACGGCTCATAGCCTCTCTTCCTCGCCTCGTCGAGGAAATAGCCGGCGCCGGATCCGAGTTCCAGGATCTTGCCGCCGGGCTTGAAAACCCCGATTATCCGCAGTGTGTGCCGCGCATACAATCGCCGGGCGAATTCCGCCGCAATGTGGGCCTCCGCGCTCCGGTGCGCGCTGTTTCGCTTGTAGAGCTCGACTATCTCTTCGAACGTTGGGCGCGGCGATATGTAGATGAGCCCGCAGCTCGAACATTTTCTCCCCTTGTAACCGTTTTCCTCTATTATAACGGATTCGTTCGGATGATCGCAGAATATGCAGTTGATTTCTTCCATGGCCGGGCCTAGGTGTTCCTTATCCTGCCGGAAAGGATGTTGAAAATTATGCGCAAGGCATCGAGCCCGAAGAAAAGCGGAAGCGTCGAGATCCATGCCGGCTTGGGAGAATATCTCCAGAAAAAGATCCCGAGGCTCCTCAGCTTCTGCTTGATCTTTCTCTTCGTGACCGATCCCCAGTAGCCGCCGATCTTGTGCCACAGCACGGCGGTCGGCACGTACATGAGCTTGTATCCGGCCAGACGGGCGCGGTACGACCAGTCCACGTCTTCACAATAGGCGAGATACACGGGATCGATGAGTCCTATCCTCTCGACCACTTCGCGCTTGACCATGAGGGCGCATCCCGTTACGTAATCGGTGGGCTTCATTTCGTCGTATTGGCCCCTGTCTTTCTCCCTTATGCCTAGGTGCTTTATCACCCCGCGCCAGAGATGGATCTCCGCCCCGGCGAACCAGATCACGTCTCCGGGATCGTGGTAGTAGATCTTGGGACCAAGCATGCCGACGGAGGGATCGGACTCTCCGACCTCGACGAGTTCGCTCACTAGCCGGGGGTCGACGACGATGTCGTTGTTCAGAAGGAAAATATAATCCGCCGCGTTCGCCATCGCATACTTGATACCCTCGTTGTTACCGCCGGCCCAGAAGAGATTATTGCCGTTGTCGAGGATCGTCGCGTCCGGATGCTTCGCCCTGACCTCTTCGAGGGTGCCGTCGGTCGATCCGTTGTCGGATACGACTATCTCCAGGTTGGGATAGTCCAAGCGTCCCATCGAATCGAGGCATGCAAGCGTATTACCTTTGTCGTTGTAGGAGAGAACTATGCAGCAGACCCTTGGAAGGCTAGACTTCACGTTGCCGTCGTTCCTCCATGTACGCGGCGAGGGCTTCCTGCCACGGGCGCATCTCGGGCAGCCCGATCGCCCTCAAGTGCAGGTTGTCCAGTACGGAATACGGCGGGCGCATCGCCCGGGCGCCGAACTCTTTCGACGTGGTCTCGTGAAGATCGGCATCGACGCCGGCAAGCTCGAATATCTTCGCAGCGAATTCGTGCCAGCTGCATTGGCTGGTGTTGGTGGCGTGGTAGAGGCCGTATTCCTCGGTTCTTATCAGCTCCGAGATCGTTTCCGCCAGGTCGAGCGTGTACGTCGGGGTGAGAACCTGGTCGGCCACGACCTTGATGGTCTTGCCTTCCCGGGCGAGCCTCAGCATGGTCTCCACGAAGTTGCCGCCCTTGCCCGAGCTTCCCGCGATGCCGTAGAGCCCGGTCGATCGGATGATGAAATGCTCGGCGAGCGTTATCCTCACCATGTTCTCGGCTGCAAGCTTGCCGGTGCCGTAGACGCTCAGGGGGTTGGGAGGATCCGTTTCGACGTACGGGCTCGCCTTGCGGCCGTCGAAAACGTAATCGGTGCTGATGAAGACGTGGGCCGCGCCGATGCTCTTGCAGGCCATTGAGACGTTACGGGCGCCGCCCGCGTTCACGAGCAGAGTCTTTTCCGGGTTGTCCTCGCATTCGTCCACCTTGTGGTAGGCCGCCGTGTTTATCACTATCTGCGGTTCATGCTCCGCGAGGCGCTCAGAGACCATCGCCGGGTCAGTGACGTCCAGCTCGGCTCTCGTAAGAGGTATGCATTCGAAACCGCGGGCAGGGAGCAGCTTGAGGAGTTCGCTCCCGAGCTGGCCGCCCGCCCCTATGACGGCGACTTTCATTTTTTCACCCTTTCCAACAGCTTCTTGAAAACCTTGATGTTGTAATAGTTGGGATTGTCCATGTCTTCGAACTTGCTCCGGTTTTCTACGAGGTCCTTGACCATCGACTCCGCGTCGTGCTTGGGCTTGAAGCTCAGCATGTTTTTCGCCTTGTCGATCTTGACCTTGTAGTTCCGGTAGTCCTGGATGTGGTTGATGACCAGCTTGATCTTCATGTCGTACTCGCGCTCGAGTACGTCTTTCACGATGTCGGCGAGCTCTCCCACCGTGTAATTGCCGGAGGCGACGTTGAAGATGCCGGATATGTCGTAGTTCACTTCGACAGCACGGATGTAGGCGCTCACCGCGTCCTTGATGCTCAGGACCGGGCGCCATATCGCGGGATTGTTGACGGTTATCGTCTTCTCGGTGACTGCGTTCTTGAACATCGTGTTGATAACGAGATCGAGCCTCATCCTGGGACTGTAGCCGCACACGGTGCCCTGCCTGAGGCTTATCGCCGAAAAGTTCTCGTCGACCATGTGCATTATCGACTGTTCGCCCTGCATCTTGGAGATGCCGTAGGGATAGTTGCATACGGTCGGGGAATCTTCGTCGTAGAGCTCGTCGACCGTGTACCCGTAGACCGAACAGCTGCCCGCGAAAATGAACCTTCGCGCACCCGCCCTCTTGGCGATGTAGCAAAGGTAAGCAGGAGCCGCGGCGTTGTATATGAAGTTGCGGCTCGGCGAATACTCGGCCATGGGATCGTTGGACAAGCCGGCGAGGAATATCACCTGCTCGTATCCTTTGAGCTCCTCTTCTCGCACGTCGAATATGTCTTTCCGGATCACTCTCGTTCCCTCGGGCAAGTGATTGCCGAACCAGAGCAGGTCCACAACGTCGACTTCGTATCCCCTGTCCGCAAGCCTGGCCACCAAGGCCGATCCGATGTATCCTCCTCCTCCGGCTACGAGGATTTTCATTCTTTCATCCTCCATATGTGAAGTTGTCCGATTCAGGCTTTTCGAGCCACTCGGCGAGCGTCTGGGCGACTTGGTCCTTGGCGGAGATTATGGGATCATCGATCGGCCAGGTGATGCCGATCGCAGGGTCGCTCCACAGTATTCCCGATTCTCCCTCGGGGTTGTAGATGCCGGTGCACTTGTACTGGACTTCCACGAAGTCACTCAGCGCGCAGAATCCCCTGGCGAATCCCGCCTGGGCGAAGACCTGGATGCGATTCTCCGCGGAAGCTTCTATGCCGAACCATTTGCCGAGAGTGGGGGAGCCTTTTCTTATGTCGACGGCGACGAGGTAGGCCTTGCCGACCGTGACCCTCATCAACTTGGCCATCGGCGGATCCCATTGGAAATGCAGCCCCCTGAGCACGCCCTTAATGGATCCCGAGTGGTTGTCCTGGACGAATTTTCCGGGAAGACCGATCTCCTTGAATTGGTCCGCGCGATAGCTCTCCAGGAAGAAGCCTCTTTCATCCTCGAATACCTGCGGCTTGATGACCACCACCCCGTCCGAGAGATGCCTGGAAACGACCTCTATCTGCATTACGCCTCCTTGGTTTCTGGCAAAAGGCTTATCGATGCAAAAGCCATTATAACATGCTTTCCCGCGGGGGACAACACAAGCTCGATGCCGCGCCGAAAGTCGTTTCCGCTGTCAATGCATGAGGACACCGGTGGATCGCGATACACGTGCGGGCGTGGATGAAAGGTCGTATTTGTGCTCGAGGATCCATGTTATCGTGATGGTGCAGACAATCATGAGCAGGGCGGCTGTAATCGCGACCCGGCGGTGACGGACCTGTAGGGACACGAGGGCTAGAAACATGCAGAACCACGGAGCCGCAAAATACGTGTAGCGCAGTTCGAGCCACACATGCGGAACCGCGACCGTTCCGATCGCCGCCAGCATGATCATCGTGAACGCGAACGGCTCTCGATAGTCACGCACACGCCACGCAACCACCGCGCCGGCGACGCCGGCGATTCCTCCCACAAGCCATTGCATCGGAAACGCCATTTGCGCGATAGTCCGAGACAAGAATGCGGGCAGCACATCCGTCGCTTGAACAGGTATGACCATCAACCCGAGATAGCGAATGCTCTTCGGCAACCCGGCAAGAAACTGCCGAGAAATATCACCGTAGACGGATCGCATCTCGGGTAGATGGGTTCGCAGAAACCACCAGGCACTCGATGCCGCCACGGCGACCGACATGGCGAGAAGCGTACGGAGAAGATGCGTGTCATACCCGGCTTCTCTTCGTCTGTTTTGCATAGGAGGGCGAAGAAGCCATGCGGCAGCAATAAGAACCGGAACCAGGTGACCGATTTCGTGAAATGCCGGGGCCAACAAGCATGCGGATACGAATGCCGTCCAAGCCAACGGCGACCGGGAATCGCGCGAGATCAGCACTTCGAAACCGGTGATGCCTGCGATGACTAACAGGATGCTCGTTATGGCGCCGCTTGATGAGGCCCATAACACCTGCTTGCCGAAGTGTCCGATACCGGCCGCGAAGGCAAGGGCCGCCGTCAGTGCGACGCGCCGGGAACGCAACACTACGAGCGAGAAGCAGAAAAGGGCGAACGCGACGAGAGCGTGAAGAAAAGCGTTCCATACGATGTAAGCGCCTGTGTGTGTCCCGAAAGCGCGGACTTCGGCCCAGAACAGCAGCCTCGCGCCGGGCCGATAGAATGCGAAGGACGAGTCCGGCCTGAGGACGTCAATCGGATCCGCCGTGGACTGAGACCGCGCGAAAAAGACGTGGTCGTCCTGCCTGAATCCATTGTCGAATCCGGGTGAAAACAGGAGAAGCGACGTTGCAAGAATGCATATGAAAACGACAAGCTTTGGCGAGAGCTACCTCCCAGGGAAGATTATCGATCGAGGAGAGCGATTACAGAGCGCCGGCGGTAGGTGGATCGAACCGGACTTAATTGGAGATCCTTGTGTAGTCCGGCCGAATCACGAGTGGTGAGTCAGGCTTCGCAGCTTCAGGTTGCCGCCTCCTCGACCAATTCCCAAACCACGGTCACCGAGTCATGCGCGTCGACGTCTTCCGGCTCGATGTCCGGTGCTTGCAGGGCATCCGGTTCCGGCCCCGAAGCCAACCTGTAATCTATTGATCGGAAACGAATCTCCGACCAATCATACTCTATTCGAATCACTTTACCCAGTCTGTATCCGGCCGCCTGAGCGATCGCCTCCGCGTTTCTGCGGGCAACCCGTGTCGCTTCCGATAACACGGCCTCACGCAGGGCCGCCTTGTCCCGCACTTCGAACCTTATGCGGAATTCCGCCTGGGACTTGCTCGTCACTATTGCTTCGAACGCGCGATTCAGTTGCTCGCGATCCACTGGAAGTTCCAGCCGCATATCGTGTTTGGCCAGCCAGCCGTTGAAGACGTTCTTCTTTTCGGTATAGCGGTAGTCGGCGTCGATGCTGAAGCGGCTTGTCTTCAGCTGCTTCGGATCGACGCCCGCGCCGGCCAACTTATCCCGAAGGCTCGCCACAGCCTCGTTGAGGTCGTTGACGCTCTTCAGGTATTCGTAGTTCAGAGCGGACAATTCGAACGAGATCACGGTCACGTCCGGTTCCATGCTGACGTGGCCGACGCCTCTTACGGATATAGTCGGTTGGTGGGCCATAGTGGTTCCTCCTATTTTGGTCTGACTCTCTTGTGCCCCTTGTGTCCGGCTTGTCAGCCGCAGGCAGCTGTGGTCCATCGCAGGGCAAAGTTGATAGCATTCATATCTCTCATTGGATACATGATTATATGAAAATGAACTGCATACATTCGACAACTTTTTCGGGATCTCAAGCGGCCGTCCGGGAGCTACAAATGCGGCGACTTGACAACATCGGTTCTTGTGCAAAGCAATCTGGATGGTTCGAGTCATGGTACCCGTATCCCCGCGTCGGGCCGGCCGGCCGGGTGAGTGGAATGGAATTTGCCCATCAGAAAGCGGTTTCTTCGCCCGGTTGCCGACGGAACACGTGTACACAGGTCATAACTGATTGAAAACGTTCCAGATGCACTCATTGTCTCGCCGGCTCGTCCCTTTGTATGCCTATGGATACGCGTTTCCAACCTAGGAGATCGGTATGAGGAAATCGGGATTTCTTACATTACTTGTTTGCATATTGACAGTTGCATCCGGCCTTGCTGCTTCGGCAAAAGCCGGCAAGTTGGCCATCCGGTTCAAACAGGGTTACGACTCGAATGTCTTCGAAATCGGCGATATCCCCGGGGCGGACCAGGTCGGCGCGTACTATGCCCGGGTCGGCGCCAGGATGAAGAGCGCCTCTTTCGGCCCGGCCGGGTCGTTGAAGCTCGTACCCGCGTTCGATTTCAAATGGTTCCCCTCAAGCTCGACCGCAGATCGAATGCGCGGCTCCTTGCTGTTTAGGTTCAAGAACACGATAAGGGAAAGACGGAAGGGTACGTTCAAGAGTAAGACCACTTTCTCGATGAGTCTTGCTAACCGATACTCGCGCGAGTTGTTCTTGAGGCGATCGATACGTGAGGAGATCCGCGTGGGGACCGTGGCGAAGGATCTTCCGTTCGGCGAACTTCCTTCACTGTTCCAAACCGATCTCGAAATGGCTGTTGCTTCCAACCCCACCCGGCGTTCGGCGATCACCGGAAATATCTTCGTCAAGAGGGAAGATTACACGGACTCACGCAATCCCGACGTTCCACCCTACAACAAGCTCGATGATGTCGAGTTCGGTGTTTTCTTGGGCGTCTCCAGGGACATAACGAGACATTTCATGTTGGAAGGCGGCCTGAAATGGCGCGATCGTGTATATGCGAACCGCAGTGCCCGCGATAGACAGGGAGCCTCCTACCCGGGAGAGAAACGCCGGTACCGGTTTTGGGATTTCAAGTTGTCGGGGGCTTACGCGCGCAAGGGAGTCGAGAACGAGGCGGGGGTCAGTTATAGATATCGTGCGGATCTGTTCGAGGGTTTCTACGCATACAACCAGTGGATGGTCGAAGATAGATTGAGTTTCAGGATCAACAAGCACGTGAACATGGAGCTCGACTATTCGTTCGGGAGGAGAATATACGACAACTACGCGCCGTCCGGCTCCGCGACCGAGAACAAGTATCACGATGCCGGAGTAGTGGTCGCCGTCAAGATAGCGGATTCAGCGTTGCTCAGAATGGGGCCGATTTACGAACGCACGGTATCGAACGATCCTGTGTTGGACTATTCGCACTTCGTGTTCTTCAGCGAAATGAGGGTATCGCCATGAAAAAAAAGATCATATTCGCAGGCTACGCACCGGTGCACTTCGTGTGCTTTCAGCCGGTCTACCGCAGGCTCGCGAAGAATCGCAACCTGGGGATATATCTTTCGGGCAGGTTCAAAGACGGGAGCGATGATAGCGTGTGGGATCTCTACCGCCCGTTCCGCGTACCGAAGGACAGGATAATCACGCTTGGGGAAATGCAGAGACGTTCGTTCGACATGGTGCTTTGCGCTCATGTTTCAGGGTATTTCCCGAAATCGGATCGCGAGCGGGTTCAACTGTTTCATGGCCTCTCTTTCCGAAACGTGGCCACCCGCCGGGATGTGCTCGTTTTCGATCACCTGTTCATAACCGGTCCTTACATGATGCGGAAATTCCAGGAGAAGAAGCTGCTTCGACCGGGAGATCCCCGGTGCATCCCTGTGGGGTTTCCTAAAGTCGACAGACTGGTGGATGGAAGTCTTGACAGGATGAAGATCCTCAAACGCCTGGGAATGTCGGGGAAGCGCCCGGTCATACTGTTCGCTCCCACGGGGCAGAAATACAATTCACTGGAAACAGGCTTGGGAGAGGAAGTGTTGAGAAGACTTCGGTTGCTGGACCGGTACGATATCATCGTGAAACTCCATGATCATCCCAGGGACAAGTCGGTCGATTGGGCCAAGAGGCTCCGCGTTCTCCAGGATTCCCATCTCCGCTTAGCAACGGGATTCGACATTGTACCGTATCTTTTCGCGGCGGATCTACTGATGACGGATGCTTCATCGGTTTCCAGCGAGTACTCCATCCTCAATCGGCCGATGGTTTTTCTGGACGTGCCCGAACTGTTGGAGCTCGCCCGCAAGAAAGGTCACGCCGTCGACCTGGAGACGTGGGGAAGGCGCGGGGGAATAACGGCGCGCTGGCCTGATGAGGCGGTCGATGCGGTGCAATGGAGCCTGGAGCACCCCGAGCACAAGAGTGACGTTCGCCGGGCGATGGCCGGCGACCTCTTTTACAACCCGGGGAACGCTGCTAACGTCGCGGCAAACTGGATTCTTGAACGCCTGGACTTGAGACACAAAAACCGAAGTGTGGGGCGCGGAGAAGCCCGCACGGCCGGGAAGTATTCCTTGGCGGAAGGATGAGCTACGCATGTACGAGAGGATGAACAAGCCGGGCAAACGCAGGCGCAAGCCGCACATCATCAAGTCTCTGCTGAAAACGATTGCATTAGTCAAGACTCTCTGGCCACTTCTCAAACAGCACAAGGCAAGGCTTCTAGCGGGCATGTGTCTGAGTGCCGCCGTCGTCGGCCTCAGGGTCGCCGGGCCGTGGCCGCTCAAGTGGATAATCGATATTCTTTCCGGTGAGCGTCCCGGATTGATCACGGGGGCCTTCGGCTCCCCGATCAATGCGATCATGGCGTTGAGTGCCGGTTATGTGCTTCTCGCGGGCTGCGCCGCGCTTTGCGAATACCTGCAGGCGCTAGTGATGGCCGGGTTGGGAAACCGCATAGTCTTCCGTTTTCGCAGCGACCTTTTCCATCACATCATGAATCTGCCGCTTTCCTTCCATGACCGCCGGGAAACCGGCGAGCTTATAACACGCGTCGTCTATGACACGGCGAGACTTCGCCAGGGTGTACGTGGAATCCTCCTGAGGATTTTTCAGAATCTATTCTTGTTTTGCACGGTCTTCGTGGTGATGTTGCACGTTCACGTACTCATGGCGCTCGTTCTCGGTGGCAGCGGCATATTGATACTGCTTCTGCTTGGCCGCGACACCCATCGCATCCAGCGCGCATCCCTGCGTTCGAGGAAGCACGAGGGCAAACTGGCTTCAACCGTTACGGAGTCACTTCTCGGGATCCGCGAGATGCAGACGTTCCAACCGGGGCAGATAGACAACAAGAGATTCAGCAAGCAAAACGCAAAAAGCCTCAAGGAAGAGCAAAAGGTGAGGCGCCTGGCGGCGGGGCTGCTGCTGCGAGTCGAGGTCATCCTCGCCGTGGCCGTGGCAGTCGTCCTATACTTCGGGGCGCTTGCCGTGAGAGCGGGGCATCTGACCGCAGGGGATCTCATTCTTTTCATATCTTATGTAAAGGTCCTCAACAAACCTTACAGGCAGTTCGCCCGGCAATCGGCAAGGATGGGCAGGACCTTGGCATGTGCCGATCGCCTGCAGAAGATAATGGCAAAGAAACCCATGGTGTTAAACAACGCGGATGCGGTGGAAGCTCCGGCTTTTCTAGGCAATGTTGTCTTCGACGAGGTATCCTTGAAGAATTCGAAGAAACTCGGGGGTAAAAGGCGATGGATACTCAAGGATGTCTCGTTCAAGCTCGATGCCGGGGAGCGGCTGGCCATAGTCGGGCATAACGGTGCCGGCAAATCGACCTTGCTGCGCCTTGTTCTCCGGCTTGTCGATCCGGACCGAGGCGCGGTGAAACTGGATGGTGTAGATATTCGATCTTTCGCTCTGCAATCGCTGCGAAAACAGATGAGTGTCGTTTTCCAGGACAGCATATTCTTCGGGCTCTCCGTAGGAGACAACATCGCCATGGGCCGACCGGATGCCGGTCCGGAAGAAATCAAGCTTGCCGCCTCCAAGGCTCAAGCCTCCCGGACAATCGAAAACCTCAAAGACGGCTATAAAACGATTGTACGCAAGCGCGGCAATTTGTTTTCCGGGGGAGAGCGCCAGCGCATTGCGCTTGCGCGGGCTATTCTGAGCAGGGGGAGGATATGGCTTCTCGATGAACCGACTGCAAACCTGGACCGGGATGCAGCGGATGAGCTGGTGAAAATCATCCTGGAGGAAACCAGAGGAAAAACGACGATTTGGGTCACACACGATCAGCGCGTCATACCCCTCCTGGACAGGGTAATGGTCCTGGAGAACGGGGAGGCGCGCTTTTTCGGAACGCCCCAGGAGTTTGCGACTTGGAGGGCGCAGAACGGAAACCCGGAGCAAGGGTCCTTTTTGTTGAGGATGCCCGGAGCCGGGAACGCAAGGAGTTGATTGTTATGCAAGCCGTTATTTTGGCAGCAGGAGTCGGCAGTAGATTGGGCGAGCATACCAAGGAGAAGCCGAAATGTTTGCTGGAAGTAGGAGGAAAGCCGATCATCAAGCATCAGATCGAGATGCTGTCCGATCATGGTATCGGCAAAATACTCTTGATAGTCGGGTACAAGGAGAACCTGATACGCGAGGCGGTAGGGGACAGCGTCGATTTCATCGTAAATGAGCGTTATCGTGAGACGAACAGCTTGTACTCTCTCTCGCTCGCAAGAGATTGGGTCGAAGGCCCGTTCATTCTGATGAACTGTGATATCCTTTTCCACCCCGATATTCTCGACCGATTGCTTTCCGTGAAAGGGAGCGCTCTCGCTTATGACTCCACATCGATAGGCGGGCGCGAGCAAACCAAAGTGGCGTTGAGCGGGAACCGCGTACTCGACCTGGGAAAAGATCTGCCCGGGGCGGCAGCCAAGGGGGAGAGCCTGGGAATATTGAAATTCGATGCCGAGGGGGCAAGGGCTCTCTTCGAAAGCGTCGAAGAGCAGCTGAGACTGGGGCAAGAAAACTCGTGGGGTATCGAAGCGATCAGAGCCACGTGCTCGGAGGTCGCGATAGCAGGGGTGAATGTAGCAGGCCTTCCATGGGTGGAGGTGGATTTTCCCGTCGACCTCGACAAGGCCAGGCGGGAAGTTTGGCCCGGCATAGAGAATGATCGCTCGAGGATGAAGAAGTTCTGGAGAAAGGCGCGTTGGCCGGCAGCCGGGGTTGCAGGGATTCTGCTCATAATGAGCGGCTGGATGTCCAGCTCGAGCGTTGGGCCGGCGAGCATCGACTGGGAGAGCGTGAAACCTCTGAGTGCGCCGAAAGTGTTTCTTTCGCGCACAAAGGGAGTTCAAGAATGGTGGCTTACTGATAGGGGAGATTCCCTGATCGCGAGATTGGGTTATTCTGACAAAGCCAGGCTGGAATTCCGTGCGCTGATGCCGGAGCGTTTCAAAGGCAGGGGGCGCTACGTGATTGAGGTATCGGTTGATGGAACTCCAGTCGATTGGAAGATATTCCACGCGACTCCTGACACCAGCGTTCACTTCCCGGGGTTCATCGTAGGCGACCGCGATCGGGTGACTCTCGATCTCCCCGGCGGAGATCATACCGTAGCGGTGAAATTGTTGGCCGGGACCAGTGACAAGATGCTTACCCGTATCCGAAAGCCGGAATAGTTGCGCCGTGATCCGGGAGAGGAGATTGTTTGCCCGGCATGAAGGTCGTTCAAGTGAGAGTTCCCAAAGCTCTATTCGTCGCAATGATTCTTCTCATCGCCATGGCGATAGCCGTCCAGGCCTCGGCGGGGCTCAAGTGCAGCGCTTGCGGACGTCCCATAGGCAAGGAGTACTTCAAGACCGACGGCAGGTACTACCACCCCTGGTGCTTCAGGTGTGCGTATTGCAACAAGCCGATAAAAGGCTCCTATATTCACTTCAAGGGCAAGAATTACCACTCCGATTGCTACCGTGAGAACGTGGCGCTCAAGTGCGGAGTGTGTGGCGGCATCATACAAGGTGAATACATAACGGATTACTGGGGGGACAAGTATCATCCCTGGCACGAGGGAAGAGTGGTTCAATGCGATTTCTGCGGAAGGTTCATCGTCGGGGACCTGATCCGCGGCATGGTACGTTTTCGTGACGGAAGGTTCCTTTGCGCCCGATGCGCACCGAGTGCGGTACGCGACGCCAAGGAAGCCAAGCGTCTCGCCGTCGAGGTAGCTGCGAGATTGCGAAGGTACGGCATCGCCGTGGACGCCTGGAGAATCGATTTCAAGCTGGTGGGCCGGGACAAGTTGAAGAAATTGTCGGACCGGCCTTCATACGATACGACGGGGTTCGTCGATTACGCCGTGGAAAAAAACCTTTTCGGCAAGGTCAAATCGCAACGGATAAAGATCTACCTGCTCGAGGGAATGCCTCGGATCCAGGCCGCCGCAGCCGTAGCGCACGAGCTCGCGCACGTGTGGCAGTTCAAGAACTGCCGCCTGAAGCTGGAGAAGACCTTGTCGGAGGGCAGCGCGAACTACGCCGCCGCGCTGGTGCTCCGGGAGATAGGCGGCCCCGAGGCCCGTTTCATCATCGATCGGATGGAAAAGAACGAAGATCCCGTCTACGGGGACGGCTACCGCAAGGTCAGGAAATACGTCGAGAGAAAAGGCGTGAAATCCTGGCTGAACATGCTCAAGCGCAAGGACGTGAGCATATCGTCGCTCGCTCCATGATCCTCCCCGGCTATCCCCCCTTCTATCCCGCCTTGAGACGAACCGACACGTGTGCTAGACTTCCTTCGATCCAGCGAGTGAAAAAAGGAGATAGACATGGCAGACAAGGATGATGTTCTCGAGTCACACGATTACCACCCGGACATTCCCATGAAAAGCGAGGCGTTCATGCTCAAGGGTTCCAACTCTCTCGATTGGGGGATGAAGAACCGGCTGTCCAACATCTTCGATCCGGCCACCGGCAGGACGGTGATGCTCGCCATCGACCACGGTTACTTCCTCGGCCCGACTTCCGGGCTCGAGCGCGTGGACTTGAACATAGTTCCACTCCTTCCGCACGCCGACACCCTCATGTGCACGAGGGGGATGCTTCGTTCGACGATACCCCCCACGTTCAACAAGGGAGTAGTGCTCAGGGCGAGCGGCGGGCCGAGCATACTGAAGGAGCTTTCCAACGAGGAGATAGCGGTCGACATCGAAGACGCGGTTCGTCTCAACGCCGCGGCGGTCGCCGTGCAGGTGTTCATAGGAGGCGAGTACGAGACGAGATCGGTCCACAACATGACCCGCCTCGTGGACATGGGCAATCGTTACGGCGTTCCCGTTCTCGGCGTGACCGCGGTGGGGAAGAACATGACGCGCGACGCCAAGTACATGCGCCTGGCGACGAGGATCTGCGCCGAGCTGGGCGCCTCCTACGTGAAGACTTATTACGTGAGCGAGGGGTTCGAAACGGTCACCGCCGCCTGCCCCGTGCCCATCGTCATTGCAGGCGGCAAGAAGATACCGGAGCTCGACGCCTTGAAGATGGCGTACAACGCCATCCGGCAGGGAGCGGCCGGGGTGGACATGGGACGCAACATATTCCAGTCCGAGGCCCCGGAGGCGATGATACGAGCAGTGAGAAAAGTAGTTCACGAGAACGCGACCCCCGAGGAAGCCTACGACTTCTTCCAGACGCTGAAGCGGGAAAAGAAATAGCAATCCAGCGCGCGAGCGCGTCGCCAGCGCGGGCAGCCTCGGCGTCGATGATTGAAAGACGGGTAAGGAACGAGGGAGTTGTTCATGCAAGATCGCTGGTCGGATGAAGAAGCCGCCCGGTTCGTGTCCCGGTACGGAGAAGAGTACGGCGAAGACGTCGCTCTTAGAACCTATGCGAGCAGATTGATCGGATCTGAAAAGGAGCTCGTTCTCCACGGCGGCGGCAACACGTCGGTAAAGGGAACGTGGAAGAGGCCGGGCGGGGAAGAAGTCCCGGCTCTCTTCATCAAGGCGTCCGGCCGGGACCTGGCGAATATCGATCCCGCAGGCCACGTGGCTCTCGATCTCGCTTTCCTTATGGCCTTGCGCAGCGCCCGGACGATGTCCGACGAAGAGGTCATGAACGAGCTTACGAGGGCGCTCTTCGATACTCGCGCCCCGTCTGCGTCCCTCGAAGCTCTCATGCACGCCTTCATCCCCGCGAGGTTCGTCGATCATACGCATCCTGATGCGATCCTGGTTCTCACCAATCAAGAGCGGGGGAAGAGACTCGTCGAGGAAGCGCTGGGCAAGCGGGTCCTCGTCCTCGATTATGCGAGACCGGGATTCGAACTGGCGAAGAGCGTTGCGGATGCGCTCGCCGACGGCGGCGACAGGGAGGGCATCGTGCTTCTCAAGCACGGCCTGGTCACGTGGGGCGATAGCGCGAGGGAATCCTATGCCAAGACGATCGCGCTGGTGAACAAAGCCGAGGCCTACCTGGAGAAGCATACGAGGCCTATACAAGTCTCCGCCCGGACTTCCATCGAAGAAGCCCGCCGAAGGTACGTGGAGAACGCACCCATGATAAGGGGAGCCGTGGCCGAGCCCACCGGCGACGAGGACGTGCCATATAACCGCTTCGTTCTCGAGCCGATCATCACCGAGGAGACCCTGGCTTTCCTGCAATCGGAAGAGGCTGAGAAAATCGTGGCCACGCCGCCGCTCACCGCCGACCACTTGATTCGCGTCAAACCGTTTCCCCTTTTCATAAAGGACGTTCCCTACGACCGGCCGGACGAGATGAAAAGGATCGTCGTGTCGGCCATAGAGGACTACGCCGGAGGCTACGAGGCATACATCTCCCGCCACGCGGACAGGATGCCCCGCGGCGTGAAACGTTTCGACGCGAGGCCGAGGGTGATCTTCATGCGGGGATTGGGAGCCGTTTGCGTGGGGAGGGATGCGCACGCGGCGCGTATTGCGAGCGACATAACCGAGCGTACCGTCGCCGCCAAGGTGAGATCGCTGGGGTTGGGGAAGTACGAAGGCTTGAGCGAGGAGCATCTCTTCGACATGGAATACTACCCGCTCCAGCATGCGAAGCTTGCGCGCTCGGGTGGAAAAGCCCTGGAGGGGACCGTCGCCCTCGTGACCGGGGCGGCGGGCGCCATCGGTTCGGGGATAACGGAAGCGCTGCTCGCCGAGGGCGCACACGTCGTCGCCGCCGATCTCGCAGGGGAGCGGCTCGACTCGCTCGCCGGCGAGATGGCGGATCGCTTCCCGGGCCGGGTGATCGGAGTCGATATGGACG
>CAYXEN010000041.1:0-23504 GCA_964464035.1 uncultured bacterium | reverse complement strand
GAACATGCCTTGAACGGCGGGTGAAAGGTCTCCAATCTCGTCGATGAAAAGAGTTGATTGATCCGCGAGCTCGATGGCGCCTGCTTTTTCGGGAGCGTCGGTATAGGCACCTTTTCTTTGTCCGAACGCCTCGCTCTCGAAGCGGAGGTCAGTCAGGTTAGGCCCTGCTAGAACCTGCATCTCCCTGTCGGCTCTTGCGCTGTGGGCGTGTATGAGCCGGGCGACAAGCGTTTTGCCGACGCCGGATTCCCCGGTGATGAGCACGGGGATCTCTACTTTGCTTACTTTCAAGATGAGGTTGCGTATTTGTCTCGCCGCACGACTTTCGCCAAGAAACTCTCCTATGGATTCTGCATATCGATTGCGCAGGCTTCTCTCTGACAAGCACTTGTCGATCTTGTTCTTCAGGATCTCCATTCTAAGATCCTTCTGGAAATAATCGTGTGCGCCCCGCTTTATGGATTCGACTACCATGTCCAGGTCCTCGTGGCTCGTAAGCATTATGACGGGTGACAGCCGGGCAATGTCTTCTATGTATTCAATTCCTATATCCCGTCCGTCGAATCTTATGTCTAGAAGGATGATGTCGGGGTGCAGCTTATCTAAGCAGGCGTCAATCTTTTCCGGATGATCGACGTGCCGGCAATCGAAGTCTTTCTTGAGCAGCAGCGAGAGGGTTTCCACGTATGGATGGTCGTCATCAACGATCAAGATTGTAGGCTTTGACATGACTCTTGCTCCTTCGTGATCCAAACTCAAGTAATTTCATGGTTATTACCGCCCCATTGTTTGAAGGGCGGATATTCATGGAGGCGCCGTACCTCGCCAGCTTCTCCATGGAGAGAGACAGTCCTCTGCCGTGCCCTTCGCTGTCACGGACTGACGCAGTGATTTCCTTTATCTTTTCAGGGCTGAAGCCCGGGCCGTTGTCTTCATACCTGATGAAGACGTGGCTGAAGCGGCGATAGACCTTGATGGTTATCGTGGGGTCCTTCACGGACTCGAGGTTCCGGGCCGCGTTGGAATAGAGGTTCTCGAGAATGAAGGCCAATTCAAGCTCGGGAAAGAAAGCCACGGGACTCGTGCCTTTCTTGGAAAGATTGAAAAGAAAATCGTCCTTTCCCGCGAAGGAGATGGTATTCCAGACCCGCTTCGCAACGCTCGCGACGTCGCATGCAGGAAAACGTTTGAGAAGATCGAATATGCGGCTTAGCTCCTCGCGGCACCTGCTTATGCTTTCATAGGCTTCTTTGGACTCTTGGATGATGTCTTCCTCGGCGTCCAGGAGGCGACTCAAGGAATCATCACTCTGCTTTATGAGCTCCCGCAAGCGGAGATTTCTGAGCGAACCCGCGGAGACCAGCTTCAACTGCGCGTCCAATTCATACAGTTGCGGTATGCACGTGTCCCTATAGGCTGTGATTCGCTTGCCGAGGATATCGATGTACTCGTCTATTCTTTCACGCATGCCGGGAGCGTTTCCAAGGAGGAGCTTGAGACTGTCCAGTATTCTGCTTCCCCCACCCCCGTGCGTAAAGGATTCGCGGCTGAGCTGGAGGCTGCGATAGATATCGGCGGCTTCCGAGGTTATTACGCTCGCATAGAAATAGCTTATGGCGAATGCGGCTATGAAACCGGTACTATAGGCTGCCATGGGGTAGTATTTGACCGGCCCTAGCACATGGATAGCGTAAACGGGAACATTGAGCAACAACATGCCTATGATCATGCGTACCAGCGGGAGAAAGAGGGGATAGAGAGCAAGGGCGGCGCCTATGAAGAAATAGAGCGGAAGGATGAACGGCATCCGGGATCTGAATGTTTCCGTTCCGTGTAGGTTCTTCAACATTCCGCTCAATGCAGCCACACGCGCGGGGTCCTTGAGGGTCGCGAAGAGACCCCTTGCCCGCGCAAGATGAGTCGCGGCTTCCACGAAGTTCTTGCTGTCGATCATGATTTGACTCGTAGAGATTTCACTCAAGGCCTGCTCATGCAGGACGTTGTATCTATTGACATAGCAGTCCACCGCGAACCTGATGTCGGCTACGAAGTTGCTCGCTATGGGCACCCTGCCGAAAGTTATCCCGAAATACTTGCTCAGATTATCTTGAAAATAATCCGGCAGTTTACAGTATCTTTCGCCGGCGGCGATCAGATCCTTGGTCCCGTCGTAGTTCATATCTAAAGCCAGAAAAGCGGTAGGAAAGATACTGGAATGATCGATGCTCAACATATCCAGCTCGTAATTGAGCAACACCAAGTGAACTTTGAAGCATAGGGCGGCGATCCCTTCGCTCCAATCTCTCAAAAGAACGGGCGGCATGAACAATTTCCGCGCCTTGATGATCTTGCCTGACTCGATGTCTATCTTCAATATCCTGCTGTTGCTGCTGAGCAGGTCCGGACTTATGTCTCCAACACCCACGAAGAGATCATCGCCTTTGACGACGTAATCGTGAGGCGTTCCAGGGAGCTCGAGGCTCCATTCATCGAGTATGCGCCCTGCATCGAGAATGACGAGCTTGCGAAGGAACCAGGAAGAATCCGCAGGCGAATACTGCGGCGAAAAATAGAGAACGGTGTCCGAGAGCTCGTAGAGAAAATCGTGGGGATCGAAGCGAGCCCAGCGTTCAGCAACGAAAGGAGACAGGCTCTCTCTCGACCGTGGTGAAGATCGGGGAAGCTCGGTGACGGCGTGTTCGGTGCTTGGGCTTTGCATAGGATCGATGATGATCAGTTCATTGGCCGTTCGACATAATAGCTTGTTCTGCGCTCTGGAATACTTCACGTTT
The DNA here is from genome assembly GCA_964464035.1 of uncultured bacterium. Classification (GTDB taxonomy): domain Bacteria; phylum Krumholzibacteriota; class Krumholzibacteriia; order WVZY01; family WVZY01; genus CAYXEN01. The sequence goes on along the minus strand of CAYXEN010000041.1, from coordinate 20,712 downwards.
AGGATCGAATCGCGGCTGGCGAACAGTCTTTCTTGAGAAATCTTGAAATTCTCATTCCAGTCTATCGTCAGTCTGTATATCGAATGCCCGCTGAAGCCGAATACCTCCCGCAAAGAGATGCCTTGTATAAGCTCGAGTTGTTGCTTCGCATCATAATGTTTCTCGATGTGAAGAATGGATCCGTCCCAGTGAACGATGTGAAACGAGTCGGACGCGCTGATCATGTAGTAGGAGTCATTGTGTCGGCCGGAAATAACGGGAATCACAGATTGCAAAGGACCACTTGCAACCTGCTGGTGGCTCATGAAAAATCTATCTGTTCCCGGGGAGAGTATATAGAATGAGCCATTATCGCAACCGATACCGACGAGATTGTCGCTGTGATCTTTCTCGCCGCCCAGTGAAACAAGTATCGTGGGAAGGGACGTCAAGTAAGGTGGAAGGGCACGTTTCAGGATCGTGTCATCGTTTACCCGGACTCCATGAAAAGATCTGGCGGACGCATTGCTGGAAATCAGGAATGTCAACACTATCAACCAGAATCTTGCAATCAAGCAATGGAGTCCGGATCGCGTTCTGATCATATCAACGCCGCTCCGTGTTGTTTGCAGAAGCGCTTCTGCGTCCTATGACGATAAGCTCTCTAGCATGATTGCCCAGGATTATCTCGTTTATGCCGTCACCGTTTACATCACCTATGACGTTGTTTCTCGCTACGCTCAATAGATCGTTATCGATGCTCCCTTCCGAATGTTCTTCATCCAGAACGATTCTGCGCTCGAGCTCAAGGCTGGAACTCAGTATGATCAAACTACTCTTGTTGAAAGACAGATCAGCGCCGAGATATGAATTGTCGATCCTCGTAAACTCTTTCTCTATAGCCATTATTTCAATATCTCCATCACCATCTATATCATTCGCACCGAAGACGACCATCGCTCGCTCGAGGTCTTGATGAGCAGTTCCGTGAGGCTGTTCTCCTTGATGCCTTGCGCTCCCGTATTGATCGATGATTCTCAGTGTGTGGTCCATGTGGTACAGTATACCTGCGTTGCTTCCAAGGTAGATCTCATCGTCGCCGTCATCGTCACTGTCGACGACTGCCATCCCCAGAACCGCGAAGCGTGTTTCCTCCTTGCGCGCGACCTTCCCGGTTCCGGGCTCCAGCAGGACAATCTCTCCGTAATCCCCAAAGTAAGTAGCGGCGTATCCAACGACGTATCGTTGCTTTTCGCTCCTTACCTGTAGTATGGATGCATAGCATCGCATGAACGTCCACGGGCTCTCGTAGCGCCAGAGAAGGTTGCCCATTCTGTCGAGGGCGAAGATGTATCCCATCCCGTAATCGGTGAAATTGTTCGTGCTGACGAAATTCTCGGGGGAGTAGCCGCCGAAGATCAATTCCTTGTAACCGTCGCCTGTAAGATCGCATGTAGACATCAGCTTGAGTCCCAACGCGGTGGGGAAAAACCATTCGATTCTCTTCTTATCGAGGTCAATGAGAAATGCCGAGCGATAAGTCTTCATGAATTCTTTCGCTGGCACTGGAATGAAATAGGGAGTCGAGAAGTTATATGTAGATCGTTTGAGAAGCTGATTGAATCTATCTGTATCCTGGTGCCCAGGCCCCATGCTTGAAAGCAGGCGGTTTTCCATTCCATCACCGAGATTGACGGGAGTGAGTTCAGAGTTGGATGGAAACTCACGCAGAGAGGCTTTCCATTTGAATGCTCCGTGATCGAAAGTGTAAGCAGCCAGGGAATAACCACTCATGATTCTCTCGTGCCTCGCGGTTACTTCGAAGGGATCCAGTCCTATGGCGTGCGATATATTCCATCGGAGCAGATCCAATATGCTAGTTCTATAATCGGACTTTATCTCTTGGGGCAGTGATTTGGCGACAAGGATAATCGGCTTACCGCCTGAACCCGCCACGGTGGAAAATAGCGAGCGAGGAATCGAATCGAGTACGTTGCCTTCGCCGTCAAGAACGCTGGTGGCGTAGAGGCCGTGGGAAGAGAATGTCGAGATGACCTCCAACCCGCCGCCGGGAACCAGGTCCGCAAGACAAATGGATTCGCTCGGGTTCTTCTTCTTCCAGAGAATAACGAGATCGTCGGGATCGATACGTTCCTCGGAAGGAAAAGGGTAATATCCGGTCCCGTACTCGTCGTACATCGGTCTTACCCACCATCTCGACTTCTTGCTGGATTTGCAGGCTGGCAGGATGGCGAGAATGAGGATCCAAGAAATGATCTGTAATTTTTTCGAGGAATACATATTTTGCTGGCCTTCAGGAAATTATACCGTTATATCCCTTTGGATTCAAGTGCCGGCACGGGACCCTATCCACCCTTGGTATTCCGCCTCCTTTTCCTCGCGGTTGGACTATCCGGAGCTTCGTGAAAGATCAAATGCCGGCCTTGCTGTAGCAAGGGACGTCATTCAATGAAACATCAGGGCGACAACCTGAGGGGCGAATGTGACAGTCCAATGAATCGGATCATGAGCGGTGAAATCAGCCGTACTCCAATGTGTTGCTATCACAAGAGATACATAATTCTGCGGGCAGGTGTGCTTTTTGCCATTGTTCTTGCATTAGACGCTGCTGGAGCGATTTGCGATGGGAATATCAACAACGCAACCGAAAGTTCTCATTGTCGACGATGATCCGCTGTTCCAAGAAGACGTCTCGGCCCTTCTAGGCGACCGCTTCGCAATCGAGAACGCTCTTGATTCCCAGAATGCTATGAAGCTCCTGCGGGAAAAGACATACGACTTGATAATCCTGGATCTCGCCATTCCAGCTTTTCTCGCCGAAAGAGACGAAGATGAGGGTCTCGCTATTTATGAATGGATCCGCAAGGAGGGGATTACGAGCCGAGTCGCCATGGTGAGCGGCAAGTCGGGCTTGATGGATAGAGCGGGGACGCAAGTCAACGAGCGTGCCCGCTTCTATCCCAAGCCGCTCGATGAGGCGGATCTCCGGGACATCGCGGACCTGGCGAGTGAGAAACCTTGACACTCGAGGGGTTTCTTGCCGACTGCCTACCTGATCCTAGCTGCTGAACCTCCTGTGAAAGAAATTACAGATGGGCACGAAGACCAATCCCACGTAGACACCCCATAAGAAGCTTTCGATCAAGCCCAAAAAGAATCCTCCAAGTGTCAACCACTTGAAAGCGGGGAGAACGCTTTCAAGGAATTTGTGCATGTGCATGCTTTCGGGCGTGATCAGGCCGTAGATAACACAGAGAATGAAGCTGAACGCGGTAAAGACGCCAAGTGACCAAGTGGTTGCTTTCATGTTCAACATAATCGACCTCCTTGGAATTTGAATCGACTTCGCCGGGCCGCCGACTCTCAGAGCAACAAATCAAGAAACCGTTTTATTCGTTCCCGCGGCCGTCATCGCCTTGCGCAGGGTGTTTGTCATGGGGCTTGTGATGCGCACCGCCGCCGTGACCACCATGCCCGCCGTGACCGAACATGTGCATGGCGATGAAAACAATGAAAACCAGCACCCAGAACCAGTTTTCCGACAACCATTCCATGGTCCGCCCTCCTATCTAGGCTTCAATTTGTACCAGTTGATGTGTTCATAATAGCTCGACCACAGCATCCCGAAAGTAAAAGCGAACAGCAATTCTTCTACGGGAATCCCGAGAATCACGATTCCGGAAATCTCGGACAATGTCCAGACTCGTTTCACGTAGCCGGGATTCAGCAAATCCAGCAGGAAGAAATACACGAAATAGAAAAGAAGAAATATCAACCCTCCGACCCAGATTTTCACTTTCAGATCGGGTCGGCAGCGGAGTGCCGCAAGCCCCCCCAAGAACATTGAAGCGCTTCCGACGTAGATCGGGTTCCAATCGAAAGCGAAATAAAAAACGAGAAAGAAGACGACAGGCGAGATCAGCGCCAAAAGATGATAGCGATGATGCCGGTCGTGACGTTCAGTCCAATCCATTTTTTCATGTTTGACCTTGAATATGATATCGTACAGCACAATACCGAGTCCGCCGATACCGAAACAAAAAATCAGGCTTTCCAGGTCGAATCCGGTTCTGCGGGCCAAGTTGAAGAGTGAAGGCGGATTCCAGTATTCAGGCACGAATATCGGCTCGGTAAGCCCGAACGGCATGGTCAAAAGACTCGCCCAGAGCATTCTCCTCCTGGCCTTCTTGTAATAAACAAAGATGGCGGCCCAGATGACAACCAATCCCAACGACCATATTAACCAGATATAGTCTTCGAGCATATTCGTCCTTTCCGTTTGAAAGAATATTTATAGCGATACATGAGCTTACTCTTGACGCCGGCGACCCTCGAGCGGTTACTTCATCTCGGCGGATCGTCGGGACGCTTTCCGGACGGAATCCTTCCTATCGCCGAACCCTCCCGGTTGATCTCGGAACTCAGATAGAAGTGACCGTAATAGTCGAAGAACAGAACCTGGGAACCGTCGGGCTCGTAGGATTCCAGGGTGTCGCCTTTGGCATGCCAGAACACTTCAAGTCGGGGTTTATCGTAGAAGAGCTTCACCGCACTCCCGTCGCCGAGAGCTGCGATCACGTTGTCCGTGTACCATGAACGTTCTCCCAGGTACGCGAGAAACACCCTGCCGTCTTCGGGCAAGTCCGCTTTGCGCGTTGTTATATCACGATAGGCGGTCTCGGCGATGATCGCGCGCCTGAGAACATAGTCCCTGGGAAGACGGAAGTTCGAACGTAAGATGTTGTTTCGGTTGCGCTCCACCTGGCTCATGCCCATGAGAGCTATAGTGAGCATTGCCGCGGCCGGTGCGATCGCCGGCGCCTGTTCCTTCCATTTTCCCAAGAGAGAGAGGAAATCCTCCACGACGAACCCGAGCAGCAGCATCATGGCGGGCGAGGGGATGTATGTATGGATGAGGTAAGTATGGTCCGTGAGGAAGAGGAGGGGGACAATGGCGACCAGATAATAGGCGCAGGATACCAGAACGATTCCCTTGCGCCTCCTTGCGAGGTTGTAGAGCACAACCGCCCCAAGCAGGATATGGTGGCTGGAGAAACCGGGCCGGAATCTGTTTATGAGAAAAGGAATCTCGATCGAGAAATCGTAAACCCAGTGGAGGTAGGCCGCGAGGTTTACGAGAGCGTTCCCGCCGATATGGAAAGCGTAGGGCCCTCCGGTGGGTACTCCTTTGTATACGAGAATAAACAGTGCGTACAACATCATGACCGCAAGCGGCGGGGTCACGGCGGCCGGCCAGCCTTCCGGTGCGCCGGAGCCCTTTCGTTCGCGGGAGAGAAGAGCCCACACCAGCACCACCATGGGCAGGGCGAAGACCTGCTCTATCGCCGCGATAGCGGCGAGGTAGAGGCAGGCACTCAGCGCCGACAGAGCCATGGATCGTTTCTCTATCGCGGCCATGGCGCAGAGCATGAACAGGAGCGAGAAGAACTGCCCGAGCAATTGTTGTATGCACGAGATCCACGCTACTATGTTGATGAACGAAGCGTTGAGGGCAAAGAATGCGGCGGTGACGACGGCGGCCCGCGAAGAGAGGCGGAACTTTCGAAGAAGGAAATACAAGAGCAAGGCGTTGGTGATGTAGAAGAGAAGCGAGACGATGTGATATGGAAACGGATCCAGACCGAAAAGCCTGTACATGATCCTGAAGTAAAGGAACTTGCTCAGAGGCCTGAACTGCCCGGGCTGCGAACCGAAGAATCCTCCCAGGAATTTCTCGGCACGGAAGGAAGCGTCGTAGATGAGCTTGAAATCATCCTGGGCGAAAAAGTATTTCGTCAGCGGTTGAAAAACAACCACTATGAGCACGGCCAGGAGCGCCAGGTGGATGAGGACTCGGGCGGCGCCCCCGGCGGTATTGACACTCCGATCTCTTTCCATGGCCTGAAGATAGTAGCACAGAGGAAGTATCGTTGGTATGAGAATGTCGCTTCCCGGAACCCGGCGGCCTCCGGTCAGGGGAATGCCGGAAGCACCGGCCGCACCGAGGAAGAACAGGCGTCGATCCGGATCGCTCCTAGATCTCGGCCGACAACGTCACTCCTCCGAATACGTGCGCCTTCTTTTGGCTCTTGAATCTTCTGGTTTGTAACACGTACGTATAGTTGAGTCTGAATCCAAGAATCTTGAATCCGACACCTATCCCCCCTTGTCCGGTCAGGAGGTTCTTGTCGACTCGGTTGCTTTCCTTGAAAGTGTTGCGGCGATCGATCGCAGAAAGCGCGTGTGCATGCGCTAAGTATACGTACCGCGACATGTCGCGCAAGCATCTTGTGCCCTGCGGACCGCCCTCGGTTTTATCGGCCCATAACCCCTTTTCACTGGATTATTTACAGCCGTTGATCTACACTCTAGGCTCGGATCTTGCAAGCCGAGCGAGCCGTATCATGCACAAGAGCAAGTGGTTCGATAAGGAAAGCATCGCCGAATCCGCGGGAATCGTTCTCGCGTTCACGATCGTGCGGCAAGTGCTTCAGACGGGGCGGGGAATAATCTTCGCCAGGGTTCTGGGGCCGGGCGAGTACGGCGTCTACACCCTCGCCTTCTTTTTCATACCCCTGATCGCCGCCGTGGCGAGGCTCGGCGTCCCGTCGTCATTCGCGCGTTACGTGCCCCAGTACGAGAAGCGGGGGATGCTCAGGGATTTCGCGGCGCGGACCTTCTTCATGGCGACGAGCGCAAGCGTCGCCATAACACTGCTTTGCCTGCTTCTCCCCGAGTGGATATCGGGGCTCATATACAACTCTCCGGATTACAAGACCATCATCATCGTCTGTTCCCTGAGCATTCTTCCCATGTCCGCCTATGAGTGCCTGGTCCAGACCTACAACGGGTTGAGGGTGTTCAAGCTCAGCTATTCTCTCGCTTTCGCTCAGTTTCTTGCTTTCACGGTCCTCGGGATAGTGCTCGTCCTGGTTTTTCACACCGCCGTGTCCGCGGTGATCGGCAACCTCGTATCGCTCGTCCTGGTCGTCTTGATTTTCGGAATTCTTCTTCTCAGATACTTGAACCGGGATGAATCATCGGCGCGGAGGATAGAAGAAAAGGGATTCTATCGCAAGATTTTCAAGTATTCGATCTGGTTCGTCATCTCGCCCATCGTGTTCAACTTGTTCCGTTACACCGATCGCTGGATGCTGAACTATTTCCTCGGCCTGGAAAAGGTGGGGATCTATTCCATCGCGACGAACGTGACGGGACTGCTCTTCGCTTTCGGTATCGTCATAGGGAACGTGATCATGCCGACCCTGAGCAGCCTCTGGGAGGAGGGCGAAAAGGAAAAGGCGAGGGACATACTGGATTTCTCGGTCAGGGGCAATACACTCGTACTGCTCAGCGCCGCCGTGCTCATAATGATTTTCAAGGACGAGATCATCGGGGTTCTCTACGGAAGCGAGTACGAGGAGAGCGCCGTTCTGGTCGGGGTGCTTCTGATCTTCTGGCTTCTCAATACGATATACTGGACAATCGGAGGTTACTCGGGCCTGATCGAGAAGACTTACATACCGCTCGTGTGCAACTCTTTCGGGCTGGTTTGCAACGTGATTCTCAACTACATATTGATCCCAAGGTATGGAATAATGGGTGCCGCGGCAGCGACTACGATCGCCTTCGGATGCATTCTCATCATGATCATCGTCTGGTACTGGCGGGAGGGCTTCACTTTGAAGCCGAGCAGTCTTTTCATATGTCTGGTGCCGCTCATGTTTCTCCTGGGCGAGATCGCCGTAGCCGCGATATTCGGCGTCATAATGATACTCGTGTTCGGAACCGAGCTTCTCATGACAAGGGAGGAGAGGAGAAGGATGTACCGCCAACTGCGTGAAAGCGCGCGAAGGTATATTCCTGTTTCTCGATAGTCGACGCCCACGCCTTTCGCGGCTCTCGGTAGATGAGGCCGAAGTCGTGAGCGGGGCGCTTAAACTCCGGGGTTGCCATGAAAATCCTCGTGATCAGTCTACAAGTTCCGCATCCGTACACTCGGGGTTCATCGCTCTGCTTCTATAATCTTTTCAAGAGGCTGGGAAGCAGGCACGAGCTTCACCTCGTCGCGTTCGAGAGGAGCGGAGAGGACAGGGCGAAGACGGCCGATTTCGATTCTTTCTTCGCCGGCATAGACCTCGTGCCGTACGAGGAGCTCGGTCGGCCGGCGCTCAGGCACCTCAAGAACATGCTTTCCTGGAATTCTGGCTTCCTGTTGCGCGAGCAGCAGCCGGCGCTGTATTCGCGGCTGAGAGCAAAGATCCTGGAAATCATCTCGAGACGGGAGATCGACATCGTTCACTTCCATCTCCTCGATGCGGTGGAATTCCTGGAAAAGGCTCCTTCCCCGCCGAGAGTCCTTCACGCCGTCGATTCCCGCTCCCTGGCCATAAAGAGAAGGATGGCGGTGGCGGGCAGGGGAGGAGCGGGCGGTCTCGCGGAGCGATTGTGGTATCGAAGGGTCAGGAGTTATGAAAGAAGGGTTCTCGGCGATGTGGATGCCACCGTCACCGTGGGGAAGAGAGACTTCGAGTTCCTGAAGAACCTGGCGCCGGGTGCTAGGGTTCATCACGTACCCCTCGGGGTGGATACGGATTACTTCGAACCGAGAGACGAGAGCGGGGGCGATGCTCCGAGCGTGATCTTCACGGGGACCATGAGTTTCCCGCCCAACATAGACGCCGTGCTCCACTTTCACGAAAGAATACTCCCGCGGATCCGCGACCGAATCCCCGAAGTGCGCTTCGTCGTCGCCGGCTCCTCCCCGCCGCGCGAGATCACGGAACTCGCCTCCGAGAAGGGAGTGGAAGTCACGGGTTATGTCGATGATTTGAGGCCGTACGTGGCCCAGGCGACGATCGCAGTGTGCCCCATGAGAATGGGGGGTGGCATGAAGATAAAGATTCTGGAAGCGATGGCGATGGGCAAGACGATCGTTTCCACTTCTCTCGGCGCGGAGGGAATCGACGCGGCCGACGGCGAGAACATCATCCTGGCGGACGGGGAGGATGAATTCGCTGGAGCCGTAGTGAAAGCCCTCGGCGATCCGTCGCTGCGCAAACGCGTCGGCACCGAAGCGAGAAAGCTGGTCGAAACCGGTTACTCGTGGGATGCATGCGCGAGGCGGCACGAAGAGATCTACCTGTCGCTAATCGAGGACGGTGGCCGGCATGAGGCGTGAGAAAAGGATCTACGAGGCCGCAGCCTTTTTGTTGTTGACCGCTCTCTATTATATCGCCCCCTGGAAGTCGCTGCCCGGCTCGCCGGAGATCTGGGGGATACCGTTCCTATTCGGTTACATCGTTTTGTTTCCCGGCGTGTTCGTCGGCAGACTCCTCGGCCGCACCGTGGATGATAGAACGGCGGCGCTTACGGCCGCTGCTCTCTATGGCCTCTCCTTCTTTCTTGCCGTCGCATTCGCATGGACTCTGGCGGGAGCGCGGCTTGGGCTTCTGCTCGAGTCCTATCCGGCGTTCACGGCGCTTCTCCTTGTGTCGTGGGCGATCCGGGGAGGAGGGCGAGCCGGCGAGCCGCACGCGACGGGATCGACGCGCTCGGCGTTGATCGTCATCATACCGTGCATCGTCGTTTTCTTCCTTCTCTGGAAGAGCGGGCCTTCGATCGGATTCACCAAGGACACGCTGGATCACGCCGCGTACGTGAACGAGATCAACAAGACGGGAGAGGCCTTCCCCTTGACGGAGTTCTACGTGGACGCAGGGGAAAACGGGAAGGACGTGCGCAAGGGGCTCCTGCATTTCTTCTACGGTTTCTCGGCGCGGTATCTCGGCTCCGATGCGCTACCCGTTCTCGGAGCATGGAACGCGGTCCTGGCCGTGCTCTTCGTATTGTCGATCTACGCGGCGACGCTCGCTCTCTTCGCGGACGGGCGGATCGCGTCCCTGTCCGCCCTCATCTTTCTAGTGAGCCTTCTCTCCGGCGTCGGCGGAACGACGATCCGGGAGACCTACTACGGCAACCGGTTCGGTTTCGCGTTCTTCATGTTCGAATTGGTCTTCATCCTTCGCTACTTGGAACGGAAAGACGCCCGCTCACTCCTCGATTGCATGATCTTCGCTTTCGCGGCGGCCGCCGTGCACATCTTCTACGCGGTCGTTTCCTGCTTCGCTCTGGCCGTGGCGGCGGTCTGGAAGATATGCTTTCCGCGGATGGGGTTCAGGGAGCATGTGTCGCGGATCGTCACTGCGGGATTGGTCGCAGGCGCAGGGATGGCTCCCTACGCCTTCTACAGGTACGTCACCGCATACGGGCAACCCAACGAGATACACAGCCAGATCCAGGGAGTACTCTACTTGACTCAATCGCTCTTCATCGCGGATCCCGTCAGGCTCTACACCTGGTTCGGGCTCGCGGGGGCGTCGACTTTTCTCGCGCCGTTGTTTCTTTGGAAGGAGAGAGAGAAAGAGACGGGGCTCGGTTACCTCTTCGCCGCATCTTTCACGATTCCGATCGTGCTTCTCAACCCGATCCTGCTCGTGCCTCTCCACCGGTTGCTCACTTACCTCGTTTTGCGCATTCCGCTCGTGTTTCCGTACTATATGCTTGCCGCTTATTTCATCGTCGCTTTCCTCGGGGGAACGAGGCGGAGTATGAAGCGTACCTTGGCCGGTTGGGCGCTCATCGGAGTCATGCTGGTATCCCTCGGCATCGAGGGGGAGAAGGCGATAAGCAAGAGTATCTTCGCCCCTTCGCGTCTCCAGCGCGAAAAGGCCGAGAGCTTCCTGGCCTGGGAGGATGGACTCGAGTTCCTGCGCAAGTACGTTCCCGAGGGCTCAGTAGTGGCATCGGACCCCCTGACGTCCTATTCCATCGCGGCGCGGACTCCTCAATACGTGGCTTGCACGCTGGATCAGCATGCATCCCCCGGTGATAAATCCCTGCTCACGAGATTACGGAAGTGCAGGGATATCATGAGCCCGTTCGTGGACATCCGGACGACGGTATCCCTTCTAGCCGATCTGAAAGCAGAATACGTTGTCATAAACAATCGACCGCGGCGCACGCCCATGCTCTATTACTGGTCGCTCGACAAGCGGCTCTATCCGCTGGTTCGCGAGAAATTCGCCGCGCATGAAGACGTCTTCGATGTGCTCTACGAGCGCAAGGGGTTCATAGTGCTCCGATGGAACGGGAAGAGCCCGGCGGAGGAGGAGCCGGTGAGCAACCCGTATTTTCTCTCCGCCCTTCCCGCGGGATACCGGGACATCGGCGCCAGGGCGGGCGAGGCGATCGTCGCCGCGGCGCGCATGGAAGACGCGTCGGCTGCCAGGGGGGATTCGATGCGGTTGTCCATCGTTTGGACGGGCGAGCGGTCTTACCCGATGCGCGGTTACGTAGTCAGTGTTCGTTTCGACAGCGAGGATCCCCGACTTCCCTCCAAGACGCGGGTGTTTTCCAAGATGCTCCGCAAGGTGAGGGAGAAGGCTGCGGGGGAGCGTTACCGCTTTCGTTCCGATCACAAGATTCTGGGCGGCATGCTCGGCCCCGATACCTGGCCGCCCGGGGTTCTCGTGAAAGACGAGGCGGAGATCGGCATCCCTCCCGACGTGGCGCCGGGAAGGTACGAGGTGTCGGTCAAGCTCATGGACAGGGCCTTCATACCGAATTTCAGTTTGCGCGATTACCTCTATGACGATGATCTATACGCCGGGGTTTCGGTGGGATCCATAGTCATCCGCTGATCATGGTCGGGCCGCGAAGAGAAGAGCCGGGTCCGGAGCCCGAGATACGCAGGAGGAAAGGTTCAAGGTGAGAAGAAAGGACATGGAAACGACCGCGCGGGCCGAAGAAAGCGGGCGTTCGGTTCTGTCCAGGGGAATCGCGGTCCTCAAGAGGGAAGGGCCCCTGGAGTTCGCCCGGCGCTTGGTGAATTTCGCTTTCCGCGTGACCGGCCTCACGCCGGTACGTTACTACCTGTTGCATGTCTATTGCAAGGTTTTCAAGTCCAGATGGGAGTTCGAATTCGACGGCGGGCGCTACAGGTACTTCTTCCATCCTTACAACGTGACCTTCAACAACGAGAGGTGCGTCGAGATTCCCATCGCAAGGAAGTTCCTGGCCGAATTCGAGAACAGGGATGTGCTGGAAGTGGGAAGCGTTCTCCCGCACTACCTGGATTTTGCGCACGACGTGGTGGACAAGTTCGAGAAGAGGGAGGGCGTGATAAACGAGGACATAGTGGATTTTTCGCCGGACAGAAAGTATGACCTCGTGATCAGCATCTCCACGCTGGAGCACGTGGGATGGGACGAGGACAGAGACCCCCCCAAGATAGAAAGGGCTTTTGCCAAGCTCGAGACCCTGGTCAAGCCGGGAGGAAAGGCCGTGGTCACCCTGCCGCTCGGGCACAACCCCTACCTGGACGAGCTCTTGAGAAGCGGCAGACTCGAGTTCACGCGGGTGCATCTCATGAAGAGGGTATCCCGGGACAACCGCTGGATCGAGTTGCCGGCGTCCGAGCTCGGGGGGTTGATTCGGCCCACGTATGGAAGGCCTTTCCCTTCGGCCAATTACCTCGTAATAGGCGTGATCGAGAAGAACGAGCCGGTCGACTCGAGCGATAGCCGAGAAAATGGCTTGTAGATGCTCTTCGCCTCCATTAATCTCGATCCATGGAACGGGCGCGCGCCTGCGGATGAGGTACTCCGCCCGCGTGCAGGCTTCTGACTCGCTGAAGGCATGAAACTTACACTCGTGCAGCTGAATCCCACGGTGGGGGATATCGACGGCAACGTTTCGAAGATCCTCGACGCCGTGGAGCGCGCCGCGAAAGCCTCGCCCGACCTCATCGTTTTCCCGGAATTGTGCGTTACCGGGTATCCTCCCAAGGACCTTCTCGACAGGCCCGCCTTCGTGGCCGAAGCGGAAGCGGCTGTGGGGAAGATCGCCCGCGCCTGCCGTTCGTACGCCGATACGGGCGTGATCGTGGGAGCTCCGGTCAAGGCCGAGGAGTCCGAGGGAAAGGGAATCTTCAACGTCGCCCTCTTGATTCATTCAGGCAAGGTTGTCTTCAAGCAAGCCAAGTCTCTCCTGCCTACTTACGACGTCTTCGACGAGGCGCGCTATTTCGATCAGGCGGAGGATGTGGAAGTCTTCTCGTTCAAGGGCGGAAAACTGGGAATAAGCATATGCGAGGACGCCTGGAACGATGCCGATTTCTGGTGCAGAAAGACCTATCCAAGCGATCCCATCGAGATCCTGGCCGGCAAAGGAGCCGATCTCATGATAAACATCGCAGCCTCTCCCTTCACGACCGGCAAGGAGAGGATTCGTTTCGAACTCCTTGGACACCAGGCTGCAAAACACGGCGTCCCCTTCGTGATGGTGAACCAGGTCGGGGGCAACGATGATCTCGTCTTCGATGGGAGGAGTTTCTTCGTGGACGACAAGGGTAAACCTCGCGTCGTCATGCCCGCTTTCGAGGAGGATATGGTCACGGTGGACTTGGACGATCCGGGCGGGGAGATTCGATACGAATACCAGGAGGAAGTCGAAAGTGTCTACCGGGCTCTGGTCCTGGGTACGCGCGACTATGTCACGAAATGCGGATTCGAGCGCGTGGTTCTCGGCCTGTCCGGAGGAATAGATTCGGCGGTGACGTGTGCCGTCGCCGTGGATGCGGTCGGCTCCGCGAATGTGACGGCTCTGGCCATGCCATCGCCTTACTCTTCCGAGGGGAGCGTGAAGGACGCCGCCGAACTCGCGCGCAATCTGGGAATAGAACTCGTCGAGATTCCGATCGGCTCGATAATGAAAGCGTACGACGAGTCCCTGCGCGGCGCTTTCGAGGGGCGCGACGAGGACGTCACCGAGGAAAACATCCAGGCGCGGATACGGGGCGACATTCTCATGGCTTTCTCCAACAAGTTCGGATGGCTCCCGTTGTCCACGGGCAACAAGAGCGAACTGGCCGTGGGTTACTGCACCCTGTACGGCGACATGAGCGGAGGTCTCGCGGTCATATCAGACGTGCCCAAGACCTTCGTCTACAAGTTGGCCGCTTACATAAACCGCGGCGGGGAAGTGATCCCTGGGAAGATCATCCGCAAGGCTCCGTCGGCGGAGCTCAAGCCCGGGCAACTCGATCAGGATACGTTGCCCCCCTATGACGTGCTGGACGAGATCCTGGCCCTCTACGTGGACGAGGGCAAGTCGGCCGCAGAGATCACCGCCGCTGGCTTCGCGGCCGAGACCGTCAGGTGGGTGGTGGACATGGTGAGGAAGAACGAGTACAAGAGAAAGCAGGCTCCTCCCGGGTTGAAAGTCACTTCGAAGGCTTTTGGAAGTGGAAGGAGAATGCCGATAGCGGCCAAATACGACGTTTGATCCGAAGCCTTCGATTCAGGGCCGCGATCTTTCAACGAATAGACGAGGAGGGGCCGCGTGCGAAGATTGTTTCTGTCGCCCGCCCGGGAGATCCCCGGAGCTTTGATGGCGCCGCTCCTTGCCCGAAGAGATGAATCCCTCCTCTCGATCTTCGTTCCTCTGATCATCGTCGTGGGGGCTGCGTGGTTCGTCACGGTGCCGTTTCACGAGATTCTCCATGCCCTGGGGTGCCTGGCGGCCGGGGGAGAAGTCGAGGAACTCCAGATAAAGCGGATCTACGGAGGAGAGCTGCTCGCGAGAGTTTTCGATTTCGTGAATCCGGGCGGCCGCTACGCGGGGCGGCTCGCCGCATTCGATACGCACGGCAACGATTTCACGTATTTCTCCACGGTGTTCGCTCCCTACCTTCTGACGATTTTTTTCGGGGTGCCTCTACTCGTCGCGGCCGCGAGGAAAGGGAGCATCCTGCTCTATGGAATAGGTTTCGTTCAAACTCTCCTTCCGCTGGTCTCGTTGACCGGTGACTACTACGAGATGGGATCGATAGTCGTGACCCGCCTGCGCGGCTTCCGTCCGGGTTCTCACGAGGCCGAGTTGCTGCGCGGAGACGATTTGGCGCTCGTATGGAACCGCGTGAGTGCGAACGGCCTCGACGGCGGCCCGGCCCTGGTGGCGGCCGGCTTCGTCGTCGGCGCCTTGCTGGCATGGTTCACTTGGACGGCATCCGTTCAGGCGGCGCGTCTTCCCTGCATAAAACAGCTTGCCAAGCGCGGGACGGGAGTTTACATTTAGCGCCTACAATCTCCCGGAAATCTGGATCCAATGCAAGCGAACTGTAATGAGACAGGGTTACAGCCATGGCCAGTCTGCATAGATTTTTCGAAAGAATATTCTCCACTTTCAGCCTCAAGTCGATAGGCACCTACATGGTATACGGCATAGTGGTAGGAGTGATCGCCGGCTTGGGCGCGGTTCTCTTCTACGTTCTCTGCCAGCTTGGTATCCACTACTTCCTGGATCTCATGGCCGGCTACCGCCCCGCGTCTCCTTACGGCGAACCGCCTCTTCTCGCCGAAAGCGGCGTACCTCTCAAGAGGTACATGTTGATAATCATTCCGGCGTTGGGCGGCCTTCTGAGCGGTCTGATCGTCTACAAATACGCCCCGGAGGCCGAGGGCCACGGCACCGACGCGGCGATCGATGCTTTCCACAACAATTACGGGAGGATCAGGAAACGCGTACCCATAATCAAGACCATTGCTTCGGCGCTCACCCTCGGTTCGGGCGGTTCGGGTGGTAGGGAGGGTCCCATAGCGCTCATCGGCGCCGGATTCGGGTCCTTCCTGGCCGATCGACTCGGATTGGACAGCAAGCAGAGGAGGATTCTTCTCGCCGCCGGGCTCGGCGCCGGGATCGGAAGCATATTCCGCGCTCCCCTCGCCGGGGCTCTCTTCGCGGCGGAGATTCTCTATCGCGAGCCGGAGTTCGAGACGGAAGTGATCATCCCGGCCACGGTGACGACTATCGTGGCATATTCCACCTTCGGACTCTTCTTCGGATTCAATCCATTGTTCAAGCAGAGCGGTTTCTCCTTTTCGCACCCCTTCGAACTGCTCCCCTACACGGTTCTGGCCGTGGTCGTGGCCCTGGCTTCGCCCGTTTACGTAAGGTGTTTCTACGGTGCGAGGAACCTGTTCGCCAGGATAAGGATACCGAATCATCTCAAGCCCGCCGTAGGGGGGGTGCTAACGGGATTGATAGGTTTCTACATACCGCAGACCCTCGCGCTCGGCTACGGGGTCATCCAGGGTGCTCTGGACAACACGATAGGCATCAAGCTGCTTTTCCTGATAGCCATTGGAAAGATACTGACGACGTCCTTCAGCATAGGGTCAGGGGGCAGCGGCGGCGTGTTCGGCCCTTCGATGGTGATCGGCGGTTCTCTCGGAGGCGTGGTGGGCAAGTATTTCAACGGGCTGGCTCCCTCTCTCATTCCTCATCCCGGAGCCTTCGTCATCGTCGGCATGGCGGGATTCTTCGCCGCGGCATCGAACGCCCCGATTTCGACCATCATCATGGTGAGCGAGATGACGGGTAATTACAATCTCCTGGTCCCCGCCATGTGGGTATGCTCGATTGCATTCATCATAGGGAGAAGATGGAGCATATATGAGAAACAGGTGATGACACGGGCGGATTCACCGGCGCATCAAGGAGATTTCGTGAAGGACCTCCTGGAGGACATGCACGTCCGGGACATCTTCCCAGAGGATTCTTCCCTGATAACCATACCGGAGAACATGACGCTCAAGGAATTCATTCCCATCATGACCGAGACGCACCAGCAGAGTTTCCCCGTCGTGAACGACAAGGGCGAGATGACGGGTATCTTCTCCATAAACGACGTGAGGGACATCCTCGTCGAGAGGGATCTCGACAACCTCCTCATCATGCGCGAAATAGCCGACGACAATATCCCCTACGTGAGCATGGACGAGAACCTGGCGACGGTGCTCCAGAAGTTCGCGGAATGCGACATGGACACGCTGCCCGTGGTGGAACGTGAAGGATCCAACCGATTGAAGGGCATGGTGCGCAGAAGGGACGTCATCATAAGTTATTACAAGAAGTTGAACGAGCTCAAGAAGCCGGAGGAGTGAGCCTTTCGAAGGCGGGTATCCGGCTCTCGATCGGACGGCTGGTGATGAGCGTCTTCAAGAACGAGAAGCATTTGCGTGAACTCCTCCGGGGAATCGTCGTCGACAAGGAGAGCGGAGCCCACGAACTCGCCGTCTCCGCCTTGCGCGCCCTCTCGGTCGCCGGGCCGGTTGCAGGGGCTTCTCCCGTGGCGTATCGACGGGCGGTTCTCGAGCTTTGCAGGCGCCTGTCACGCCTGAGGCCCGCCATGGTTCCCATCGGCGGAGTTGCATCGCGTTTCGCCCGTGAGTTCGCGGTCAGGACCGCGAACGCGAAGGATGCAGCGAAGGCGGGAACGGAGCTCAGGCTGATCGCACGCACCCTGGAAAAGGATCTGGGAACGTTGCATGCGCGGATCAAGCGGAACTTCTTCAGCCGGTTCCCGGCGATTCGAAAACCCATGGTGTTGAGTTACAGTTCGGCGCTCCTTGCGGTGCTCGGGGCGAGAAAGAATCGCTTCGACGTCGTCGTATGCGAGTCGCGCCCGCTTTGCGAGGGAAGGAAGCTTGCCGGGCGCCTCCGCGGCAGGGCTCGGTCGATAGCGCTCATCACCGAAGCCATGATGGTCTCGGTCATGGAGGAGTGCGACTGCGCTATGATGGGATGCGACGCGATTCTTCCCGACGGATCCGTCATCAACAAGATGGGTTCGCATCTGCTCGCATTGGCGGCACGAAGCAGCAAGCGTCCCGTGATCGTTCTCGGTGACACGTACAAGATGGGACCGGGATTCATCGATCCGGGTGAATCCCATCGCAGGAGCGAGGTCTGGAAGGGCGCCCCATCCGACATCGAAGTACGCAACCTGTACTTCGAGAGGGTTCCCGCATCCTTGATCGATTTCATCGTGACGGAGAGAGGCGTGCACAGGACGGGTGGGATCCGCGCATTGTGCGAGAAGACCTTGGGTGAACAGACTTATTGAGGCTGCGGCTCGCGCCGTGGTTCTGAAGACGGGTGATCAGTACAATGGTTTCCGGCAAGCAAGCCGAGGGGACGGGGGGAGCGGGTAGTGAAGTGATTCCGGCCGGCTACCTCACCAAGCTGAGGGCGGACGCCCTCAATTATTTTCCCGCCGCTGTCATCCCCGCATTGGCGAGCATCGTGGGGGTGGCCGTCTTCACCCGCATATTCACGTCGGAGGAATACGGCTGGTACACTCTCGTCGCTGCTTCGGCCGTCATATCCACGACCCTGGCATCGGGGTGGATTCAGCAATCGGTGCTCCGCTATCTGCCCAGGTTCAAGGCGGAAGGCAATCTGGACGACTTCATGAGCAAGTTCATGGGGTTGATCCTCGTCGTATCCGCCATGGTGGTTCTCCTCGCGTCGGTCTTCTATTATCCGCTCGAGGGGCGGATGGGTGTCTACGCCCATTTCTATTTTCCGGGGCTGGCCCTGGTCGTGTCGGGCCTGGTGTTTCTGAGCATCAATTCGGTCTTCCAGGCCGACCTGAGATCCGGGTCTTTCGCGTTGCACAGGATAGCGATGTCGGTTCTTCGGCTCCTCATCGCCCTCGCCCTCGTCTTCTTCGTGAAAAGAGACGTAGTCGGCATCATTCTCGGCGCCGCCGCCGCGTATTTCTTGCTGATCATACCGATGGCGTTGAAGCTGCGGGGAGCGGGACGGAGGCCGGTGTTCAGAGGCTTCGATCTCGGCTTCGTGAAAGCGACTGCTTCTTACGGCTTCCCGATCATCGGCTGGATGATGGCGGGACAGATATTGTCCTTCTGCGACAAGTTCATGCTGGCGTTTTTCAAGGATGCTTCCCAGGTGGGTATATACGCAGCCAATTACAACCTCGTCAATATGGGCGTCAGCCTGCTCTCCGGACCCATAATAATGGCGGCGCATCCGCTGGTGATGAACGTGTGGGAGAGCGGCGAGCGCTCACGCGTACCCTCGGTGATCAGGGAGTTTTCGAGGTACTACATTCTCATCGTGGTTCCGGCGGCGGTGTTCGTGGGAGTGTTCAACCGCGAGCTCGTGCGTTTGCTCTTGGGATGGGAATTTCGAGCCGGAGCGCGGATAATACCCGTGGTCCTCGCCGGGTTTTTCGCTTGGGGATTCTCCATGTACGGCCACAAGGGTCTGGAGCTCATGGAGAAGACGAGAATGATGTTGTTGCTGGTCGCCGGGGCAGTGGTGATGAATCTCCTTCTCAACTGGTTCCTGATTCCTCCGTACGGCTATATGGGAGCCGCGATAGCGACGACGGTCAGCTACATGTCCTATCCGGTGTTGATCTTCTTCGTTTCCGGTCGTTACCTTGAATGGCTGATACCATGGCGGTCTCTTCTCGCCGCCTCTGTTTCGTCGCTTCCGGTGGGTCTTTTGTGCTTCTTCGCCGCGAAGACCCTCTCTTCCCGGGTCGATTCGATCTGGATCCTCCTCGGCACAGCGGTCCTTGCCATACCGCTCTATCTTGTTTTACTATCCCTGGCGGGGGAAGTCAGGGAGAGCGACAGGCGGCTGATGCGCTGAGCGTTTGCATGGGACCCCTTCGTACCCGTCCTATCGAGCAATTTTCAAAGGAGCCGTAAATCGGGATGCAGTCCTCGAACACGAAAGTATCCGTCGTAATACCCTGCTTCAACGGGGAAAGGTTCATCGGAGAAGCGATAGAGAGTGTTCTCGCCCAGACCCACCGGGACCTGGAGATCATAGTCGTGGACGACGGTTCGAGTGATCGTTCGCGGGAAGTGGTCATGGACTATGCGAGCGGCGGCAGAGTCAGGTATACGAGGCACGACGTCAACCGCGGCATCCCCGCGGCGAGGAACACCGGCATAAGGCTCTCCGACGGGGATTTCGTTGCGTTCCTGGACCAGGACGATCTTTGGCGGCCCGAGAAGCTCTCACGCGAGATAGCCGCTTTCGAATCACGAAAGAACGGAGACATCGGGCTCGTCTTCTCCAACATGGGGCTCATGAACCGGCACGGTGTGCTCGTGAAGGATACCTGCTGCAAGGTGCCGAAGGGCATCAACGGGCTTGCGAGGGAACAGGTCGTAAAAGCGCTGTTCATGCGCAACTTCATCCCCATCATAACGGTCCTCGTGAAGCGTGAATGCTTCGAACGGGTCGGTTTCCTCGATGAGACCATAAGCAGCGGAAGCGATGACTACGAGTTCTGCCTCCGCCTGGCGAGGGAATACGATATCGCCTACGTCGATGAGGCCTTGGCCGTGCGCAGGCTGCACGAGGACAACTACACGAACGACGAGCTCATAATACCCGACGCGATATCGGTGATAGAGAAGTTCGCCGCGGAAATCTCCTGCCCGGCTTCGCTCAGAAACAGGAGGATCAGCAATCTCCTCTCCAAACTGGGAGGGTTCTACGTGCGAACGGGCGAAATGACCAAGGGCATGGATGCGTTCAGGAGGTCCCTGGAAGCGAACAGGATGAACCTGAAGTCACGTCTGGGATACCTCGCGTGCAAGGCGGGCCCCGTCGGAGGGGGAGTCGCCAGGTTGTGGTTCAACCTGCGATCCGGGAATCTGCGCAGGCGCTCCTAGGAGCGCATCCATTTTTCGTACCAGAGCTCGAATTCGAGAAGGAGCCATAGTCGCGTCGATCCCACAGTGGCTCCGTTCGTGAACCTTTCGACTTCCGTCTTGACCATTTCCGGAGAGAATATTCCTTGCGCGACTATCCTTTCCTGTT